>NZ_JBYSZG010000005.1:0-219004 GCF_058786935.1 Rugamonas sp. FW305-51
GTCCCCATGGCCGGCCCCGTCGCCGCCCCCGTGCCGGCCGTCGAAGCGCTGCTGACGGTGGAAGAGCCGGCGCCGCGCCAGTCGTGGATGTCGCGCCTGAAGGCGGGCTTGTCGAAGACGTCGGCCAACCTGTCCATCCTGTTCGTGGGCGCCAAGATCGACGACGACCTGTACGACGAGCTGGAGGCGGCGTTGCTGATGGCCGACGCCGGCGTGGACGCCACCCAGTACCTGCTCGACGCCCTCAAGCGCCGTGTCAAGGAAGACAAGCTGCTGGACGCGGCCGCCGTCAAGGCGGCCCTGAAGACGCTGCTGATCGACCTGCTGACGCCGCTGCAGCGCCCGTTCGAGCTGGGCCGCCACCAGCCGCTGGTGATGATGATTTCCGGCGTCAACGGCGCCGGCAAGACCACCACCATCGGCAAGCTGGCCAAGCACATGCAGTCGCACGGCCAGTCGGTGCTGCTGGCCGCCGGCGACACGTTCCGCGCCGCCGCCCGCGAGCAGCTGATGGTCTGGGGCCAGCGCAACAACGTCACCGTCATTTCGCAAGCGTCGGGCGACCCGGCCGCCGTCTCGTTCGACGCCGTGCAGTCGGGCAAGGCGCGCGGCATCGACGTGGTGATGGTGGACACGGCCGGCCGCCTGCCGACCCAGCTGCACCTGATGGAAGAGCTGAAAAAGATCAAGCGCGTGATCGGCAAGGGCCTGGAAGGGGCGCCCCACGAGACGCTGCTGGTAATCGACGGCAACACGGGCCAGAATGCGCTGGCCCAGGTCAAGGCTTTCGACGATGCGCTGCAGCTGACGGGCCTCGTGATCACCAAGCTGGACGGCACGGCCAAGGGTGGCGTGCTGGCCGCCATCGCCCGCGTGCGTCCGGTGCCCGTGTACTTCATCGGCATCGGTGAAAAGATTGAGGATCTGCAGCCCTTCGTGGCGGCCGATTTTGTCGAAGCCTTGCTCGGATGAAGCCTATGATTGAATTCCAGAACGTCACCAAACAATACGCACCCGACGCCATCGCCCTGCGCGGCGTGTCGCTGACGGTGGCAAAAGGCGAACTGGTATTTCTGGCCGGCCCCTCGGGCGCCGGCAAATCGACGCTGCTCAAGATGATCGCGGCCATGGAGCGCCCCAGCGCCGGGCAGGTGATCGTCAACGGCCAGGACATCGGCAAGCTCAAGCCGGCCGGCCTGCCGTTCTTGCGGCGCAACCTGGGCCTGATCTTCCAGCAGCAGCGCCTGCTGACGGACCGCTCGGTGCTGGCCAACGTGATGTTGCCGCTGCTGGTGACGGGCGCCCCGCGCGCGGCGGCCGAGCAGCGCGCCCGCGCCGCGCTCGACAAGGTGGGCTTGCTGGAGCGGGCGCTGGCCCAGCCGCTGGCCCTGTCGGGCGGCGAGCAGCAGCGCGTGTCGATCGCGCGCGCCATCGTCAACCGGCCCCAGATCATCCTGGCCGACGAGCCCACCGCCAACCTGGACCGCGCCAGCGCCAACCAGGTGCTCGACGCGCTCAAGGCCTTCCATTCCGTGGGCGTGACCTGCCTCATCTCCAGCCACGACGAACAGATGCTGGACGCGGCCGCCCGTGTGATCCACCTCCACAACGGCCGCATCGACGGCCAGCACGACGCGGGAGCGCAAGCATGAGCAACTGGTTACGGCAACACGGCTTCGCGCTGGCGGCGGCGCTGGTGCACCTGCGCCGGGCGCCGGGCAGCTTCCTGTTCAACATCGTGGTGGTGGCCATCGCGCTGGCGCTGCCGTTCGCGGGCGTGACCCTGCTCGACAACGTGCGCCCCATGTCCGAGCAACTGTCGGTCGATCCCGAGATCAGCGTGTTCCTCAAGCAGGACCTGGCGCGGCCGGAAGGGGAAGCGATGGCCGGCACGCTACGCCAGCTGGTAGCCGACAAGCAGGCCAGGATCATCTTCACCCCGCGCGAAAAGGCGCTCGACAGCCTGAAGACCAAGAGCGGCCTGTCGGACGTGCTGGGCACCTTGGGCGAGAACCCCCTGCCCGACAGCTATGTGCTCAAGCTGGACGCCTTCCGCAACGCCCAGTCCGGCGGCAACGTCGATGCGCTGGCCGACCAGATCCGCGCCCTGCCCGGGGTCGACACGGTGCAAGTCGATTCGGCCTGGGTCAAGCGGCTGGCGGCCCTGATCAACGTGCTGCGGCTGGCCCTGCTGCTGCTGGCCGCCACGCTGGGCACGGTGGTGGTGGCCGTGGTGTTCAACACCATCCGGCTGCAGGTGATGACGCAGCGCGACGAGATCATCGTCTCCAAGCTGATCGGCGCCACCGACACCTTCATCCACCGCCCCTTCTATTACACGGGCGCCCTGCTGGGCCTGTGCGCGGGCGCCGTGGCCCTGGGCGCCGTGGCGCTGGCCTTACGCCCGCTCAACACGGCCATCGCCGAATTCGCCCGTCTGTACGCGTCCGAATTCCAGCTGACGCCATTGCCGCCGCTGGCCATGGCCGGCCTCTTGGCCCTGTCGGCCGGCCTGGGCCTGGTGGGCGCCGTGCTGTCCGTGCAACGCCACCTGTCCCGCCTGAACTGAGCGGCAAGCCCCAACCGTGCGTTCACGCACGGTATTTCTGCCCGCCGCGGCCTACAATTAAGTCCTGCTTAAGCTCGCCCCCGCATCCTGATCCCATCATCAGGCGCGGGGTATTGCCACTGTGAATGTGGTGCACGGATCTGCCGCCGGCCCGCGCCGGCACTTGTTTTTACAAAGGCCATGGAACCTTGCAAGTTGATAGTATTTTTACTATCAAGGCGATTTGGGATGGCGATTGGCACTCATCGATGGAGAGTGCTAATATATGAAACATCGCGGGGCCGGATATTCTCAATAGCAACTTTTTTTGGGACAGAATGACCGGTTTCCCCAAGCAAGATCGCAGCGGGTAACAAACCGTAACATCAGGTGTAGACGACCCGGCTGCATGGCACATTGACACTTAGCAATATCAGCTAGCGAGGAAAGAAATGACTATGATGTCCGCACCGAACGCGTTGGTCCCGGCCAACAACCGTGCTCTGGGCCTCGGCTTCACTGGCAACCTGGGCAACCTGGACGCCTATATCTCGGCCGTCAATCGCCTGCCGATGCTGTCGCACGACGACGAAGTCTCGCTGGCGCGCCGCCTGAAGGAAAAGAACGACCTGGCCGCCGCCCAGGAGCTGGTGCTGTCGCACCTGCGCCTGGTGGTGTCGATCGCCCGCGGCTACCTGGGCTACGGCTTGCCGCACGCCGACCTGATCCAGGAAGGCAATATCGGCCTGATGAAGGCGGTCAAGCGCTTCGACCCCGACCAGGGCGTGCGCCTGGTGTCGTATGCCATGCACTGGATCAAGGCCGAGATGCATGAGTACATCCTGAAGAACTGGCGTCTGGTCAAGGTGGCCACCACCAAGGCCCAGCGCAAGCTGTTCTTCAACCTGCGCAGCCACAAGCAGGGGCTGGACGCCATGACGCCGTCCCAGATCGACGGCCTGGCCAAGATGCTCGACGTCAAGCGCGAGGAAGTGATCGAGATGGAAACGCGGTTGAGCGGGCGCGACATCGCGCTCGAGTCGCCCACCGACGACGAGGACGACAAGTTCGCCCCCATCGCCTACCTGTCGTCCGAGCAGAGCGAGCCGACCAGGGTGCTGGAGGCCGAACAGGTAACGCGCCTGCAGTCCGAAGGGCTGGAGACGGCGCTGGGCAAGCTCGATCCCCGTTCGCGCCGCATCGTCGAAGCGCGCTGGCTGGCCAACGACGACGGTTCCGGCGCCACGCTGCACACGCTGGCCGACGAATTCGGCGTCTCGGCCGAGCGCATCCGCCAGATCGAAGCGGCCGCGCTCAAGAAGATGAAGGGCGCGCTGGCGGCCTACGTCTGAGGCCAGCCGGCCGCCGCCGGCGCCACCCGCACCATGCCGCCCCGCGCACGCGCCGGGCGGCATTTTTTATGGCGCTGCGCCGGCTGCGTGTACCATATCCGTCCCGCCGTTTTTTTCGCGGCGCGCCGTGCGTGCGCCGCCACCGGGCAGCTTTTGTTAGTCTCGTTGCTATCCTGACCGAAAGGAAACGCATGAACAGCAAGTTGTTGCGCCAACTGTGGACCTGTCTTCTCCTGCTGCCTGGCCTTGCCGGCCTGGCCGGCTGCGGCGCGCGCGCCAGCGACACCCCGCCGCCGCCGCCCGCACCGGCCACTATCACCGTCGTGCTGACCCAGGGCCAGAGCGCCACCGTAGCGCCGGGGGCCGTGCTGCGCCTGGAGCGCGTCAACGACAGCCGCTGCCGGGTGGGCGCCGTATGTGTATGGGCCGGCTACATCAGCTACAGCTTCACGCTCACCAAGGGTGGCGCCAGCGCCGGCTTCGTGCTGGCGGCCGACATGCCCGGCGCCAGCAAGAGCGTGAGCCAGAACGGGCTGACCTTCACCCTGCTCGGGGTGGAACCGGACAGCGTGCCCCACATGAAGGAAGCGGCGCCCGACTATCGGGTCAGCGTGCAGGTGCGCCGTTCCGCCTCGCCCTGAACACCAGACTTCATGCGCGTCAGCCCGCACCAATCCCGTTTCCACCGTCATCCTGGCGCCCATGGCACTGGCGGCTGTCCGCCGGCACCTGCTGACGTTCATGCAAGCCGTAGTCGCGCACCACGGCCGCGATGCGCAGGCGGTAGTCGTCAAAAATGGCGGCACGTCCGGCCGACTGGGCCGCGCGGTGCGCTTCCAGCCGGCGCCACTGGGCAATCGCCTCCTCATCGCGGAAGAACGACAGCGACAGCAGCTTGGACGGATCGACCAGGCTCTGGAAGCGCTCGATCGAAATGAAGCCATCCACCTGGTCCAGCAACGGCCGCAGCGAGGCGGCGATATCGAGGTACTCCTGCTTGCGGGCGGCGCACGGCCACACTTCGAAAATCACGGCGATCATGCCGCCTCCTGCGCCTGGGGGTGGAAGAAAACGGGAATGCGGGCATTGACGGAAGGCCGGTAGCGCCATGCCAACCGGGCCGGCAAGGGCTGCTCCAGCAGCGCCGCCAGCGCGCCGGCGGCAATGGCACAGGCCAGCGCGTGACCGGGACAGGCATGGGGGCCGTAGCCGAAACCGAAGGCGTGGCCTTCCCCCGCCGGATCGCGGCTGGCGGCGGCCAGCAGCAGCAGGATGGCCTGCCCCGCCTCCAGCCGCACGCCGCCGATGGTGCAGGCGCGCGCCACGAAGCGGCGCGTGTTCTGCACCGGCGGATCGCGCCGGCTGACAAGCTGCACCAGCGCGGCCGCGTCGGCCGCGGCGCAGCGTGCGTCCGCCGGCTGGCGCAGCAGCGCCAGCACGCTGTTGCCCAGCAGGCCGGCCGTGGCTTCGTAGGTTTGCGACAGCAGCCCGACCAGGTTGGCCAGCAGCGCCTGCGCGTCGTCCCAGCCCACCGCCGCCGCCTCGGCCCGCACCTGCGCCAGCAGGCTGTCCGGCCGCGCGTCGCCCTGCCGCAGCAGGGCCGTGAAACTGTCCAGCAGCGCCAGCGCCGCGCCGTGGGCGCGCCCTATCTGCTCCTCGCTGCTGAGTGGCGACAGGCAGGCGACGAAGTCCGCCATCCACGCGGCCAGCGGCGCCAGCGCCGCGTCGTCGAAGCCGATCAGGCTAGCCACGGTGGAAACGGGGACGGCCAGCATCCAGTCCGTCAGGCCGTCGGCGCGCCACAACTGGCGGCCCAGCACGTGCGCGCGGGCATGGGCCTGCGCGAGGTCGACGCGGCCCAGCGCGCGTTGCAGCGCCAGCTTGGGCTGGTGGTGGCGGACGCCGTCGTTCATGCGCACCAGCGCGCCGAAAATGTGGCCGGCCGCCGCGCCGGCGATGGCGGCCGGCACCGGCTCGGCCTGCGGCCGCACGCAGCAGTCGGGATGGGTCAGCACGGCGCGTACGGTGGCCGCATCGGCTGCCACCCACAGCTTGAGCCGGGCGTCGTACGCCAGGCCGGGACGGGCCGCCAGCGCCGCGTAGTAGGGATAAGGGTCGGCGTGGGTGGCCGCCTGGACGGGATCGGTCGGTTGCATGGATTTTCCGTTGCGAGTGGAGATGGGCTGCAGTATGCTCGACGTCCTTCTCCCACACTTCGCTCACGGCCACACTATGGATGCGCAACACGCCGATTACTCCCTGCCTGGCATCGCCGGCGCCATCGCCGAACCGGCGCGGGCCCGCATGCTGTGCTGCCTGCTCGACGGCCACGCCCGCACCAGCACCGAACTGTCGGTGGTGGCCGGGGTCAGCCCGTCCACCGCCAGCGCCCACCTGGCGCGGCTGCGCGAGGCCCGGCTGGTGGACGTGGTCGCGCAGGGCAAGCACCGCTACTTCCGCCTGGCCGGCGCCGACGTGGCCACCGCGCTGGAGGCGCTGCTGGTGGTGGCCGGCCTGCCCCGTCCCGCCTTCGAACCGAACACGCCGGACCGGCTGCGGCGCGCCCGCACCTGCTACGACCACATGGCCGGCACGGTGGCCGTGGCCCTGCACGACCGGCTGGCCGCGCAAGGCTGGCTGACGCCCGCCGCCGACGGCTATGGCCTCAGCGTGGCCGGCGAGGCCGGCATGGCGCGCGCCGGCGTCGACCTGGCGGCCGTGCGCAAGCTGCGCCGCCGTTTCGCCTGTCCCTGCCTGGACTGGAGCGAACGCAAGCCCCACATCGGCGGCGCGCTGGGCGCGGCCATGCTGCGGCTGGCATTGCAACGGGGCTGGGCCGAACAGGACCTCGACAGCCGCGCGCTGCACGTGCCGGCCAGGGGCGAGCGCCAGCTGCTGGCCGCGTTCGGCGCAGATGCCGCAGGCTGAGTGGCCGCCAAGTTCCGCCGCTAAGGTCCAATTAAGATTCCCTGACGATACTGGCCACACTTCAATGATCCAAAGGGAGACGTCATGCAAGGCTGGATACGCGCCAACAAAGGTTTTTTGTTGTTCCTCACGCTGTTCGGCATCTTCCGCACGGCCGTGGCGGACTGGAACCCCATCCCGTCCGCCTCCATGCATCCCAACCTGCTGGAGGGCGACCTGGTGCTGGTGAACCGGCTGGCCTACAACGTCAAGCTGCCGCTGACGGACGTCGTGCTGGGCCACACGGGCGAGCCGCAGCGGGGCGACATCGTCACCTTCAGTTCGCCCCAGGACGGCAAGCGCCTGATCAAGCGCGTGATCGCGCTGCCGGGCGACCGGGTCGAAATGCGCGACGAGCAGCTGATCATCAACGGCCAGCCGGCCAGCTACGCCTTGCTGGGCCAGGGCAGCGAGACGGTGGGCGCGGCCGGCACGCTGCAGACGGTGCAGCTGCGCGAGACCATGGCCGCCGGCACGCTCGCGCCGCACGCCATACAGCTGCTGCCGCAGGTCAATGCGCGGCGCAACTTCGCCCCCGTCACGGTGCCGCCCGGGCAGTACATGATGCTGGGCGATAACCGCGACAACAGCGCCGACTCGCGCTACATCGGCCTGGTGCCGCGGGCGCTGCTGATCGGCCGCGCCGAGCGCGTGCTGGCCTCGGCCGACATCACGGGCAACTGGCATCCGCGCACGGAGCGCTTCGGCATGGATTTGTACGGCCCGCGCTGAGGATCGGGCGGCTCACACCAGCAGCGCGGCGCTCATCGATCCGGCGTCGGCCGCCGACAAATGCAGGATGCGCTCGAGCTCCGGGTTGTCGCGCACATACTGCTCCAGCGCGCCGTCGGCGTCGTCCGGGCCGGTGGGCCAGGCCAGCGGCGTCGCCACGGGCGAGAGCCGCTTGGCCAGCAGCAGCGTGTCGAGCAGGCCGGCCGGCGGCGGCGACAGCGTGGCGCCGCGCAAGGCCACGATGGCCAGCGCCACCGGTTCCGGTATGGCCAGCTTGCGCATCATTTCGCGGGTGATGATTTCCTGGGCCGCCCCCATCCACTCGGCCGGGTCGTCCAGCAGGCCGGGCATTTCGTCGGCGCGCGACAGCAGGTAGAAGCCGCCCGCCTCGTGCACGATGCCGGCAAACAGGGCCGTGTCGGGATCGACGCCCGTCACGTGGCGGGCCAGTACGTGGGCCAGCGCCGCCACGTGGGCCGTGTGGCGCCACAGCTGTTCGGCCTGGGCCCGCAGCAGGCGGTCGCGGATGCGGTTGCCGAACTGGCGCACCACCATGGCCGCCGCCATCGTGTACAGGTTGCGGTAGCCCACCCGCAGCACGGCGGCCCGCACGCCCGTCACCAGCGGACCGCGGCGGTTGAACACGGCCGAATTGGACAACGCCACCGTGCGCGCGGCCAGCTGCGGCTCGGCCAGCACGCGGCGCACCACGTCGTCCGTGACGCAGTCGGGATCGGCCAGCGCCAGCTGCAGCTGCAGCGCGGCGTTCACGCTGGTGGGAAAAACCAGCTCGCCGCGTTCGGCCTGCGACACTATCTGGGCGAAGTCTTTTAGTTTTTCCATGGAAACATTATACGCAGGGCCGCGATAACCGCAATGCCCCGCCATGCCGCCCGCAGCGCCCTGTATCCCGGCCGCCACGGATGCGGCCCGCGCCCCCGCTACAGGTGGGGCGCGATCAGCGGCAGCAGGTCGTCGAAGGTGCGGCCGCTGGCGTTTTCGCCGATGGCGTGCATCTTCCATTCGCCCTGGTGGCGGTACACCCTGGCCATGATCTGGGCCGTGTGCGGGCCCTGCACGGACAGGTTGAAGCGGGCCACCTCGCTGCCGCTGGCCGCGTCGAGCAGGCGGCAGTAGGCGTTCTCCACCTGGGCGAAGCTCTGGCCCGTGAAGCTGTTGACGGTGAAGACGAGGCTGCGCACGGCGGCCGGCACGGCATGCAGGTCGACGTTGATCTGTTCATCGTCGCCGTCGCCGGCCCCGGTGCGGTTATCGCCCGTGTGGACGATGCTGCCGTCGCGGCTGCGCAGCTGGCGGAACCAGATCACGTCCAGCGGGCGGTTGGCCTCGTCGAACATCACGCACGAGGCGTCCAGGTCGACCGGCTCGCTGCGCGCGCCGAAGCCGAACAAGCCCTTGCGCTTGACGGCGTCCCAGCCCAGGCCCATGACGACGCGGCCCAGGGCGGCGCCCGCTTCCTTGTCCAGAGAGATCTTCTGGCCCTTTTGCAGATTGACTGACATTGCGGTTTCCTTTCGAGTGATTTGCTAAGCTAAGGCCTTACTGCGGGCGGCGCTGGGTCCAGCTGAGGAAGGCGTCGCGGTTGCGCGAGCAGACCAGCACCTTGCCCTGGCCGGAAAAGCGCAGCACCATGCCTTCGCCGCTGGTCTGGCTGTTGATCAGATTGCCCAGGAAGCCGCCACCGCCGCCGGTGGTGACGGACATCTCGTAATGCAGCGCACTGTCCCAGCACACCACGTGGGCGTTGTCGATCACCACGTCGCGCCCCGGCGCCACCTCCAGCTGCGAGATGGAACCGAAGCCCGACACCACCAGCTGGCCGCTGCCGGCCGTCTCGGTGATGAAAAAGCCGCCGCTCTGGGCGAACAGCGCGTTGCCCAGGCTCTGGGTGCGCACCTGCAGCGCCACCCCGGCACTGGCGGCCACGAAGGCACCGTCGCTCAGCATGTACTGGCGCGGCCCCACGTCCACCACCTGCATGGCGCCCGGCAGCGTGGGCGAAAGCAGGCAGTCGCCGGCGCCGCGCACGGCCTCGATGTGCTGCTGGAAGAACGACTCGCCGTTGGCGAAGCGCCGCATCAGGGCCGCGCCGATGCCGCCGGTGACCTTGCCGCGCAAATCGAGCGTTGCCTCCATCATCACCATCGCGTCGGACTCGCAGTAGATTTTTTCGCCGTGCGCGAGCGACACGTGCAGGAACGGGTCAACGTCCCCTGTTACCGTAAAAGCAGGCATAGTGCCCTGTCCCTTTCAGAAATTAATCCTATTGATACCGTTTATACCGTTTATGCCGTTTATGCCGTTCAGATGTTGACGCCGAAGGACGACGCCAGCGGCCCCAGTCCGCCCTTGAAGCCCTGGCCCACGGCCTTGAACTTCCAGTCACCGCCGTTGCGGTACACCTCGCCGAACACCATCGCCGTCTCGGCCGAGCCGTCCTCGGACAGGTCGAAGCGGGCGATCTCGGCGTTGCCGCTGGCGTTCACGCAGCGCACGAAAGCCTTGCGCACCATGCCGAAGTTCTGGCGCCGCGCGTCAGCCTCGTGGATGGTGACGCAGATGGCGATGCGCTCCACGTTGGCCGGCACCTCGGCCAGGTTGATGGTGACCGTCTCGTCGTCGCCGTCGCCGGCGCCGGTGCGGTTGTCGCCCGAGTGGGCCACGGCGCCCTCCACCGACTTGAGGTTGTTGTAAAAAACGAAGTCGGCGTCGCCCCGCACCTTGCCGTCGGCCTTGAGCAGGAAGGCCGAGCCGTCCAGGTCGAACGCGTTGCCGTCGGTGGCACGCACGTCCCAACCGAGACCGATCACCATCTTCGACAGGCCGGGCGCTTCCTTGCTCAGGTTGACGTTGCCGCCTTTTTGCAGACTGATTGCCATGATGTGCTACTCCTATGTGATTGAACCGGCACCTGGCCGTAATAGCCTGTACTGCTTGCCCGCGGCGGGCCGGTGCCTGGCGCCCGCCGCGTTGTCAAAAAACTGCTCCCTCACGCCGCCAGGGCCGGCGCCTGCTGCTTGCGCCGGTGGCGGATCGAGGACCACAGCGAGGCGACGATGAAGGCCACGCCGACCAGGCCCGTGAAGATCTCGGGGATGTGGAACTTCATGCTGGCCAACATGATCAGCGCCAGGATGCCGATGGCGTAATGGGCGCCGTGTTCGAGGAACACGAATTGGTCCAGCGTGCCCTTCTTCACCAGGAACACCGTCAGCGAACGCACGAACATGGCGCCGATGGCCAGGCCCAGCATGATGATCACCACGTCGGTCGTGATGGCGAACGCGCCGATCACACCGTCGAAGCTGAACGACGCATCGAGCACTTCCAGGTACAGGAAGCCGCCTATGCCGCCGCGCTTGATCAACTCGCCCACGTTGCTGCCGTTTTCCTCTTTCTCCAGCAGGCTGCTGACGGCGTCCACGCCAACGTAGGTCAGTACGCCCCACAGGCCCGACACCAGCACCACCAGCTTCTGCTCCGGTTCCACCAGCATCAGGCTGGCCAGCAGCGCGCCCAGCGCCACCATCACCGCGATCGACGACACCTTGCCCAGCGCGCCCAGCTTCTGCTCCACATGGCCCAGCCAGTGCAGTTCCTTGTCCTGGTCGAGCAGGAAGTTCAGGAACACCAGCAGCAGGAAGATGCCGCCGAAGGCCGCCACTTCCGCGTGGTGGTTGGTCAGGTGGGCCGAGTAGGCGGCCGGATCGTTGAGCGCCAGGTGCCACACTTCCATCAGCCCCAGGTCGGCCGCCATGGCCACGATCACCAGCGGGAACAGCAATCGCATGCCGAACACGGCGATCACGATGCCCACGCCCAGGAACAGCTTTTGCCAGAACGCGTCCCAGGTCTTCAGCACGGAGGCGTTGACCACCGCGTTGTCGAACGAGAGCGACACTTCCATCACGCCCAGGATGGCCGCGATGCCGATGGCCGACAGCGCGCCGGCCCATCCCGTATGTTCGTAGCCCCACCACCCCGCCGCCGCCAGGCAGACGAAGGTGACCAGGAATGACACCTTGAAGTGCTTCATTGCTTTACCCCGTTGTTGTAGTGAATGGGGTGCAGTGTAGGGCCGGACGCGATATTAAAAAATAGAAGATAATCGAAGCTTTACTTCGGAAAAACAGAAGATGAAAACCACCGGACTCAATTTCCGCCACCTGTATTTTTTCTGGATGGTGGCCAAGGAAGGCAGCGTGACGCGCGCCGCCGAACGGCTGGGACTGGCCGTGCAGACGGTCAGCATGCAGCTCGCGCTGCTGGAACAGTCGGTAGGCAAGCAGCTGCTCGAGCCGCAGGGACGGCGCCTGG
Source organism: Rugamonas sp. FW305-51 (assembly GCF_058786935.1). NCBI lineage: Bacteria > Pseudomonadati > Pseudomonadota > Betaproteobacteria > Burkholderiales > Oxalobacteraceae > Rugamonas > Rugamonas sp. FW305-51. Next base: position 11,938 of record NZ_JBYSZG010000005.1, read on the forward strand.
CGCCGACCGAGGCGGGCCGGGTGGCGCTCAGCTACTGCGACCAGATTTTCCTGCTGGGCGACCAGCTGCAGGACGCGCTGGAGGAGACGGACGCGGGCAAGATGCGGCTGACGGTGGGCATCTCCGATTCGCTGCCCAAGCTGATCGCGTTCCGCCTGCTGGAGGCGACGCAGCAGATGGGCCAGCAGGTCAAGCTGGTGTGCCTGGAGGATGAATTCGAGTCGCTGCTGGCCGACCTGGCGCTCAACAAGCTGGACGTGGTGCTGACCGACCGCGCCGTGCGGCCCGGCGGCGGCCTGCGCGTGTTCAGCCACCTGCTGGGCGAAAGCGGCATGCAGCTGTTCGGCGTGCCGCGCCTGGCGCGCAAGGTCAGGCGCAACTTCCCCGCCAGCCTCGACGGCGCGCCGCTGCTGCTGCCGACCCGTAACAACGCCCTGCGCGGACGGATCGACGCCTGGCTGGTGCAGCACGGCGTGCGGCCGGACGTGGTGGGCGAATTCGAGGACAACGCCATGCTCAACACCTTCGGCCGCAACGGCCTGGGGCTGTTTTTCGCGCCGACCGCGCTGGCGCACGACATCGGGGAGCAGTTCGGCGCCGTGCTGGCCGGCGACGCGCCCGAACTGCGCGAACAGTTCTACGCCATCTCCAACGAACGCAAGATCAAGCACCCGGCCGTGGAGGCCATCCTGTCGGCCGTGCACAGCGGGCCGTTCGCCGTGGCGCACTGAACGCGGCGGCACGGACAGCGGCGCCCGGTGCGGGCAGACGATGCGCCGGCGGCACACAGGCGGGCGGGCGGACGCGCGCCGCGTCAACCGGCGCGCCGGGCGTGCGCGAAAATTGCGCTGCCGGCGGGCCGGGTCGGATAAGATGCAGGTTTCGATCGTCCGCGCTGCGCGCCCCTATGCAAAACCTCCTGCTTGTCCTGCTCGCCGTATTCCTGGTCGCGCTCAACGGCTTCTTCGTGGCGGCCGAATTCGGCATCGTCACGCTGCGTCCCACCCGCATCCGCGCCATCGCCAAGCGCCAGGGCTTGCGCGGGCGCACGCTGGCCAAGGTGCACGGCAACCTCGACGCCTACCTGTCGGCCTGCCAGCTGGGCATCACGCTGGCCTCGCTGGGCCTGGGCTGGGTGGGCGAGCCGGCCTTCGCCGGGCTGCTCGAGCCGCTGTTCGCCGCCGTCGGCGTCAGCTCGCCGCAACTGATCCACGGCATCGCCTTCGCGCTCGCGTTCAGCATCATCTCCTTCCTGCACATCGTGGTGGGCGAACTGGCGCCCAAGTCGCTGGCGATCCGCATGCCCGAAGCGATCGGCCTGTGGAGCGCCCTGCCCCTGTATGGCTTCTACTGGGCCATGTACCCGGCCATCTGGCTGCTCAATGCCAGCGCCGGCATGGTGCTGGGGCTGGCCGGCCTGTCCGGCAAGGGCGGCCACGACACCCATTATTCCGTCGATGAACTCAAGCTGATCCTGCGCAGCAACCAGCCGGGCCAGAAGTACAGCAAGGACGAGCGCAATATCCTGGCCCACTCGCTCGACTTCAGCGCGCTGTCGGTGTCGGACCTGATGCGGCCCATCAACGAAGTGATCGCCCTGCGGGCCGACCTGCCGCCGGAAGAGAACCTGCAAACCATGCGCCGCAACCGCTTCAGCCGCTATCCGTATTACGACGCGGACGGCGAAACGGTGCTGGGCCTGATCCACCTGAAAGACCTGTTCTTCGCCCAGCAATCGGGCCAGCCCTTGACGGCGCTGGCGCCGCTGCTGCGGCCGGTGGAGACCATTTCCGCCCGCACCCCGGCGCTGGAACAGTTCCGCCGCTTCCGCGACGGCGCGCCCCACTTCGCCCTGATCGGCGAGAAGGGCAAGCGGGCGCTGGGCTTCATCACGCTCGACAACCTGCTGGGCGCCATGGTGGGCGAAATCCACGATGAATTCCGCCTCAACGAAAACGACTGGCTCAAGCAGCCCGACGGCACGCTGGTGGGCAAGGCCAGCCTGCCCATCTTCTCGCTGGAGCGGGCGCTGGGGATCGACATCGAGAACGAGGAGCTGGGGCTGGACGAGGTGGAATCGGTGGGCGGCCTGCTGATGCTCAAGCTGGGCGACATTCCCAAACAGGGCCAGCGCATCAGCTTCCGCCATTTCGACATCGTCGCCAAAAAGATGACGGGGCCGCGCATCCTGCTGGTGAAGGTGATCCCCAAGCCGGAACCGGCCGGCGATACGGACGACATGGACTGAATGCGGGCGCCCGCACGCCCCGCTATGTCCGCAACGCCTCGGCCGGGCGCATGCGCATCGCCATCCATGCGTGGCGCGCCACGGCCATGCCGGTAATCGCCAGCGTGCACGCCAGCGCCAGCAGCATCGTCCAGCAGCCGATGGGCGCCCGCTCGACGTAGCCGGCCAGATAGCGCTCGATGGCAAGGGCCGCCAGCGGCAGTCCGATCACGGCCGCCACCGCCGTCAGGGCACCCACTTCCCGCAGCACCAGCAGGCCGATGGCGGCACGGCTGGCGCCATGCAGCTTGCGCATGACGATTTCCCTGGCGCGGCGCTGCACTGTATGGGCGGACTGCACATAGGTGCCGAAGGCGGCGATCGTCAACGCGACGCCGGTGGCCGCGGCCAGCAACTTGGCCATGCGCGCATCGTCGGCATAATTGAGGGCGAGGATGGCGGCGGCCGGCCGCGTCTTGACGATCGCATTGGGGAAGTACTTCGGCCACAGCCTGCGCACCGCCAGTTCCAGCGGCGCCAGCGCCGCCGGCGCCTGGCCGGCCCGAACGCTGAGCGTGGCGCCGGCGCTCCACAACTCATAGCCCACGGCGCGCGGCATTTCGCGCAGCGACTGGAAGCGCAGTTCCGGCGCGATTCCCACCACCCGCTTGGGGATGACCTTGCCGTCGAAACCGGTAAACAACATGGTCTGCCCGACTGCCGCGGCCGGGCTGGCAAAGCCGAGTTCCCGGGCCGCGATGGCGTTCAGCACCAGCGGCTCGGGCGCATCCTCCCGGTCCAGGCGCGGGTCGAACAAGCGCCCCGCTACCGGCCCGACGCGGTACTGCTGGAAGAAATTGGCGCTGACCGACTTCATTTCGACCGGTGCGCTGGTGCCGCCGGGACGTTTCAGGTCGCGGAACCATGAAAAATCCGTGCGACCGACCGCGTCCTCCGAGATGGCGATGCCGGCCACACCGGGCTGCGCGCCAAGCGCGGCGACGAACCCCTGCGCCGGCACGCTGTCCCTGACCGTTTCCGGCAAGTCGACGATGAGGATGGGCGCGGGATCGAATCCCGGCGCGGCGCGCATGGCAAATCCGGTCTGCCAGGCGATGGCGAGGGTGACGCTGGCAAAGCCCATGGCGGTAGCCATTTGCAGCACGCTCATCGCCCGCCGCCATTGCGTGCCGCGGGCCGACTCGCTGCCGTCGCGCCCGGCCAGCGCCTGCCCGGGATGCACATGGACGGCGATCCACGCGGGGTAGGCCGCCGTCAGCCCGGCCAGCAGCAGCCCCAGCGCAAGCGCGGCGCCGATGTTTTCCGGCGCCAGCAAGGCGTCGAGCTTGCGGTCGACCAGCTGGGCAAACAGGGGTAGCGCGAGCCAGGCCAGCAGCAGCCCGAGCGCCGTTGCCAGCAGCGCCACCAGCAACGATTCGGCCAGCAGTTGCAGCACAATCTGGCGCACGCCCGCGCCCAGCACCTTGCGTATGGCCACTTCACGCCGGCGCCGCAGCACGCGCACCACGGCCAGGTTGACGTAATTGACGGCCGCCAGCGCCACGATCAGCAACGCGATCACGCCCAGTCCGGCCACCAGCGCCGGATTGGCGCGCGCGCCGGACGCCGCGATATTGTTGCGGGCCACGTCGCGGTCGAAATAGGCGTCGGCCAATGGCGCCAGCACGATCTCCATCACCTTGCGCGCCCCCAGCCGCTGTTTGACTTCCGGCGGCTGATCGAGCAGCCTGGGGCTGGTGTCGGCCGCCTGCTGCAGGAGCGCCGTGATGGCCTGTGGCGAGGCGCCCGGCCGGACCCGTATCAGCAGCTTGCCCCACCATCCCTGCCGCCCGGTGAGCAACTCGTCGCGCACCTCCCTGGCCAGCACCGAATTGACCCCGTTCAAGGCTTCGAACGGGATGGTGGTATTGGCGGGCGGGGACTCCAGCACGGCGCCGACCCGCAACAGATTACCCTCGGCCCGCATGGTCCGCCCCAGCGCGTGCGTGGTGCCGAACAGGCGCAGCGCCGTCTCCTGCGTGACGGCCAGCCCGCCCGGCTGCTCCAGCGTCGCCGCCAGGTCGCCCTGCAGCGTGCGCACGCCCAGCATGGCGGCGAAACCCGGCAGCACCGTCAGGCCGTGCAGCCGGTGCAGCTGGCCGTCGATGCCGACCGTGAGCCCCTGGCTTTCCGGCCGCGCAGGCAGCCACGCCGTGGCCTCGGCCACGCCCGGCGCGCCTGCCGCCACCGCGCGCAGCATGATCGGCGCCTGGTCGAACCACGGCGCCTTGGGGTCGACGTTGTAGCGCTGCTTGACCACATACACCTGGCCGAGGTCGGGCACCTGCCGGTTGTATTGCCACGAGTAGCGCACCAAGCCCAACAGCAGCAAGGCGGCCGCCAGGGCCATGGCCAGGCCGCCGATGACGACCAGCGAGTAGGCCGGTTCCTGCGCCAGCGCGCGCCAGCCGAGACGGAAATCGCGAAGTTTCATCTGCGTCCGCCTCACGCCGCTTGCAGGGCGTCGACCAGGATACGCCCGTCGAGCAGGCGCAGCGTGCGCGATGCCTGCGCCGCATGGGACGGCGAGTGCGTGACCATGATGACGGTGGTGCCCTCGCCGTTGATCTGACGCAGCAGGCGCATCACCTCATCGCCGTGCGCCGAGTCGAGATTGCCGGTCGGTTCGTCCGCCAGCAACAGCGCGGGACGGGCCACCAGGGCGCGCGCAATCGCCACCCGCTGCTGCTGCCCGCCCGACAGCTGCGACGGCCGGTGCCGGGCGCGGTGCGCCACGCCCAGCTGCTCGAGCATGGCGGCCACCCGTGCGCGCCGCTCGCGCGCCGGCACGTCCAGGTATTCCAGCGCCAGTTCCACGTTCTCGGCCACCGACAGCTGTTCGATCAGGTTGAAACTCTGGAAAATGAAACCGATGCGGCCGCGCCGCAGGCGGTTCAATTGTGCCTCGCTCCAGCCGGCCACGTTGCGGCCCTCGAACCAGTACTCGCCGCTATCGGGCGTGTCGAGCAGGCCGAGCATGGCCAGCAGCGTCGACTTGCCGCAGCCGGACGGGCCCGTGATGGCCACATATTCCCCGGCCTCGATGTGCAGCTCGATGCGGTCGAGCGCCGTGGTGCGCACCTGGCCGCCCTGATAGGTCTTGCTGATATTGGAAAGCTTGAGCATGCCGTGCTTCTCGTGAAGGGTTGGGGTCGTATGCATGATTGTGTCATCTCCGGGGGTGTCGTTGAACAGTTATCGATTGAATTGCAGAACCGGTGCGGCGCCATAGGCCGCGTAGGACGACACCAGCACCCGCTCGCCGGCGGCCAGGCCCGCCAGCACTTCGAGCTGGCCGGGCGAGCGGCGACCGGTGCGGATGGCGCGCCGCGCGGCCAGCATGCGCCGGCCATCGAGCACGTACACCCAGGCCCCGCCCGTGTCGTTGATAAAGGCATCGTTGGGCAGCAGCAGGGCGGGCCGCGATCCGCCCAGCGCGACCGACACTTCCACGCTCTGGCCCGGGCTCAAGGCCGGCGGCTGTTGCCGGTCGAACGTCAGCTCCAGCGTAAAGCGGCCATCGCTGATCTGCGGGGTGATGCGGCTGACCGTCACCGCATAGCCATGGCCGGCGATGGTCGCCACGCCCGGCTGGCCCGGCGCCAAGCGGGCCAGGTAGTATTCGTCGGCCTGGGCCGACAGCTTGAAGCGCGCCACGTCGTCGATACGGCCCAGATGCTGGTCCGGCCGGACCGTTTCGCCCAGCTGTAAATGGAAATCGGTCAGGCGCCCGGGCGCGGGCGCGCGCACGGCCAAGCCGTCCAGCGTCGCATGCACCAGCTGCAGGCCCGCCTCCAGCCGGGCGATCGCCAGCGCCATCTGGCGCAAGGCATCGCGCTCGATCGCCGTTTGCGTCGCATTGCCGGCCACTTCGGCGTCGAGCAAGGCGCGCTGCTGCGCCAGCCGGTCGCCGGCGTCCTCCAGCGCCGCGCTGGAGAGGTAGCCTTGGCGCGCCAGCGCCAGATCGCGGCCATGCTGCTTCTCGGCCACCGTCAGCGCGTAGGCGAGCTCGGCGCCGCGCCGCTGGCGTGCCGCGCGGCTCGCCTCGGCCGCCAGCCGCAGATTGGTCAGGTTCGAGATCTGCTGCGCGTGTTCGGCCTCGCGCGCCAGCAACTCCAGGCGGCGCTGCGGATTGGACAGGCGAAACAGCAGCTCGCCCTGCCGCACGGACGCGCCATCACGCGCCAGCACTTCTTCCACCCGGCCCGACTCCACCGCGTCGAGCATGACGGTGCGCAGCGGCGCCGCCGTCGCACGCAGCGCCAGCTCGTCGCGGAACACGCCCTGCTCAACCACCGCGAAGCGCGCCTGCGCGAGCGGCACCTGCAGCCCGCGCGGTGCCAGCTGCCACAGGGCCGTGCTGCCCGCTGCCAGCGCCAGCAGCGCGCCGCCTATGGCCAGGCGCCTGGCGCGCCGCGGCGGCAAGGGCTGGTCCATGGCGGCGCCGGTGGGACGCCGGTCCGTGGCGGCGGCCGGTGGCGGCATCGCCAGCACCGCATCAGGGGGAAATGTGCTCATGTCAGGACAAGTCGCAACTTCCATGCCATGCCAATTCCCGCCGCCACCACGCCGCGCCGGCGCCCCACGGCGCCATGCCTGTCCGGATGCGGACAAGCCAGGTGTGCGTTTCCGGACAGTTGTCCGTGCCGGCCCCGGCGCGATGGACGCGGGCGCGCACGTGCTGCTAGAATCGGCCCACCATTTCCCCGGCCCTGCCCATGACCGCCAGCCCAGCACAGATCCTGATCCTCGACGACGATGCCGACGTCGCCTGCGCGGCGCGGCTGCTGCTGCGGCGCTGCGCCGCCCAGGTCAGCACGCTGGCCCATCCGCGGCTGCTGGCGCGCCAGCTGGAGCAAGGCGTGCCGGATCTGGTGCTGCTCGACTTCAATTTCGCTCCCGGCCGCACCGATGGTGCCGAGGGCCTGGCGGCGCTGGACCGGTTGCGGGCCCTGCCCCGGCCGCCGGCGGTGATCGCCATGACGGCCTATGCCGACGTCGGGCTGGCGGTGGAGGCCATGAAGCGGGGCGCGTGCGACTTCATCACCAAGCCATGGGACAACGCCCGCCTGGCCGCGGCCGTCGACGGCGCGCTGGCACGGCGTGGCGCGGCGGTGCCGGCCGGCACCGGCCCGGGCGCCGGAGCGCTGATGGGCGACGCCCCGGCCATGCGCGAACTGCGCGCCTTTATCGCCAACGTGGGACCGACCGAAGCGAACGTGATGGTGTTGGGGGAAAACGGGGTGGGCAAGGAGCTGGTGGCGCGCGCCATCCATCAAGCTTCACGCCGGGCCGCGCAACAGTTCCTCGCCGTCGACATGGGCAGCCTGCCGGAGGCAACCCTGGAAAGTGAATTGTTCGGCCACCGCAAGGGATCGTTCACCGATGCGCGCAGCGACCGCGCGGGCCGCTTCCAGGCCGCCTCCGGCGGCACACTGCTGCTCGATGAAATAGGCAATCTGCCGCTGGCCGCCCAAGCCAAGCTGCTGACCGCCCTGGAACGGCGCGAAGTCACGCCGCTGGGCGCGGACCGCCCGCAGGCGATCGATGTGCGCATCGTCAGCGCCACCAATGTCGACGAAGCGACGCTCTACGACGCCCGCGCCTTCCGGCCGGACTTGCTGTTCCGCTTAAATACCATCGTCATCCGCGTGCCGCCGCTGCGCACGCGCCGGGACGACATCCCCATGTTGCTGGCGCACTATCTGGCCCACTACCGGCGCCAATATGGCAAGCCCGACGCCGACGTGGCGCCGGCGGCGTTCGATGCCCTGTGCCGCCACGCCTGGCCCGGCAACGTGCGCGCGCTGCGGCACGCCTGCGAGCGGGCCGTGATCCTGGCACAGCATGGCGCTTACCAGCTGGCCGACTTCGGTCTGCACGACGGCGCCGCGGCCACCGCGCCGGCGCCGGCGCCGGTGCTGGCCGCCGCAACGGCCGAAGTGCCCAGGCTCGATGCGCTCGAACGCGACGCCATCGCCGCCGCGCTGGCGCAGCAACAGGGCAATATCAGCCGCACGGCCAGGGTGCTGGGCGTGAGCCGCGCCGCGCTGTACCGCAAACTCGAGCGCCATGGACTTTGACCGGCACCCGCGGCGTACGCTGGCGGCCGGCGCCGCCCTGCTCGCCGTCGCCGCATTCGGCGGGGGCGCCAGCTATCAGGGCGCGGCGACCGCGGTTTCGCTCGCTGCGGTCGCCAGCGGATGGGGCGCGCTGCTGGCCATCGCCCTGATCTGGCGCGCCCTGGCCGCGCTGCCCGCTGCGGCCGCGCCTGCGCCTGAAGTGCCGCCGGGCGCACCGGGCGATCAGGCACAGCTGGCCGCCCGCGCACTGGCCCTGGAAACCCGGCTTGAATTCGCGCCCGTCGCCATGTTCGCCGTCGGCGATATGCGGTCGACGGCCAGCTTCGAACCCGTCAACGCCAATGCGCGCCGCCTGCTCGCCCCCGGCCGCGCCACCCGGACGGACCAGCTGCAGCGCACGCTGGCCGGACTGGCCACCGGCCAGCGCAGCGTGATCGCGTTCGATACGGAACTGGGCAGCGAGCGCGCGCTGGCCATCGTCAGCGACATGACGGTCGACGGCCTGCCACAACGACTGGTGGCGCTGCTGCCGCTTGAGAACGAGCTGGAAGCCGAGGCCATGCAGGCCTGGCAGAAACTGGTGCACGTGCTCACGCATGAGATCATGAACTCGCTCACGCCGGTGGCGTCGCTGTCGCACACGGCGCGCGACCTGCTGGCCGGAGCGGGCGCCGGCCTGCCCGCCGATATCGCCGCCGATCTCGATATCGCGCTCGACGCCATCAGCCGGCGCGCCGACAGCCTGACCCATTTCGCCGGCGGTTATCGCGCGCTGGCCAGCGTGCCGGAGGCCCGGCCGCAACGGGTCGCCATCGGCCCCCTGTTCGCGCGCCTGTCGGCCCTGCTGGCGCCGGCCTGGCAGGTACGCGGTGGGCGCGCACTGTTCAGCGTGGAGCCGGAATCGCTCGAGTTGATGGCCGACCCGGGTCAACTGGAACAGGCCTTGGTCAACCTGATCCAGAACGCGGCCGAAGCATGCGCTGGCCCGGCGGCGCCGGAAGTACGTGTCAGCGCCAGGCTGGTGCGCGGCGGACGGTTACGCGTGGAGGTGTGCGACAACGGTCCAGGCGTGCCGGACCTGCTGGCAGCCGACATTTTTACGCCCTTCTTCTCGACCAAGAGCAAAGGCAGCGGCATCGGCCTGTCCATGGTGCGGCAACTGGTGCACCGCAATGGCGGCACCGTGCGCTACGCGAAATCGGTCGGCAGCGGCGCGCGCTTCATCGTCACGTTTTGAGGACGCTCGCTATTTGACGGACTTGAACGTTGCCGTGTGCTTGGAGTGGTACGCCACCGGAGTGCCAGCCGCATCCAGCATGAACGTGACCGTATAACCGTTCTGGGTACGGTAGGATGCGCGCTGCTCCGTCACCGGCAAGTCGCTCCAGCTCTGGTTGTGCGAGGACTGGCGCTGCAATTTCCCGTCCTCGGTCAGGCGGAACGTGAAGAGCGTGTCTTCGTACTTCGTTTCAAAGCGCCACGGGGAACCTGCCACCAGCTTGCCGGCCAGTTCGGATTGCTGCGCCGGCGCCAATACCGCCACGGGCTCCTCGGCCCGTGCCGGCAGCGCGCAATGCAATGCGATCGCAAAGATCACCGTCCATAACTTCACACTGAAAAATTCCCGACGCATAGCGATGCTCCTTTGTTTTCAGATCAAGAATGGCAACCTGCTGCCTCCCTGTATTTCTCCCGACAAGTCTGGCCGCGCCTGGCCAGGTCAGAACGAATCGGCGATGGCAGCAGGCGCCGGCGCCCATCATCAGGTGGCGTCACCCGTGTATTGCATGCCCGGCGCATCGTCCGGGCGCCTGGAAAATCCGCATTTCAGATAGAAGTCCGACTTGCCCTTCGCGCAAAAGAGCTGGATGTCGCGCACGCCGGCCGCATGGCAGCGTGCCACCAGTTGCGCAAGCAGCTGCTCACCAATCCGGCGCCCCTGGTAGGCCGGGGCCACGATCATCTCGGTGATGAAGGCATGCAGGCGGCCGTCGGAAATCGCGCGGGCGAATGCCACCAGCTGGTCGCCGTCATAGGCCGCAACACACGCCCACGAGCCGCGCAGCGCGTCCGCATAAAACGCCGCGTCGCGCTCAAGCGGTCCCCAACCGGTCGTGTCGTAGAGATGCTTGAACGATGGCGCGGGCGGCAATTCAGTGCAAAAGGTGATGTCCATGTTGCTCAGTGCATGTTAAGTTTCAATCAACTTATCATAGCCTGCCAAGCCCGCACATCGCAACCATGGAATGGGTGCGGCACACGCCTCAGGCGACGCCGTCTTCCTGCCCCGCCGCTCCCCAGTGCCGCAACAGCCCCAGGGCCACGGCCAATAGCGTGGGGCCGATGAACAGGCCGACGAAGCCGAACGCCAGCACGCCGCCCATCACGCCGAGCAGCACCAGGATGAACGGCAGGCTGCTGCCGCGGCTGATGAGCATGGGCTTGACCACGTTGTCCACGCCGCTGATGGCGAAAAAGCCCCACACCAGCATGAACACGCCCCATCCCGTATGGCCCTCGTTGAACAGCCAGATGGCGGCCCCGCCCCAGATCAGCGGCGGCCCCACGGGGATCAGCGACAGCAAGAAGGTGGCGATCGACAGCAGCGCCACCGCCGGCACCCCGGCCAGCGCCAGGCCGATGGCGGCCACCCCGGCCTGCGCCAAGGCGGTGCCCAGCAGGCCGTACATCACGCCCCGCACGGTGCGGCCCACGGTGTCGGCCACGGCCGCGCCCTGCGCGCCGATCAGTTTTTCCATGCCGCTGCGGACCATGGCCACGATGGCGTGGCCGTCGCGGTACAGGAAGAAGCAGACGAAGACGGCCAGGCTGACCTGGGCCACGCCCCGCCCCAGCACCAGGCTGCCGCCCAGCAGCAGCCGGCGCGCCGGCTCCAGCAGGCGCTGGGCCAGCGCAATCAGTTCCTCGCGGCTGGCCACCAGCTTGCGCAAATAGGCGTCGGCCTGCTCGCCCACCAGCGGCAGCTGCTTGAGCCACGCGGGCGGGACGATGGTACCGTCGTCGATGGCGGCGCGCACCTGGTCGAAATAGCTGGCCGCGTTGTCGGCCACGCTCCAGGCCACCAGCGCCAGCGGCACCAGGATCACCAGCGTCAGCGAGACGGTCATCAGGGCGGCGGCCAGCGTGCGGCGCTGGTGCATGCGGTGCAGCAGGCGCAGGTACAGGGGCCAGCTGGAGATGGCGATGGCGGCCGCGAACAGGATGGCGGCCAGGAAGGGGCGCAATACGATCAGGCAGCCCAGGATCAGCAGCACGACGGCCGCCAGGCGGGTGTAGGGTTGGAAGCGCTGCTCCATGCAATCCCCGGTTGGTTGGACGGTGGGCCGCGCCGCGGCGCCCCCAATGTCAGGCTCAGTTCAGCAGCAGCTTGAGGTCATGCACGATCGGTTCGGGACCGAGGCCGTGGCGCACGAACAGGCGCAGCTTGCCGCTCTTGTCGAACACGTAGCTGCCGGCCGTGTGGTCGACCGTGTAGCTGTCCTTGGTCTTGCCCGGCACCTTGGCGTAGAACACCTTGAATTCCTTGGCCACGGCGGCCGTCTGTTCCGGCGTGCCGTACAGGCCGATGAAGCGCTTGTCGAACGCCGGCACGTACTGGGCCAGCAGGGCCTGGGTGTCACGCTCGGGATCGACGGTGACGAACAGCACCTGCACCTGGTCCGACAGGGGGCCGAGCGCCTGCATCACGCTCTCCATTTCGGCCATCGTGGTCGGGCACACGTCCGGGCACTGGGTATAGCCAAAGAACATCACCACGGCCTTGCCCTTGAAGTCGGCCAGCTTGCGGGGCTTGCCCGTGTGGTCGGTCAGGGAAAAGTCGCGCGCGTAATCGAGGCCGGTCAGGTCGGTGTTCTTGAATTCCACCTTGGGCAGGGCCGGCTTTTCGCCGCAACCGGCCAGGGGACCGGCCGCCAGTATGGCCAGTGTCAACAGGGCTAACAGTTTTTTCATGGTGTGTGATTGGAGCTTCAATTACAGCTTGATGTAGTGGTCCACCAGCAGCGCGGCGAACAGCAGCGACAGGTAGATGATGGACCAGGTGAAGGCCTTGCGGGCCACCAGGTCGGTGTAATGGCGGTAGATCTTCCAGGCGTGGCGCAGGAAGATGGCGTTCAGTACCACGGCGCAGGCCAGGTAGATCAAGCCGCTCATGTGGACGGCGAACGGCAGCAAGGTGGTGGCGGCCAGCGCGATCGAATACAGCCACACGTGGAACTGGGTGAACGGCAGGCCGTGCGTGACGGGCAGCATGGGCAGGCCGGACTTGGCGTAGTCGTCGCGGCGGTACATGGCCAGCGCCCAGAAGTGCGGCGGGGTCCAGACGAAGATGATCAATACCAGCAGCCAGGCCTGCATCGGCACGTCGTTGGCGACGGCGGCCCAGCCCAGCGCCGGCGGCATGGCGCCGGACAGGCCGCCGATGACGATGTTCTGCGGCGTGGCCGGCTTCAATATCATGGTGTAGATCACGGCGTAACCGACGAAAGTGACGAAGGTCAGCCACATGGTGAGCGGGTTGACCAGCGCGTACAGTACCCACATGCCGGCGCCGCCGATGATGGCCGAGAACAGCACGGTCTGGGTCACACTCAGCTCACCGGTGGCCATCGGGCGGCGCGCCGTGCGCGCCATGCGGGCGTCGATCTCGCGCTCGGCCAGGCAGTTGACGGCGAACGCGGCGCCGGCCAGCAGCCAGATGCCGAAGGTGGCGGCCACCACCACGCGCCAGTCGGGCAGGCCGTCGGCGGCCAGGAACATGCCGATCACGGCGCAGAACACGGCCAGCTGGGTGACGCGGGGCTTGGTCAGCGCCCAGTATTGAGCGATGCGGTTGCTGGATTTATGGGTTGCGGTCTGGGTCGTCATTAGTGGTGTCTGGCAGCGGTGGCTTGCGGGAATACGGCGCTGGCGGCTGCCTTCTGCGCAATCTCGAATTGGAACTTAGCCCGGTAGTTTAACATGGTCAGCAGCAGCACCAGCAGCGCCGCCCCGGCGTTGTGCAGCACGGCGATGGCCAGCGGATAGTTGAGGAAGATGGTGGCGATGCCGCTGCACAGCTGCAGCACCAGCACCACGGCGATGGTGCGCGCCGTCTGGTGCAGGGCCGTGTGGCCCCAGGCCCGCCAGGCCGTGTAGCCGGCCACCAGCGCCACCACGAAGGCGAAGTTGCGGTGCACCCAGTGGATGGCCGTCAGCGCGGAAAACGGCAGGTAGTGGCCGGCGGCCGTCTTGCCCAGTTCGCGCCACAGCGTGTAGCCGTGCGCGAAGTCCATCTCCGGCACCAGCTTGCCGCCGCACAGGGGGAAGTCGGTGCAGGCCAGCGTGGCGTAGTTGGTACTGACCCAGCCGCCCAGGGCCAGCTGCATCAGCAGCAGCACGCCCGACAGCGCGGCCAGCAGGCGGATGTTGCGCATGGCCGGCGGCGAACCGGTCACGATCTTGACGGGCGCGATCAGCTGGTCCTGGCGTCCGCCATACCAGGTGAGCAGCGCCAGCAGGCCCATGCCCAGCAGCAGGTGGGTGGTGACGATGACGGGCTGCAGCTTGAGGGTGACGGTCCAGGCGCCGAACGCGCCCTGCAGGCAGACGAACAGCAGCAGCGCCGTGGGCAGGGCCGGCGCGTATTCGGCGCGGCTGCGGTCGCGCAGCCAGTGGCGCCACGATTGCACCACCATGGCCACGATCAGCACCCCGATCGCCATGGCCAGATAGCGGTGGATCATCTCGATCCAGGCCTTGGCCACCGTCACGGGACCGGTGGGCAGCAAGGCCTCGGCCGCCTGGATCTGCGCATGGGCCAGGAAGGGGTTGGCCGTGCCGTAGCAGCCGGGCCAGTCGGGGCAGCCCAGGCCGGAGTCGGTCAAACGGGTGAAGGCGCCGAACACGATCAGATCGAACGTCAGGAACACGCACACCCACACCAGCTTGCGGTACTTGCTGGTGTCGGACGAGGTCCAGACGATGGACAGCGGCAGCAGGGCCACCAGCAGCGCGGTGATGGCCATTTGGGGCAAGGTGGCGGCGTGCATGGCGGTTCAACCTATGGCGGAGGCTTTGAGCAGCCTGGCCAGGTCCTTCTTCACCTTGGCCATTTTATCGATGTCGGACGAGACGGCGTGGGCCGGGAAGCGCATCATCAGGTTGCCCAGCGGGTCGATCAGGAACACGTGGTCGGCCAGGGGGCCGTCCGTGCCCGGCGGCAGCCACTTGGCCACCACGTCGGCCGGCGCGCGCAGCATGCGGGTGCCGTCGTTCACGCGCAGCAGCATGGTCTCGAGCGGCGCGTTGTCGGTGATGAGCCAGACCCGCTCGATGCGCTCCATTTCCTTGCCCTGCATGGTGCGCAGCTGGCGCATGGCGAACAGCTGGTCCTGGCAATCCTGCTGGCAGTCCGACGGCCCCACCTTGAGCATGATCCATTTGCCCTTGTAGTCCTCCAGCGTGGCTGGTTTGCCGTCCAGCGTGGTGCTGGCCATGGCGGGGATGGGATACTGGCGCGGGTCGATCAGGTCGCCGTAGTTGGTGCGTCCGCTCGGTTTGATGAAGTAATAGGTGAAGTAGGAGGCGACCAGGGGCGCCGCGCACACGGCCAGCACGGCCAGCAGCTTCCAGCGCCCGCGCGCCGTGCGCTGCGCGGCCGGGTCGGCCTGGCCTGCGTTATTGTCCATTGCTTTGTCCATTGCTTTGTCCACTGCCTTTTCCACGTCGGTATCCATTCCATGCAAAGAAGATGATGGCCATCGCCGCCAGTGCATACCACTGGAAGGCGTAGCCGCGATGTTTGTCCACGCCCAGCGCCGGCGCCGGCCAGTCGCGCACCAGGGCCGCGTCGTCCGGGCCGGCGGCGCCGGTCTGTTCGACGATGAACGGCGCCAGCGCCAGCCCGCTGTCGGCCGCCACCTGGGCCGCGTCCGCGTTCTGCACGATGGCGCCCGGACGCAGCGCGGGCGCCGCGCCCAGCTGCATCACGTGGCCTGCGTTCAGGCGCGCCACGCCTTCCAGCGTGACGGTGCCGGCCGGCGTGGCATAGACGGGCAGCCGGTCGCGCTGGACCGGGTCGCGCGGCAGCCAGCCGCGCGCCACCAGCACATGGCTGGCCGTGCCGGCGATCCGGAACGGCATCAGCACATAAAAACCGGCCCGGCCCTGGTAGGGGCGGTTGTCCAGGTACAGCGGCCATTCCTGCACGAAGCGGCCCTGCACCCGTACCCGGCGAAATGCCACGGCGGCCGGCGCCAGCGGCCGGCCATCGAGCTGCAGGGGCGCGGCCGCGGCCCCCTGGGCCAGCTGCGCCTGCAGCACCAGCTTCTCGGCCGCGCGCCGTTCCTGCCAATTGCCCAGGGCGATGCCGAGCGCCGCCACCAGCACGGTGGCCGCGAACGGGATAAGTGTAAACCGGAAGGCGATACGCATTACAATGGGTGCCTTAATTCTATTTCCTGCCTACCACGCCATGAAAATTGCCGTTGCCATCGCCTTCATCCTGATTATCGGCAGCCTGGGCTCGGCCCTGTTCTACCTGATGCGCGACAAAGGCAAAAGCAACAACACGGTGCGGGCGCTGGCCATGCGGGTGGGCCTGTCGATCACGTTGTTCCTGCTGATACTGCTCGGCTACAAGCTCGGTTACATCCAGCCCACCGGCATCCGCTAAGCCGCCGCCCTTCGCCCCCTTCTGTTACGAAAAAAGCCGCATCGGGGACTTCCCCGCATGCGGCTTTTTCAGCTTCGCGGCTGGGTTGCCGCGAATTATAGCGCTCTCTTACAGCCAGTAGACGACGACGTACAGGCCCAGCCAGACCACGTCCACGAAGTGCCAGTACCAGGCCGCGCCTTCGAAGGCGAAGTGGTGGTCGGGCGTGAAGTGGCCCTTCAGTACGCGGTACAGCACCACCGACAGCATGATGGCGCCCATGGTCACGTGGAAGCCGTGGAAGCCGGTCAGCATGAAGAAGGTGGAACCGTAGATGCCCGAGGTCAGCTTCAGGTTCAGCTCGCTGTATGCGTGCATGTACTCGAAGGCCTGGAAGCCCATGAAGGTCGCGCCCAGCAGGATGGTGGCGAACAGCCAGAACGCGGTCTGGGCGCGGTGGCCGGCGCGCAGCGCGTGGTGCGAGATGGTCAGCGTCAGGCCCGAGGTCAGCAGCAGCGCCGTGTTCAGGGTCGGGATGGGGAACGGCCCCATGGTCTTGAATTCCTGGATGGTGCCGGCCGGCCCCGTGTTGCCCCAGTGGGCCGCGAAGTCAGGCCACAGGATCTTGTGGTCCAGGTCGCCCAGCCACGGCATGGAGATGCTGCGGGCATAGAACAGGGCGCCGAAGAAGGCGCCGAAGAACATCACCTCCGAGAAGATGAACCAGCTCATCGACCAGCGGTACGAGTGGTCGATGCGCTGGCTGTACAGGCCTTTTTCCGATTCGCTGATGGCGTCGCCGAACCAGAAATACAGCACGGCGATAATGCCCACCAGGCCGATCATGTTGAGCGCCGGGCCCCACGAGACATCGTTGACCCAGGCGGACGCGCCCACCATGGTCAGCAACAGCGACAGGCCGGCCAGCAATGGCCACTTGGATGGACCAGGCACGAAGTAGTACGGTGCCGAGGCGTTTTGTGAACTCATCTTCATCTCCCTAAATCAACTGTATTCGAGAATGCTACTTTTATTTTAAAACGACAAATTTAACGATCGATATCAGCAACGTGATGAACAGGGCTACCCCGATCAGGCCGGCGATGATGACGTGCACCGGATTCAACTTGGCGGAATCGGCGTCGAAATCGCTCTTGCGGCGCAAACCGAAGAACGACCAGAACACCGCCTTCATCGAGTACAGGAACGAGGCCTGCTGCTGCGGTTTCTTTGCTTCATCCATGGCGCTTACCTTGTTCACTTGGCGGCCGTCTTGTCCAGGCCGGCGATTTCAAAAAACGTGTACGACAGCGTGATCGTCTTCACATCCCTGGGCAGGGCCGGATCGATGAAGAACACCACCGGCATCTGGCGCGCCTCGTTCGCCTTCAGGGTCTGCTGCTTGAAACAGAAGCATTCCACCTTCTTGAAGTGCGGCATGGCGCTTTGCGGCGCATAGCTGGGAATGGCCTGCGCCTGCACCGTGCGGGGCTGGGTGTTGACCACTTCATACAGCACCGTCTGCAGTTCGCCCGGGTGCACCTTCAGGCTGGCCACCACGGGACGGAAGCGCCACGGGCCCTGGGCGTTGCCGTCGAATTCCACGGTGACGGTGCGGCTCAGGTCGACCTGGGTGTTCTGGTCCAGCGCCACCGTGCCATCCTTCTGGGTCAGCACGTTGATCCCCAGCGCTTCGCAGATCTGCTTGTAGACGGGCACCAGCGCATAGCCGAAACCGAACATCATGACGGCGATGACGAGCAGCTTGCCCAGCAGTTGCCGGTTCAGGCCGCGGGTTTCCCGGTCCATGGCCATGTCAGCTCAGCCAGATGTGCTTGACGAACACGGACACGAAAAACACCAGTGCCACGGTGGCCAGGATCAGGCCGGTCTTCACATTGTTCGGTTTGTTCGCTTGGGACATGGTTGCCAACTCATTCATCGTTGCATCGTTCGTTGGCGGACCGCCGGCTGGCGGCCCGCCCTTGCCATTACTTGACGGTCGGCGGCGTTTCGAAGGTGTGGAACGGGGCCGGGCTAGGCACGGTCCATTCCAGGCCTTCCGCGCCATCCCATGGCTTGGCTTCCGCCTTCTTGCCGCCGCGGATGGTGGGCAGCACCACGCAGAACAGGAAGAACACCTGCGACAGGCCGAAACCGAAGGCGCCGATGGAGGCGATCATGTTGAAGTCCGTGAACTGCGCCGGATAGTCGGCGTAG
Organism: Rugamonas sp. FW305-51; assembly: GCF_058786935.1. Taxonomy (NCBI): domain Bacteria; kingdom Pseudomonadati; phylum Pseudomonadota; class Betaproteobacteria; order Burkholderiales; family Oxalobacteraceae; genus Rugamonas; species Rugamonas sp. FW305-51. Next base: position 30,182 of record NZ_JBYSZG010000005.1, read on the forward strand.
CGGCGCGGCATGCCGGCCAGGCCCAGGAAGTGCATCGGGAAGAAGGTGATGTTAAACGTGATCAGCGACAGCCAGAAGTGCAGCTTGCCCATGGTTTCGTTGTACATATGGCCGGTCCATTTCGGCGACCAGTAGTAGAAACCGGCGAACAGGGCGAACAGCGAGCCGGCCACCAGCACGTAGTGGAAGTGGGCCACCACATAATAGGTGTCCTGCAGCTGGATGTCGATCGGGGTCACGGCCAGGATCAGGCCGGTGAAGCCGCCCATGGTGAACACGAAGATGAAGCCGACGGCGAACAGCATCGGCGTCTCGAACGTCATGGAACCCTTCCACATGGTGGCGATCCAGTTGAACACCTTCACACCGGTCGGCACGGCGATCAGCATGGTGGCGTACATGAAGAACAGCTGCGACGTTACCGGCATGCCGGTGGTAAACATGTGGTGGGCCCACACGATGAACGACAGGATGGCGATCGAAGCGGTGGCGTACACCATCGAGGCGTAGCCGAACAGGGGCTTGCGGGCGAAGGCCGGCAGGATCTGGGACACGATGCCGAACGCCGGCAGGATCATGATGTAGACCTCGGGGTGGCCGAAGAACCAGAAGATGTGCTGGTACATGACGGGGTCGCCGCCGCCGGCTGCGTTGAAGAACGAGGTGCCGAAGTGACGGTCGGTCAGGGTCATGGTGATGGCGCCGGCCAGCACGGGCATGACGGCGATCAGCAGGTAGGCCGTGATCAGCCAGGTCCAGCAGAACATCGGCATCTTCATCAGCGTCATGCCGGGCGCGCGCATGTTGAGGATGGTGACGATGATGTTGATCGAACCCATGATGGACGAGGCGCCCATCAGGTGCATGGCGAAGATACCCATGTCCATGCCGATGCCCATCTGGCTCGACAGCGGCGCGTACAGGGTCCAGCCGGCGGCGGTGGCGCCGCCCGGCACGAAGAACGACGACGCCAGCAGGATGGCGGCCGGTGGCAGCAGCCAGAACGAGAAGTTGTTCATGCGGGCGAACGCCATGTCGGAGGCGCCGATCTGCAGCGGGATCATCCAGTTGGCGAAGCCGACGAAGGCCGGCATGATGGCGCCGAACACCATCACCAGGCCGTGCATGGTGGTGAGCTGGTTGAAGAATTCAGGCTGGAAGAACTGCAGGCCGGGCTTGAACAGCTCGGTGCGTATCATCAGGGCCAACACGCCGCCCGACAGCAGCATGATGAACGAGAACCACAGGTACAGGGTACCGATATCCTTGTGGTTGGTGGCAAACAGCCAGCGCGACAGACCGTGCGGATGGTCGTGCGCGTGATCGTGGGCGTGATCGTGTGCGTGATCCAGAGTGCTTGTGCTCATGTAAATCCCCTAATTACTTGCGTGCAGCCAGGACTTCGGCTGGTTGAACGATGTTTTCGGCGGCCTTGTTCGACCAGTTGTTGCGGGTGTAGGTGATGACAGCCGCAAGCTCCGTATCCGACAGTTGTTTCCACGCTGGCATTTCGCCCGGGAACTTGCCACTCTTCTTGCCGTTCAGCAGAACGTGGATCTGGTCAGCCTTGGCGCCGTTGACGACGGGCGAGCCGTCCAGCGCGGCGAACGCGTTCGGCAAGCCCTTGCCGTTGGCCTGGTGGCACACGACGCAGTTGGTGGCGTACACTTTTTCGCCCTTGGTCTTCAGTTCATCGATGGTCCAGACCTTGCTCGGGTCTTCCGCCTGGGCGGCCATTTCCTTGAGCTTGCCGTCGACCCAGACCTTGTACTCGTCTTCCGTCACGACCTTGACGACGATGGGCATGAAGGCGTGTTCCTTGCCGCACAGTTCGGCGCAGTTGCCGCGGTAGGTGCCCGTATGCTCGGCCTTGAACCAGGTGTCGCGCACGAAACCGGGGATGGCGTCCTGCTTGACGGCGAAGGCGGGGATGGACCAGGCGTGGATCACGTCGTTGGCGGTGGTGACGATGCGGATCTTCTTGTTGACCGGCACCACCACTTCGTTGTCGACTTCAATCAGGTAGTTCTCGCCGCGCGGCTCGGTCGGCGCCACGCCGGGCGCGCCCACTTGCGAGCGCGGGGTGGACAGGTTGGACAGGAAGGAAATGCCCTGGCCCTCGCCTTTCAGGTAGTCGTAGCCCCATTTCCACTGCATGCCGGTGGCCTTGATGGTGATGTCGGCGTTGGAGGTGTCTTTCATGCCGACCACGGTGCGGGTGGCGGGCAGCGCCATGCCGATCACGATCAGGAAGGGCACGACGGTCCAGGCGATTTCGACGGCCGTCGATTCATGGAAGGTGGCTGGCTTGTGGCCCAGCGACTTGCGGTGCTTGATGATCGAATAGAACATCACGCCGAACACGGCGACGAAAATCACCATGCAGATCACCATCATCCAGGTGTGCAGGCTATAGACTTCGGTCGCGATCTGCGTTGCCGGTGCTTGCAGGTTCAGTTCGCGCACCATGGGCCCGCCGGTACCGCCCGTTGCTGCCGTATAGGTGCCGGCCGCCACCGGGGCGTCGGCCGCCCACGCCGGCATGCCCGCGGCTGTCATCAGCAGCCCGAGCATCAACGATTGAAGTCGCTTTGCATGTTTCATGTTTTCCCCAACCACCAAAAAATAGAAATATTTTTTTATAACGGCGTAGAGATTCGATGAGTTGAACCGCCGCCGCTCCTTAAACACCTACAGGCCCCATGCCGGCGCCGCCTGCGAAATGCTGCGGGCGATGATCCGGCGGGACCTTGATATTTCGCCAAGCGTACCCGATATTACTATCAGTTGCCCGGCCTGCACTAGCAATTACTCTTCGCCTCCCTGCGTCGCCTATATCTGGTTGGCGATGTCAAGTCATGACAAAATTAGTCAACGATTATATAGAACAACAATGACATCCATCAAGAAAAAAACCAATTTGTCATAGGAGCGGCGCACCATTGTTGTGCGCGGCGTGAGTAAGAAGTGCATTTGAAGCGGCCGGCCGGCGTTGCCGGGAAGGCAAAACATTGCGCGATGCGCGCGGCGGCGACGCCAGCGGGGCGCGGGCGCGCCGCGCCCCGCCTCCTCTGCTCTCGCGACATGCAGCCGTTCAGCGCGGCTTGCGCGGCAAATCGAAGCGGATGATGGCCTCGCCCTTGGACGTCACGCGCGGCGCCGGACGGAAGGCGTGGCCGTAGATAATCTCGAACGTCAGGCCCAGCTTGCCGTCGCTGCGGCGGCCCCGTTCCAGCGCGGCAAGCGCGCGGGCCCAGGCCTGGCGCCCCATCAGGCCGCGCCGGCGCGTGTCCAGCGGATTGCCGCCCCAGGCCCGCACGTCGGCCAGCAGGGCTTGCGGCGTATCGTAGGTGACGGTAATGACCTCCATGTCCAGCACCGGCGTGGAAAAGCCCGCCTCCACCAGCTGGTCGCCAAAGTCGTGCATGTCGACGAACGGCAGCGCATGGGGCGCGCCGTCGGCCGCCGCGAACGCGGCCCGCACTTCCTTGAACGTATCGGGACCGAAGCAGGAAAACATCAGCAAGCCATCGACCTTGAGCACCCGGCGCCACTCGGCGAACACGCGGTCCGGCTGCGGATGCCAGTGCAAGGCCAGGTTGGACCAGACCAGGTTGACGGCGCCCGGCCCCAGCGGCAGCGCCGCGAAATCGCCGCATACCAGGTCCACCCCCGTCTTGGCCGGCAACAGCTTGCTCAGCAACTGGTTGATGGAGCCGAGCCGCGAGGCGGGCGTGCGGGCCGCGCCCACCATGGCCTCGGCCGCATCCACCCCCACGATCTGGGCCGCCGGATAGGCTTTCTGCAGGGCCGCCAGATCGGCGCCCTCGCCGCAGCCGGCGTCGAGCACGCGCTGGGGCGACAGCTTGATCAGGCCCAGCCTGTCATGCATGCGCGACGAAATTTCGCGCCGCAGGAAGTCGGACGGTTGCACCCGCTGGGGGTGGGCAAAGGCGGCGCGCACGCGGGCCAGGTCTATGGGCGCGCTCAGTTTGGGCGGATTGGCAGGCACTTGCATGGTTCTGAATAGGAGGCGATGAAGATGCGATAATGTCGGCAGTGTACATGGTTGAAGCCAAACGCGATGCCGACCGCCCCGCCACTGCCGCGCCGTCCGCCGCCGGCCAGCGCCCGCGCGCTGCTGCGCCGGGCCGGCACGGCCCTGCTGCACGGCCTGCTGCCCACGTCCTGCGCCCTGTGCGGCGTCGCCTGCGCGGAAACGCTGTGCATGCCCTGCACTGCCCAATTTTTCGGCAGCGCTGGCGCCAGCGGTATCGGCTGCCGTGGCATGACGCTGCGCTGCCGCCAATGCGCCAATCCCCTGCCGGCCGGTGCCGGGGCCGGGTCCGGCCTGTGCGCCGGCTGCCTGCTGCAGCCGCCCGCCTTCGACGCCACCGTGGTGGCGGCCGATTACGCCATGCCGCTGGACCAGCTGGTGTTGCAGTTAAAATTCGGCCACCGGCTGGCGCACGCCGCCCTGTTCGCCCGCCTGCTGCGCGACGCCGTGCTGCAGCAGCCGGACTGCGTGCTGCCCGCCGTGCTGTGCCCGGTGCCGCTGGGGCCGCGGCGGCTGGCGGAGCGGGGCTTCAACCAGGCGCTGGAAATCGCCCGTCCCCTGGCGCGGGCGCTGGGCGTGACGCTGGTGCCGCGCCTGGCCTGCCGCGTGCACGACACGCAGGCCCAGAGCAGCGTCGCGCCCGACCAGCGCGGCCGCAACGTGGCCCATGCCTTCGCCATCGCGGACCCGGCGCTGGTCGAGGGCCGCCACATCGGCATCGTCGACGACGTCATGACCAGCGGCCAGACCTTGAATGAACTGGCCGCCACCTTCAAGCGTTACGGCGCCGCGCGCGTGAGCAACCTGGTGTTCGCCCGCACACCGCCCCATTGATTTTTTTAGGAGAAGCACTTTGTTCCACGTCGTCCTCGTCAACCCGGAAATCCCGCCCAACACGGGCAACGTGATCCGCCTGTGCGCCAACACGGGCGCCCAGCTGCACCTGATCGAACCGCTGGGCTTCCCGCTGGAAGACTCGAAAATGAAACGCGCCGGCCTCGATTACCACGAGTACGCGCAGATGCAAGTACACCCGAACTGGGACGCCTTCCTGGCCGCCGTGCAGCCCGACCCGGCCCGCATGTTCGCCATGACCACGCATGGTTCCTCGCCGTTCGCCGACGCCACGTTCCGGCCCGGCGACGTGTTCGTGTTCGGTTCCGAAACGCGCGGCCTGGACCCGGCCCTGCGCGAGTCGTTCCCGCCGGCCCAGCGCATCCGCCTGCCGATGCGGCCCGACAACCGCAGCCTGAACCTGTCGAACACGGTGGCCGTGGTCGTGTTCGAAGCGTGGCGCCAGAACGGCTACGCGGGCGGGGCCTGACGAGATAGACCTGCTGGCAATTTAACCCGGTACTTGAAGCCTCGCGCCGTCTCCCGCTAATCCGTGAAGAACCCTATTTTTTGCGTCCTTGCGCCACTTACGCGAGGCCTGGGCCCGACTCTGCGCGCATAGTCCCTACGGCCCAGTGCATCCGCCTGCCGATGCGACACCACCAGACCAAGCAAAAGCTGCACACATCCGAACGCGCGCGCACATAGTTCAAATTTGAACTATACTGTTCAAACTCGAACCAAATTCAGTTACCTTTGCGGAGCCCATTCCATGAATCTGTTTATCCGGCTGTTCTATGTGCTGATCACCACGCTGTTCCGCCCGCGCCTGCCCGTGGGCCCGGCCACCAGCGAACTGGCGTTGATGACCATGCCCAATGACCTGGACATCAACCTGCACGTCAACAACGGCCGCTACCTGACGCTGTGCGACCTGAACCGGGTCGACCTGTTCATCCGCTCCGGCCTGGCGCGGCTGATGGTCAAGCATGGCTGGATGCCCGTCATCGCGGAACATACGATGAAGTACCGCAAGGAATTGGGCGTGTTCCGCCGCTTCAAGGCGACCATGGAATTGACGCACTGGGACGAGCGCCATTTCTTCATGACGCACCGCTTCACCATCGGCGACAAACTCATCGCCGAGGGCACGTCGAAAGGACTGTTGGTGGGCAAGCAGGGCGTGGTCGCGCCCCACGTGGTGATCGCGGCCCTGCAGGCCAGCCAGGATGCCCGCGCCTGAACAGCGACTGCTGCGTTGACTACAGCAGCGCCTCCAGCCGGGCCGACACGCGCTCCATCACGCGGCCGATGGTGGCGATTTCCGCCTCCGAAGACCCGGCCACCATGGCTTTCACCACCTCGGCCTGTATCTGCATGGCCTGTTCCGCCAGCGCCATGCCGGCGGCCGTCAGGGTCAGGCGCTTGGTGCGGGCGTCGTCCGCGTCGGTGCCGCGCACGACGAGGCCCCGCTCTTCCATTTGCGTCAGCAGCATGCTCACCCCGCTCTTGGTGATGAAGCAGCGGGCCGCCAGCTCGCGCTGGCTCAGGCCGGGCCGGGTAGCCAGCGTGGCCAGCACTTCCAGGTCGCCCACCCGCAGCTGGATCTCGGCCAGCCGCCGGCTGACCACCGTCTCGCACAGGTTGTAGGCACGCACGGTCGATAGCCATGCCTGCGTGCCGTGCGGCGACGACGGCGATTTCATGCCTGGCGCACCTTGTTCAGCAGCTTGGTGGTCGACCGGTCGTGCTCGAAGTCGATGGCAATCGCCTGGCCGCCGTAGGCCAGCACGGCCTGCCCTTCCGGAATGGCCCCCATGTCGTAGTCGCCGCCCTTGGCGTAGATCTCGGGACGCGCTTCCAGCACCACTTGCAAGGCCGTATCCTCGTCGAAGTCCACCACCAGACTGACGGACTCCAGCGCGGCCAGCACGGCCATGCGGTCGGCGCAGCTGTTGAGGGGCCTGTCGTCGCCCTTGCCCAGGCGCTTGACGGAGGCGTCCGTGTTGGCCGCCACCACCAGCGAAGCGCCCAGCGCACGCGCCTGCGCCAGATAGGTCACGTGGCCGCGGTGCAGAATATCGAATACGCCGTTGGTCAGGACCACGGGCTTGGGCAGCGCGGCCACGCGCGCGGCCAGTTGTTCACGGGTGCAAATCTTGTCTTCAAAAAGGGGCATGGCAAATATCTGGTTGGGTGATGCGGCGGCCGGGAGCCGCCGCTTGCTGCGTTCTGCTGTTGCGGACGGCGGCGCCGGCCGCCGGACTGGCTTACTCGTCCTCTTCCTCGTCGTCCACCTGCATGCTCAGTTCGCCCCCGCCGGAGGCCGCCTGGCCGCCGTGGCGGTCGCCGCGCAGCTTGATCTGGAGCCGCAGGCCGTTGGCCGAGTCGGCGTTGCGTATCGCTTCCTCGTAGCCGATAAAGCCCTTATTATAAAGTTCGTACAGGGCCTGGTCGAAGGTGCACATGCCCAGTTCGCGCGACTTGTGCATGATTTCCTTGATCGACTGGAAATTGCCCTTGAAGATCATCTCGGCGATGGTCGGCGTGTTGAGCAGGATTTCGATGGCCGCCTTGCGCCCCTTGCCGTCTTCCGTGCGCACCAGGCGCTGCGAGACGATGGCGCGCAGGTTGGACGACAGGTCCATCAGCAGTTGGTTGCGCCGCTCTTCCGGGAAAAAGTTGATAATGCGGTCCATGGTCTGGTTCGAGTTGTTCGCGTGCAGCGTGCCCAGGCACAGGTGCCCCGTTTCGGCGAAGGCGATGGCGTGTTCCATGGTTTCCGTGTCGCGGATCTCGCCGATCAGGATCACGTCCGGCGCCTGGCGCAGCGTGTTCTTGAGCGCGTTGTGCCAGGACAGCGTGTCGACCCCCACTTCGCGGTGGGTGATCAGGCAACTCTTGTTCTTGTGCACATATTCGACCGGGTCTTCCACCGTGATGATGTGGCCGGCCGAGTTGGCGTTGCGGTAGTCGATCATGGCCGCCAGCGTGGTCGACTTGCCCGAGCCCGTGCCGCCCACCACCAGCACCAGCCCGCGCTTGGTCATGATGACTTCCTTGAGGATGTCGGGCAGGTCCAGCTTTTCGAAGGTGGGGATCTCGGACGCGATGGTGCGGATCACCATGGCCACGTTCTGCTGCTGCACGAACACGTTGACGCGGAAGCGGCACACGTCCGGCAGTGAAATGGCGAAGTTGCACTCGAGCTCAGCCTCGAACTCGGTGCGCTGCTTCTCGTTCATGATGGACAGGGCCAGCGCGCGCGTGATGGGTCCGCTGAGCTTTTGCTGGCTGAGCGGCTTCATGGCGCCCTGCGACTTCATGCTGGGCGGAAAGTCGGCGGAAATGAACAAATCGGAGCCGCCCGTGTGGTGCATTACCTTCAGCAGCTTGTGGAGGTAGGCCTGGGCCTCTTCAGGGCCAAAAGTGGAGGACATGCGAACCTTTCAATCAGTCGGTGCAGCGTAACGGCCGTGCGCAACATTATATCGGCAGCGGCCGCCGCCACCGTTTTTCCTAAATGGGACAGCGCTTGATATTGGCCCATTTATATCATTGCGTCCCCGCAATGCCTGTGTTCAAATAGGTTTATGACACTGACCGAACTGAAATACATCGTTGCTGTTGCACGAGCGAAACACTTCGGCCACGCGGCCGAGGCGTGCTACGTCGCCCAGCCTACGCTCTCGGTAGCAATCAAGAAGCTCGAAGACGAGCTGGGTGTCGTATTGTTTGAACGGGGCGGTGCGGAAATCTCCGTCACGCCGCTGGGGGCCCAGATCGTGGCCCAGGCCGAACGCGTGCTGGAACAGACGGCCGCCATCAAGGAACTGGCCAAGCAGAACAAGGATCCGCTGGCCGGTCCCCTGCGGCTGGGCGTGATCTACACCATCGGCCCCTATCTGCTGCCGCCGCTGGTCAAGGCCATGATCGCCAACGTGCCCCAGATGCCCTTGATCCTGCAGGAAAATTTCACCGTCAAGCTGCTGGAAATGCTGCGCCAGGGCGAACTGGACGCGGCCATCATGGCCCTGCCCCTGCCCGAACATGGCATGGCCGTGCAAGCGCTGTACGACGAACCGTTCGTGGTGGCCATGCCGCCGCAACACCCATGGTCGCGGCGCCAGGCCATCCCGGCCGAGGATTTGAAGACGGAAAACATGCTGTTGCTGGGCAACGGCCACTGCTTCCGCGACCAGGTGCTGGAAGTATGCCCCGAAATGGCGCGTTTTTCCTCGCCCGGCAACGGCATGCAGCGTACCTTCGAAGGGTCGTCGCTGGAAACCATCCGCCACATGGTCGCTTCCGGCATCGGCCTGACGGTACTGCCGCGCGCCTCCGTGCCGGACATGGACAGCGCCGACGGCATGCTGCAATTCCGCCACTTCAGCCAGCCGGAGCCGTCGCGCCGGGTGGTCATCGTGTGGCGCAAGAGTTTCACCCGCAAGGCCGCCATCGACGCCGTCTGCGCCGCCGTGGCCGAATGCCACCTGCCCGGCGTGACGGCATTGCCCGTGGACGCGCACTGACGCCCGCTCTTCCTTTGCTGACGCAGCCCGCCAGGATTTGCGATAATCGCGTTTTGCCCTGCAACGGACCTCATCCATGAACAAGCTGGAGCTCTACGCGCGCCTGCTGCGCCTCGACAAACCGATCGGCACCCTGCTGCTGCTGTGGCCCACGCTGAGTGCCCTGTGGCTGGCCTCGGGCGGCAAGCCGGACTGGAAGCTGGTGCTGATCTTTTCCGTCGGCACCCTGCTGATGCGCTCGGCCGGCTGCGCCGTCAACGACTACGCGGACCAGGATTTCGACAAGCACGTCAAGCGCACGGCCCAGCGCCCCATCACCAGCGGCAAGGTCAGCGGCAAGGAAGCGCTGGCCATCGCCGCCGCCTTGGCCTTGCTGTCGTTCGGCCTGATCCTGCCGCTCAATGCGCTGACCAAGCAACTGTCGGTGGCCGCCGTCATCATTGCCGCCAGCTATCCCTACTTCAAGCGTTTCTTCGCCCTGCCCCAGGCTTACCTGGGCATCGCCTTCGGCTTCGGCATTCCGATGGCGTTCGCCGCCGTGCAGGACACGGTGCCGCCGCTGGCCTGGGTGATGCTGGTGGCCAACGTGTTCTGGGCCCTGGCCTATGACACGGAATACGCCATGGTGGACCGCGACGACGACTTAAAAATTGGCATCAAGACCTCGGCCATCACCTTCGGCCGCCACGACGTGGCCGCCGTCATGTTCTGCTATGGCGCCAACCTGACGCTGCTGCTGGCCTGCGGCTGGCTGCTGGGCCTGCGGGCCTGGTTCGTTACGGGACTGCTGGCAGCGGCCGGCATAGCGGCGTACCATTACACCTTGATACGGGACCGTGAACGCGACGCCTGCTTCTACGCCTTCCGCCACAACAACTGGCTGGGCGCGGCAGTGTTCGCCGGCGTGGCCCTGGATTACGCGCTGCGCTGAGCGCGTCCCGCGCCCCCTTGATCTGGCGCACAGCGCCATCCGCGCAGCAACTTATACACTGGGCACTTTCACGGAGTATCGTTACACCTGACCAGGGAGAAGCCATCATGGAACAGACTGTGCAACAAGGCAATGGCGCCGTCAACGGCAACATGGCGCAAAGCCAGGCCACCGGCAACGAGGCGCGTGACAAATTGATGAACGATCTGAAGCTGGTCATCGGCGACGCCGAAGCCTGGCTCAAGGAAGCCAAACACAACGCCGCCAGCCACGCCGGCGAAGCCCAGGCCCGCTTCGATGAAACCTTGCGGGCCGCCAAGACCGACCTGCTGCGCCTGCAGGACAACGTGACGGCGCGCGGCAAGCTGGTGGCCCAGTCGGCCGACGGCTACGTCAAGGGCCATGCGTGGCAGGCCGTGGGCTTGGGCGCGGCCGTCGGCGTGGTTGCCGGCCTGCTGCTATCACGGCGCTGAAACCCGGCTGGGCGGCTGCCGGCCTGCGGCGTGATTCGGCCATCACGGCGCTGAAACCCCGTTGAACGGCTGCCGGCCAGCGGCTTGATGCGGCCATCACGGCGCTGAAACCCCGTTGAGCGGCTGCCGGCCTGCGGCTTGATGCGGCCATCAAGCCGCCGGCACGCCGCTCAGCGGCTGCCAGCCTCGGCGGGGCGCGGCTCGGCTACCTTGTACTTGAGCCGCAGCTGCTGCAGCAAGGGCTGTTCATGCTGCAGGAATTGGCTGAACTGGGCCACCACCTCATCATGCCGCAAGCTCGACAGGCGGAAATCGCTGTGGGCGTGCGGCAGGGAGGGGTCGAACTGCAGGCCGCCCGGCGCCTTCAATTCCTGCGCCAGCAGGTAATTGGCCACATCGATATTGACGTAGACGGCATCGAGCTGCCCGGCCAGCACGCGGCGCAGCAAGCCGTCGAAGCGGTTGCTGGTGGTCACGACGATGGCCTTGCTTTCAATGGCCGGCAGGTAGGGCCAGGGCGTGAACCCCAGCACCGTGCCCAGCGAATGGATGGTACTCAGAGGCCGGCCTTTATTCTGCGGCAACACCATCGCCCCCTCTTCCGACCTCACCAGCACGTCGCTGTAGCTGATCTTGAGGCTATGGCGCAACTCCTCGCGCCATTTCGGATGGTCGGGATACTTGAAGTCCAGCGACTGTTCCTTCAGGAACGCCGTGTACAAGCGGTTGATGGGCAGCGGCACATAATGGAAGGTATAGCCCTGCTGGCGGGCGAAGGTATCCAGCACTTCGCGCGCGAAGCCCGTGTACTCGTTGTTGGCGTCCGTGCTGTGCAGGGGATAGTATTGCAGGTTCTCCACGCCGACCGTGTAGTTCCGGCCGGCGCTTGCCGCGGCTGCCTCAGGCGTGACAGCCATACCCGCGCCGGCCGGCGCGGCGGCACACAAGGCAGTGACCAGCAACAGCATCCGCATCGTCATTATCGTTCCCTGCGCCAGGTGAATGTCATGGGCCCGGAGGCGGGCTGGCCCTAGCATATCCAAATTCCCGCCGGCGCGCCACCATGCCATAATGACGCTGCTTTTGTCGTCGCGCCACTCCCTGAACCTGGACCTTCATGTCGTCTCGCCTGCCTTATCGTCTGCTCATTCTGCTGGCGGCCTGCGCCGCATGGTCGCCTGCCCGGGCAGTGGAAGTCAAAATGGCGTTCGGGGAAAAAATCCCGCCGTTCTGTTTCCCGGAAACCAATTCAGGTATCGAACTGGAAGTCATCGGCGAAGCGCTGGCCTATCGCGGCCACGTGCTCAAACCCCAGTATTTCCCGTTCGCCCGCGTGCCGGTGGCATTCAAGACCAGGGTGGTCGATGCGGCCATGACGGACCTGGGCGAAAACATGACGGCCGAAGGCGGCTGGTACGGCGATCCGGCCGTGCTGTACGACAACGTGTTCATCAGTCTCAAGGAGCGTCATCTGGTCGTGCGCAAGCCGCAAGATTTGCGGGGCTTGCGCGTGATCGCCTTTGCCGGCGCCGCCAAGCGTTATCCCGACTGGCTGGGCCCGGTCAAGGACGCGGGCCTGTATTTTGAGCAGAACGACCAAGGCCTGCAGGTACTCACGCTGGACAAGGGCCGCTACGACCTCGTGCTCAGCGACCGCAACATCTTCAAATACTTCACCCTGCAGCTCAAGCGCGAACACGGCATGCCGCTCAAACCGACGGAGGAGCACAGCTTCGTCAAGCTCAACCCCATGGATTACCGGCCCGTATTCCGCGACGGCCGGGTGCGCGACGATTTCAACGCCGGCCTCAAGCACCTGAAGGAAACGGGACGCTACAACGCCATCTACCAGAAGTACCTGGGCGACGGCAAGACCGACTAATGGGTCCACGCGGCGCCGTTGCGGCGCCGGCGCTCTAATTGAAGGCGCTGCACCAGCCGCCGGCCCGCACCAGCTTGCCGGGGAACAGCGGACAGCCGCCCATGCCGTCCGGTCCGTCTTCGTAGATCTGGCATGTGGCACATTGCTGGTCCGGCTGATGCTCGGGGAACTTGGCCTGGTCCACCCGGCGGGTATCCGTCACATAAGCGAACTCGACCGCCTTGGGGTCGTCTTCCCGCAGCGGGCTGCGCTCGGCGGCCACGGCCAGCCGGCCCAGGCCGGCGGCGGCCAGGCCGGCCACGGCGTGCATGATAAAGATTCTGCGATTGGCCATCTTGCCTCCCGACAATCGTTGAGCTGTCATGATAATACGCCGCCCGCGCGCCGCGCCCGACCAAGTGTTTCGTCCCCGCCATGAAACAAAAAAAATGGGGACGTACCCCATTTTGTCTGCAATTGTCGCTGCCAGCCAGCTTGTCTGGCCGGCTGGCAATCAGGCCGAGCTCGTCGTGAAATAGGGTACGTGAAATGGGGTACGTCCCCATTTTGGGCGAGCCGTCATGATAATACGCCGCCCGCGCGCCGCGCCGAACCAAGTGTTTCGTCCCCGCCATGAAACAAAAAAATGGGGTACGTCCCCATTTTGCCTATTTTGTCTGCGATTGTCGCTGCCGGCCAGCTTGCCTGGCCGGCTGGCGATCAGGCCGCGCCGCCGAGCTCGTCGCCCAGTTCCTTGCCGCGCTGGGCCGCCGCTTTCACGGCCTGGACAATGGCCGCCTTCACGCCGCTGCCTTCCATGCTGGTCAGGGCCGCATACGTGGTGCCGCCCTTGGAGGTGACGCGCTCGCGCAGCAGCGCTACCGGTTCGTCCGACTGCACGGCCAGCTGCGCCGCACCGGCAAAGGTGGCCAGCGCCAGCTGCTTGCCCTGCTCGGCGCTCAGGCCCAGCTCGGCCGCCGCTTCCTGCAACGCTTCGATGAAATAGAACACATAGGCCGGGCCGCTGCCCGACACGGCCGTCACGGGGTCGATCTGCGCTTCGTCGTCCAGCCACACGGTCTGGCCTACGGCTTTCAGGATGGCATCGGCCGCGTCCTTCTGGGCCGCGCTAACGCCGGCCATGGCCACCATGCCCGTGATGCCCAGCCCGATCAGGGCCGGCGTGTTCGGCATGCAGCGCACGATGGCGCCGTAGCCGCCCAGCCAGCGCGACAGGTCGGCGGCGCGGATGCCGGCCGCGATCGACAGCACCAGCGGCGGCGCGTTCCTGTCCAGCAGCGGCAGCAGCTGGGCCGCCACTTCGCGCATGCTTTGCGGCTTGACGGCCAGCACGATCACGTCGCGCCCGGCCAGCGCGCCGTCGGCCGCGGCGGCCGTCGTCACGCCGAACTGGGCCTGCAGCTTGTCCAGCGCGGCGCCGTTGGGGTCGACCACGTGGATGTTGGGGCCCGCCGTCAGCTTGCCCGCCAGGCCCGCGATCAGGGCCGATGCCATGTTGCCGCCGCCGATAAATGCTATCTTCATGTTCGCTCTCTCGTTTTAGTGGTAGTTGCGTGATCCGAATATGGCGCTGCCTACGCGCACGATGGTGGCCCCTTCGACAATGGCGGCCTTCAGGTCGGCCGACATGCCCATCGATAAGGTGTCGAGCGCCAGGCCTTCGGCCCGCAATTGCTCGTACAGCGCGCGCAGGCGGGCGAACGGGGCTCGTTGCTGCTCGTATCCTTCGGCCGGTTCCGGGATCGCCATCAGGCCCCGCAGCTGCAGCCGCGGCAGCGCGGCCACCTGGCGGGCCAGTTCGGCCACTTCGTCCGGCGCCACGCCGCTCTTGCTGGCCTCGCCGCTGATATTCACTTGCAGGCAGATGTTGAGCGGCGCCAGCTGCGCCGGACGCTGTTCCGACAGGCGCTGGGCGATCTTGAGCCGGTCCACCGTGTGCACCCAGTCGAAATGCTCGGCGATGGGCCGGGTCTTGTTGCTCTGGATGGGGCCGATGAAGTGCCAGGCCAGGGCCGTGCCGGGCGCGCCGGCGGCCACGGCCGCCATCTTGTCGAGCGCCTCCTGCAGGTAGTTCTCGCCAAAGGCCAGCTGGCCGGCCCGCACCGCTTCCAGCACCGCCTCCGGGCCGAACGTCTTGGACACGGCCAGCAGCTGGACCGCGCCGGGCTGGCGGCCACTTTCTTGTAATGCGGCAACAATTGTGCCGGCTATGGCTTGCAAGTTCTGGGCGATTGTGGACATAATCAATGAGCAGATGGTGGTAAGCGGACAATAAACAGACGATGGGCTGACGCGGCTGAAAAGAATTCAGCCCGACACATTCGCCGCGCCGGTAAGCCGACCCGGCGCGCGCGCCCGACAACAGGCACAGGGATTATAAATGGACATTTCAGAACTGCTGGCATTCTCCGTCAAGAACAAGGCCTCGGACTTGCACCTGTCGGCCGGTTTGCCGCCCATGATACGGGTCCACGGCGACGTGCGGCGCATCAACCTGCCGCCGCTCGAGCACAAGGACGTGCACGGCATGATCTATGACATCATGAACGATGGCCAGCGCAAGGCCTACGAAGAAATGCTGGAAGTGGACTTCTCGTTCGCCATTCCCGGCCTGGCCCGCTTCCGCGTCAACGCCTACAACCAGGAGCGGGGCGCCTCGGCCGTGCTGCGCACCATTCCGTCCAAGATCCTCAGCCTGGAAGAATTGAACTGCCCCAAGATCTTCGCCGAACTGTCGCTCAAGCCGCGCGGCCTGGTGCTGGTGACGGGCCCCACCGGCTCGGGCAAGTCGACCACGCTGGCGGCCATGGTCAACCACGTCAACGAGAACGAGTACGGCCACATCCTCACCATCGAAGACCCGATCGAATTCGTGCACGAATCGAAGAAATGCCTGATCAACCAGCGCGAAGTGGGGCCGCACACGCTGTCGTTCAACAACGCGCTGCGCTCGGCCCTGCGGGAAGATCCGGACGTGATCCTGGTGGGCGAGCTGCGCGACCTGGAAACCATCCGCCTGGCCCTGTCGGCGGCCGAGACGGGCCACCTGGTGTTCGGCACGCTGCACACCTCGTCGGCCGCCAAGACCATCGACCGTATCGTCGACGTGTTCCCGGCCGATGAAAAGGAAATGGTGCGGGCCATGCTGTCCGAATCGCTGCAGGCCGTCATTTCGCAGACGCTGCTCAAGACCAAGGACGGCTCCGGCCGGGTGGCCGCGCACGAGATCATGGTGGCCACGCCGGCCATCCGCAACCTGATCCGCGAAGCGAAGATCGCCCAGATGTACTCGGCCATCCAGACCGGCAGCAACGTGGGCATGCAGACGCTGGACCAGACCCTGACCGACCTGGTGCGGCGCAACGTCATCTCGTCCGCCGCGGCCCGCTCGGCCGCCAAGACGCCGGACAACTTCCCCGGCTAAAACCCAGGGGGTCAGTTGCGGCAAGTGGACTAAGGCAGCGCCTCTGTCCACTTGCCGCAACTGCCCCCCGCCCCTGCAAGGAGCGGTCACCATGGAACGGGACCAGGCATCAAAATTCATGTTCGACTTGCTGCGCCTGATGCTCAGCAAGAAGGGTTCGGACTTGTTCATCACGGCCGGCTTCCCGCCCGCCATCAAGATCGACGGCAAGATGACGCCCGTGTCGGCCCAGGCCCTGACGGCCGCCCACACGGCCGACCTGGCCCGCTCCATCATGAACGACAAGCAGACCGCCAACTTCGAGCTGACCAAGGAGGCCAACTTCGCCATCAGCCCCGGCGACCTGGGCCGGTTCCGGGTATCGGCCTTCGTGCAGATGAGTTCGGTCGGCATGGTGCTGCGTACCATCACCAGCGAGATCCCGCGCCTGGAAGACCTGGGCTTGCCGGAGGTGCTCAAGGAAGTGGTCATGTCCAAGCGCGGCCTGGTCATCATGGTCGGTGCTACCGGTTCGGGCAAGTCGACCACGCTGGCGGCCATGGTGGGCTACCGTAATGAGAACAGCTACGGCCACATCATCACCATCGAGGACCCGGTCGAGTACGTGCACCCGCACAAGAACTGCATCATCACCCAGCGCGAGGTGGGGGTCGACACGGAAGACTGGGAAGTGGCCCTGAAGAACACGCTGCGCCAGGCGCCGGACGTGATCCAGATCGGCGAGATCCGCGACCGCCAGACCATGGACCACGCCATCGCCTTCGCCGAGACGGGCCACCTGTGCCTGGCCACGCTGCACGCCAACAGCGCCAACCAGGCGCTGGACCGCATCATCAACTTCTTCCCGGAAGAGCGCCGCCAGCAGTTGCTGATGGACTTGTCGCTCAACCTGCGCGGCATGATCTCGCAACGCCTGGTGCCGCGCAAGGAAAGCCGGGGCCGCGCCGTGGCCATCGAGATCATGCTCAATTCGCCCCTGATCTCGGACCTGATCTTCAAGGGCCAGGTGCACGAGATCAAGGAGCTGATGAAGAAGTCGCGCGAGCTGGGCATGCAGACCTTCGACCAGTCCCTGTTCGACCTGTTCGAGGCCGACCTGATCACCTACGAGGACGCCCTGCGCAACGCCGATTCCGTGAACGACCTGCGGCTCACCATCAAGCTGGAAGGCAAGGCCGCCAAGACGCGCGACCTGTCGGCCGGCACCGAACATTTGGGAATCATCTGATGCATACTATTTTCGACCTGGAAGCGGACACCCTGTCGGGCAAGCCCGTCAGCCTGGGCCAGTACAAAGGCCAGGTGCTGTTGATCGTCAACACGGCCAGCAAGTGCGGCTTCACGCCCCAGTACCAGGGGCTGGAAGCGGTGTATGAACAGTTCAAGGACAAGGGCGCCGTGGTACTGGGTTTCCCGTGCAACCAGTTCGGCGCCCAGGAACCGGGCTCGGCAGACGAGATCGGCGCCTTCTGCGAAAAGAACTACGGCGTCACCTTCCCCATGTTCGCCAAGGTGGACGTGAACGGCAGCGGCGCCCATCCCCTGTTCAAGCAGCTCAAGAAGGACGCGCCCGGCCTGCTGGGCACGGAAGGCATCAAGTGGAACTTCACCAAGTTCCTGGTGCGCAAGGACGGCACCGTCTACAAGCGTTACGCGCCGGCCACCAAGCCCGAAGAATTGATCGCCGACATAGAAAAGCTGTTGGCCGAATAATCGCGGCCAGGCCCCGTCAGCCTCCCGCTCCCCACCCACAATCAGGCGTACGACGGCCCTCCGGCTTGCAATATGCAAGCTTTAGGGTCGGGCAGTCGCGCGCCCGGGCCGCCTGTGCCGCCCGCCACACCGGGGTCGCCGTCCCGCGGCCCCGCGAACTTTACGAGTGGCAAAATAAAATGCGTGTGGATTAACTTTTCGGTAATAATGAGTGTGGATAAATTTGCCGGATTAAATCGACCGTCTATGCCGCTGCTCGGGAAATTGTTATCACGCTGGATGCGGATGGGAACCTATTCCCGCCTGTTCCTGCCGATCTTCGTCATCATCGCGGTCGTCACCGGCGTGCGCTACACCCTGCTGATCGACGGCGAATCGCAGGCGGCCGGGGCGCGCTACCGGCAGCAGGCGCGCGAGCTGGAAAGCTACCTGGCCACAGCCCTGCAGCCGGCGCTGGCCGCGCGCGACCGCGGCGCGCTCGACACGGTGCTGGCCGGCGCCCTGCTGCTCAATCCCGACGTGGCCGATGTCCGCCTCGACTACCCGGGCGGCCACCTGGAAGCGCTGCGCGCGGCGCCGGAGCCGGTCCGCTTCCCCTCCTGGTTCGCCGGCCTGGGCACGGTGCCGGCGCTCGCCATGGAGCGCGCCATCGGCCCGCGCGCCACGCTGGCGCTGCAGTTCGCGCCCACCGCGCAGCTGAACGCCGTGTGGCACACGGTGCGCCAGCAAGCCGTGATCTCGGCCATCAACATCACCATCATCTACGCCCTGCTGGCCATGCTCGTGTGCCTCAACCAGCGCATGCTGCGGCGCCTGGAAGCGGCCACCGATCGATTCCAGCACGGCGACTACACGGTACGCATGCGCGAGCGCGGCACGCTGGAAGCGCGCGCCCTGGCCCGCACCTTCAACAACATGGCCGAGAAGGTGGCGGCGCTGGTGCACACGCTGCGGCGCAGCCAGCAGCAGCTGCGGGCGGAAAAGGAGCGCATCGAAGTCACGCTGGCCTCGATCGGCGACGCCGTCATCACCACCGACACGGCCGGCCGCATCGTCACCGTCAACGCCGTGGCCCAGGCCCTGACCGGACGCGACGAGGAGCAGGCGCGCGGTATGGAACTGCACCAGGTGTTCGCACTGGCCAATAACTTCGGCCAGCACGCGCTGCTCAAGGCCACGGACGCCATCTGCGCCGGCAGCGCCGCCGTCAAGATGAGCAACCAGGCCCTGCGCCATCTGTCGGGCCAGTTGTCGACCATCGAATACACGGCCGCCGCCATCCGCTCGGCCAACGGATCCGTGCACGGCATGGTGCTGGTGTTCCGCGACGTGACGGAACGGCGCCAGCTGATCCAGCAGATGTCATGGCAGAGCAATCACGACATCCTCACCGGCCTGCCCAACCGCGCCGCGCTGGCGGCCCGCTTCGAGCACGAGATCGCGCGCGCCCGCGACGGCCATTACCGGCTGGCTGTGTGCCTGTTCGACCTCGACCACTTCCAGCACGTCAACGACAGCCTGGGCCAGGCCGTGGGCGACGCCCTGCTCAAGCAGGTGGCCAGCCGCCTGCACGAGCTGGCCGAACACCGCCAGTATGTGGCGCGCCTGGGCGGCGACGAATTCGTGCTGCTGCTGCCCGAACTTGGCGAACGCAACGCCATCGCCCCCGTGCTGCAGCGCCTGATGGCCGCGCTGGAACGCGACTATCTGTGCGAAGGGGAAGTGGTGAAGATGTCGGCCAGCGTGGGCGTGGCCATCTACACCGGCACCGAGACCAGCGCCGACCTCCTGCTGCGCCACGCCGACCAGGCCCTGTACCAGGCCAAGATCACGGGCCGCAAGCGTTTCCACTTCTTCGACGCCGACCTGGACGAACAGGTACGCACCCACCACAACCGCCGCACGGAAGTGCGCGCCGCGCTGCGCGCCGGCCAGCTGCGGCTGCACTACCAGCCCAAGCTCGACATGCGCACCGGCCGCATCATCGGCATGGAAGCGCTGCTGCGCTGGCAGCATCCGCAGCGGGGGCTGGTGGGGCCGATGGACTTCCTGCCTATCGTCGAGCACAGCGACATCATCGTCGACATCGGCGAATGGGTGCTGCGCGAGGCGCTGCGCCAGCTGCAGGCGTGGCGGGCCGACATGCCGGACTGGGTGGTCAGCATCAACATCGCCGGGCGCCATTTCCAGCGCGCCGATTTCGTCGAGCGCCTGTGCGCCATCCTGGCCGAATTCCCGGACGTGCCGCCGGCCATGCTGGAGCTGGAAATACTCGAATCGTCGGCCCTGAGCGACATCGCCCACGTGCGCGCCATCATGCTGGCCTGCCAGCAGCAGGGCATCAGCTTCGCGCTGGACGATTTCGGCACCGGCTATTCGTCGCTGTCCTACCTCAAGCGGCTGCCGGCCGACACGCTGAAGATCGACCAGAGCTTCGTGCGCGCCATGCTGGTGGACCGGGAAGACCTGCACCTGGTGAGCGCCATCATCAGCCTGGCGCGCTCGTTCGGCATGCGCATCATCGCCGAAGGGGTGGAAACGGTGGAGCATGGCGCCATGCTGCTGCGGCTGGGCTGCGACCTGGCCCAGGGTTACGGCATCGCCCGCCCCATGCCGGCCGGCGAAGTGCTGGCCTGGGTGGCCGCTTTCGACAGCGCCCCCATCTGGCAAGCGGCCACGCGGCTGCCGCCCATCGTCAGCCTGCATGGCGAGGATGCCGATGGCGGCGCCCAGTTCCCGCTGTTTGCGGCGGGGTGATGAGAGCGGTCGCGATCCATGCGTGCAAACACAGGGCGCGGCGAAGACGAACCGTAAAACTGACCAGAGGTGTAGTGACCATGCCCAAACTCGATTTGAACAATGTCCCTGCGCATACAGGCTCCGATTATCCGGCTCCCTACCACTTGGAGGTTGCTGCGCGCGTCCGCCAGCGGCTGGGCGATGCAGGCGGCCTGACGCAGTTTGGCGTCAATCGCATCGAGCTCCCGCCCGGTTGTTGGTCCGGGCAGCGTCACTGGCATTCGGCGGAAGATGAATTTGTGTATGTGATATCTGGCGAAGTTGTGCTCATCACGGACAGCGGCGAACGGCTGATGCGGGCGGGCGACTGTGCCGCCTTTCCCGCGAACACGCCGAATGGGCACCATCTCGTCAACCGGAGCGAAGCGACGGCCCTCTGCCTGGAGGTTGGCTCACGTATGGCCAACGATCGCGTGGTGTACTCCGACGTCGACCTCGTATTCGCCCCGGAAATCGCTGGGTATGCTCACAAGGACGGCACGCCTTATCCGATCGATGATTTAGGGTGAAAATCGGCGGGCAGGAATCCGGCCCCCAACCATTTGACAAGGAAACCATGAGCGAACAGCTGGTGATACGCGCAGTGCAGCAGGACGATTTCCCGCAGTGGAAACCGCTCTGGGACGGTTACAACGCCTTCTACGGCCGATCCGGCGAAACGGCCCTGGCGCCGGAAATTACCAGGATGACCTGGTCGCGCTTCTTCGACGCCTATGAGCCCATGCACGCCATGGTGGCCGAACGGGCAGGCAGGTTGCTGGGACTGGTCCATTTCCTCTACCACCGCAACACGATACAGATCGCACCGACCTGCTACCTGCAGGATTTGTTCACCGCTGAAGAGGCCCGGGGACTGGGCGTGGGCCGGGCGCTGATCAACGCGGTCTACGAACAGGCAAGGACGGCCGGCATTGCCCGCGTCTACTGGCAAACGCGCGAAACCAATCTGACGGCCATGCAGCTTTACGATAAAGTGGCCGACAAGCCGGGATTCGTCATCTATCACAAGCTGCTATAAAACCCACGTAGCCGGCACCCGTTCGCACTTCCCGAATCACCCACCACATAGAGGACGTCATGATGAAAACCCTGCTGGTCACCTGCCTGCTTGTTACCGCCACCGGCGCGTTTGCCGACGAGGCCAGCGATTGCAGCGCGGCCGCCGGTTCCTACCGCACCGGCGTGGTCGTGCGCGGCCCCAAATTCGCGCATGGCCAGTATCGCAAGGGCGTGGAGCTGTCGCACACGCACCTGACGATGAAGGCGGACCAGGACGGCAGGATCTACGACGTCGCCATCGACAACGTCTTCGTCCCCGGCTTTGACCAGGGTAATGCCGGCATTCCGGCCCCGCTCAATGCGATCAAGGTGAACGACAAGATCGGCGTGTGCGGCCAGCTCTACTCCAGGGGCGTGGGCATCCACTGGGTGCACACCAACTGCGGCAAGCGGCCGACGCCGGCCCATCCCGACGGCTGGCTCAAGGAACTCAAGCCCGACGGCACGGCCGGACAAAGCTACACCGGCAATACAGCCTTCTGCCCGGTATTCCGCAACCGCTGACCCAACCCCGCTTTTGCATCCGCCCAAATCGCTGCGCATCCATCGCAGCGAAATCGCTTGCCTTACTGTCACGTGTCAGATATTCTTTACACGTGAAAACGAAAACACTACAAATCGACGGAAACCGGCTGCTGGCCATGCTGTCGGCGCTGGCCAACCCGCACCGGCTGCGCATCGTCGCCATGCTGGAGTCGGGCGGGCGCAACTACGTCAGCCAGCTGGCGCGGGAGCTCGGCATCAGCCGCCCGCTGCTGCACCTGCACCTGCAGAAGCTGGAAGACGCGGGCCTGGTGACGAGCCAGCTGGAGCTGTCCCACGACGGCAAGGCGCTCAAGTATTTTGAAGCGGCCGATTTCGACGTCGACCTTACCCCGGCCGCCATCGCACAGGCGGTGCAGTCCCTGACCAACAATACTGAAACGTAGAGGCCATCATGTCCGTAAGTGTCTATCTTTTGACGATCTGCCTGCCGCTCGCCGCCATCGTCCTGGTGTTCGGCATGCGTTCCTACGCCGCCGTCCAGCAGGCGAAAGCGCACCAGGCCAACGATAACGCCTACCGCCAGCTCGCCGAACAGGCGGTTGCAGCGCAAGCCGAAGCCGCGCGGCGCCTGACGTCCATCGACGCCACGCTGAGCGACTTGAAATCCCGTCTGGCGACGGTGGAAAAAGTACTGAAGGAAGTCGAGTAAGCCCACATTACCCATCCCGGCGCCCGCGCTACGTGTACGACCACTACCTGGTCAAACAGGCCGAGCGCTGGCGCTAAGGCCCGCCGCTCACGGCGCCAGCGCGCGGTCTATCAGTTCTATCCAGTGCTGGACGGGCGTGTCCGTGCCCGATTGCAGGTGGGCCTGGCAGCCCACGTTGGCCGACACGATCACCTGTGCCTCGGTGGCCGCCAGATTGGCCAGCTTGCGGTCGCGCAGCTGCAGCGACAGTTCCGGCTGCAGCAGCGAATAGGTGCCGGCCGAGCCGCAACACAGATGGCTGTCCGCGCACAGCTGCACATCCACTCCGGCCGCGCGCAGCACGCCTTCCACCTTGCCGCGGATCTGCTGCCCATGCTGCAGCGTGCAAGGGGGATGATAGGCCACCCGCTGATCTATCTTGCCGCGCAGCCGGCGCCCCAGTTCTTCCTCGAATTCCGGCATCACTTCGCTCAGGTCGCGCGTCAGCGCCGAAATGCGTTCGGCCTTGGCGGCGTAGGCGCCATCGTGCGCCAGCAGGTGGCCGTATTCCTTGACGGTGGCGCCGCAGCCGGACGCCGTCATTACGATCGCCTCCACCGTGGGTGCGCCGTCCGTGCCTTCCACATAGGGCCACCAGGCGTCGATGTTGCGGCGCATGTCGTCCAAGCCGCCGTCCTGGTCGTTCAGGTGGTAGCGCAGCGCGCCGCAGCAGCCGGCCTTCGGTGCGCTCAGCAGCTGCACGCCCAGCGCATCGAGCACGCGTGCCGTGGCGCTGTTGATGTTGGGCGCCATGCCCGGCTGGGTGCAGCCTTCGAGCACCAGCATCTTGCGCGCATGGGCGCGCGCGGGACGCCGGCCAGCGCCCTGCAGCCGCGGGATCTTGTCCTGCAAGGGCTTGGACAGCAAGGGCCGGAACAGCTGGCCCGCCCGCAGCGCCGGCGTGAAGATCCAGCTGCGCGGCAGCGCCTCCCGCAGCACGGCGCGCTTGAGGCGCTCGGCCAGCGGACGCTGCACGCGCTGCTCCACCACCTTGCGGCCGATGTCGGCCAGCCGGCCGTACTTGACGCCGGACGGACAGGTCGATTCGCAGTTACGGCAGGTCAGGCAGCGGTCCAGGTGGCCCTGGGTCTTGGCCGTGACAGGCGCCCCTTCCAGCACCTGCTTGATCAGGTAGATGCGCCCGCGCGGCCCATCCAGCTCGTCGCCCAGCAGCTGGTAGGTGGGACAGGTGGCCGTGCAAAAGCCGCAATGCACGCAGGCGCGCAGGATGGCGTCGGCTTCATCGCCGTCGCGCGTGTTCTTGATGAAATCGGCGAGATTGGTTTGCATGGCGCTCCGTCAGTACATGCGGCCGGGATTGAAGATGCCGGCCGGGTCGAAGCCGGCCTTGAGCCGCTGGTGGATGGCGGCCACCGCCGGCGCCAGCGGCTGGAACACGCCGGCGCGCCGGTCGCCGCCCCGGAACAGGGTGGCGTGGCCACCCACGGACGCCGCCGTGCGGCGGATGGCGGCCGCGTCGCCGCCGGCCACCCGCAGCCAGCGCAGCGCCCCGCCCCATTCGATCAGCTGTTCGCCCTTCAGCACCAGGGCGCTGGCGGCTGGTGGCACGGACAGGCGCCACAATTCACCGCCGTCGAAATACGGGTGACGCTGGTCACGCAGGCTGGCCCAGTAAGCGGCGCCGTCGTCCACCAGCTGGCCGCCCAGCTTGCGCCGCGCGGCGCCCACGGCCGCCTCGGCGCCGGACAGGCGCACCGTCAGCACGCCGCCGTGCCAGCAGCTGGCCGAAATGGGCAATGGCTGGCCGCCCCACTCGTTCAGGCGCCGCAGCGCGTCGATCTCGGGCAGCTCCAGGCGCAAGGTGGCCTCGCATACGGGCAGCGGCAACACCTTGAGCGACACGTCCATGATCAGCCCCAGCGTACCGAGCGAGCCGGCCAGCAGGCGCGAGACGTCGTAGCCAGCCACGTTCTTCATCACCTGGCCGCCGAAGCACAGCAGCTCGCCGTGGCCGTCCATCATGGCCGCACCCAGCACGAAGTCGCGCACGGCGCCGGCGCTGGCGCGGCGCGGTCCGGACAGGGCGGCCGCCACCACGCCGCCGATGGTCGATGCGGCGCCATAGCGGGGCGGCTCGAACGCCAGCATCTGGCGCCGTTCGGCCAGCAATGCCTCGATCTCGGCCAATGGCGTACCGCAGCGGGCCGTGATCACCAGTTCCGTCGGTTCGTAGGCCAGCACGCCGCAGTAGGCGCGCGTGTCGAGCAGTTCGCCGGCCGGCGCGTTGCCGTACCAGTCCTTGGTGCCGCCGCCGCGCAGGCGCAGCGCCGTGCCGGCGGCCGTGGCCGCGCGGATCTGTTGTTGGTATTGTGCGATGAGCGCTTGCAAGGGGACTCCGTCAGAAACGCGGCAAATCGGGGAACTTCAGCACGCCGCCCGTGACCCGCATCTTGCCGAATTCGGCGCAGCGGTTCAGGGTCGGAATTGCCTTGTCGGGATTGAGCAGCGACAGCGGGTCGAAGGCACGCTTGACGGCGAAGAACGCTTCGAGCTCCCTGGCCGTGAATTGCTCGCACATGGAATTGATCTTCTCGATACCCACCCCATGTTCGCCCGTGATGGTGCCGCCCACCTCCACGCTCAGCGCCAGGATCTCGGCGCCGAAAGCCTCGGCCCGCGCGAATTCGTCGGGCTGGTTGGCGTCGAACAGGATCAGCGGATGCAGGTTGCCGTCGCCGGCATGAAACACGTTGGCGCAGCGCAGGCCGTACTTGGTTTCCATGCGCGCGATCCCGGCCAGCACCTCGGCCAGACGCTTGCGGGGAATGGTGCCGTCCATGCAGTAGTAGTCGGGCGAGATGCGGCCGGCGGCCGGGAAGGCGTTCTTGCGGCCGGACCAGAAGCGCAGCCGCTCGGCCTCGTCCTGCGACACGGCGATGGCGCTGGCGCCGGCCGCCTGCAGCACCGCCGTCATGCGCACGATGTCTTCCTCCACCTCCTCCACCGTGCCGTCGGCCTCGCACAGCAGGATGGCGGCAGCCTCCGTGTCGTAGCCTGCCTTGCAGAACGGTTCGACCATGCGGGCCGAAGTCTGGTCCATCATCTCCAGTCCTGCCGGGATGATGCCGGCCGCGATCAGGTCGGCCACGGCGTTGCAGCCGGCGCCCACTTCGCCGAACGAAGCCATGATCACGCGCGCCGTGGACGGCTTGGGGATCAGCCTGACCGTCACTTCCGTCACGATGCCCAGCATGCCCTCGGAGCCGATGAACACGGCCAGCAGGTCCAGGCCCGGCGCGTCCAGCGCCTCGCCGCCCAGCTCCACCACCTCGCCCTCGATGGTGACCATGCGCACACGCAGCACGTTATGCACCGTCAGGCCGTATTTCAGGCAGTGCACGCCGCCCGAGTTCTCGGCCACGTTGCCGCCGATGGTGCAGGCGATCTGGGACGAGGGGTCGGGCGCGTAGTACAGGTCGTGGCGGGCGGCGGCATCGGAAATGGCCAGGTTGCGCACGCCCGGCTGCACCACGGCCGTACGCGCGTAGGCGTCCATGCGGACGATCTGGTTCAGGCGCGCCGTCGACAGCACCACGCCGTCGGCGATCGGCATGGCGCCGCCCGACAGGCCGGTGCCGGCCCCGCGCGGCACGATGGGCACATTCAGCGCGCGGCAAACGTTGACGATGGCGAGCACCTGCGCCTCGCTGTCGGGCAGGGTGACGATCATGGGCAGCTGGCGGTAGGCGGCCAGGCCGTCGCATTCGTAGGGCCGGGTGTCTTCCGGTTCGGACAGCACGCAGCGCGCCGGCAGCACGGCGCGCAGGGCGTCGGCCACTTGTTGCCGGCGGGCGGATATGGCGGCCGGATCGGAGGGAGCGATGTGCATGGCGGCGATGAGTGCGAGTCGATAGACATCGATTGTAAGCACAAACGGCGCCGCCGTCGCGTGGGGCCGGTCAATTGATGCGGATACGCCGCTATTGTCGCCTTCCCGCGGCACGCCGGCGTCATGGGCGGACCGGCATCAGGCTGGCATAATCTGCCTATGCTGGCCATGCTGGCAGCAGGGTGAAATGCGGCGGCCGGCGCCGTTTTGGCGTATCCTCTCAACTTTTAACGGATCAGTAACCATCATGGGCAACCGACTCTCCAAGATCGCCACCCGCACCGGCGACAACGGCACCACCGGCCTGGGCGACGGCACGCGCACCGGCAAGGACAGCGTGCGGGTGCACGCCATGGGCGACGTGGACGAACTCAATTCCAACATCGGCCTGCTGCTGTGCGAAGCCATGCCCGACGCCCTGCGCGAGGAACTGGTAACGATCCAGCACGACCTGTTCGACCTGGGCGGTGAGCTGTGCATCCCCGGCTACCAGATGATCACGGAAGCCCACGTGGCCCGGCTCGACGACCTGCTGGCCAAGTACAACGCCGACCTGCCGGCGCTGACCGAATTCATCCTGCCGGCCGGCTCGCGGGCGGCGGCTGTGGCGCACGTGTGCCGCACCGTATGCCGCCGTGCCGAACGCGCCATCGTCACGCTGGGCAAGGCCGAAACCATCCACGACCATCCGCGCCAGTATGTGAACCGCCTGTCGGACCTGATGTTCGTGCTGTCGCGCGTGCTCAACCGCTTTGCCGGCGGCAGCGACGTGCTGTGGCAGCACGAACGCAAGCGCAGCTAAACCATGCGGCTAAGCCGCCAGGTTGAGCTACGCAGTTAAGCCATCATGGGCCGGGAGCGGCCCGCCCCGATCGGAGTACGCCATGACGCAACGACGCGCATCCCCGTCCGCCATTGCACGGGTCCTCCTGCTGTGCGGCGCCATGCTGGCCGCGCACGCGCACGCAGAGGCGCCCAAGGCGCCCCAGCAGTTTGCCCGCCTGGGCGACATGAAACTGGAAAGCGGCGCCGTCATCCGCGACTGCCAGCTCGGCTACCGCACGCTCGGCACGCTCAGCGCCGCGCGCAGCAACGCCATCCTGGTGCCCACCTGGCACACGGGCACCAGCGAGCAGCTGCTGGCCGTGCTAGGTCCGCAGGGCCTGTTCGATCCCGCACCTTACTTCGTGATCCTGGTGGATGCGATCGGCAACGGCGTCTCCTGTTCGCCGTCCAACAGCGCCAGCCAGCACGGCAAGGCCTTCCCTGCCTTCACCATCCGCGACATGGTGGCCAGCCAGTACCGCCTGCTGACGGAGACGCTGGGCATCAACCACCTGCACGCGGTAATCGGCTACTCGATGGGCGGCATGCAGGCGCTCCAGTGGACGGTCAGCCACCCGCGCTTCATGGATGTCGCCATTCCCGTCGCCGCCACCCCGCGCCTGTCCAGTTATGACCTGCTGTTCTGGCACACGGCCGAACAGGCCATCGTTACCGACGCCGCCTTTGCCGGCGGCGACTACCAACGCAACCCGCCGCTGCCCCTGTTCCAGATGGTGTTTGCCTTGAATGCCACGTCGCCCGGATACCGGCAGCGCACGACGGCGCCGGCCGCCTTCGCCCAGTTCCTGCGCGAGACGGTGGCGCCCGATCCCGAGGCGCCGGACGCCAATGACAACCTGGCCCAGATCCGCGCCCTGCTCAGCCAGGACATCGGCGGCGGGCCGGGTGGGCCGCAGGGGCTGGAGCAGGCGGCGGCTCAGGTGCGGGCACGGGTCCACCTGATCAACGCCAGCCAGGACCAGCTGGTCAATCCCCGCGCGGCGCAGGCGCTGGCGCCGCTGCTTCATGCGGACATGACGATGCTCGATAGCGATTGCGGCCACTTTGCCATCCAGTGCGACATGACGGCAATCCGGACCGCCGTCGAGGCGGCGCTCAAGCCTGCCGTGGCCGCGCACGGCGGCCAGTAGCCCGGTCACTATTGCTATCAGGGAGATATCGCCAGCGGCGCATCGCTGCCCAGCAGCAGCGCCATGCCGCGGGCCATGCTGAGGCGCGAAGCGGCGCCCGGGTGGTCGCCTATCAGTGCGGCCTGTTCATGTGCCGCCAGTTTGCCGTAGAAGCGGACCATGGCCGCCAGCGGCCAGCCGGCCCGGTAAGCCAGCACCATCCCTAACTGGTCGGCCTCGCTCTCCTGCAGGCTGGACAGATCTGACAGCTTGATCTGCAGCGACAGATCGCTGTCGAGCCGCTCCATCAGCACATCGAGCGGCAGCGGCGGCAGGCGCACCAGGACCAGCGCCTCGGACAACGTCTCGCGCACATGCTCGGCCACGGCATGGGCCACCTCATGTCCCAGCAAGGTGGCCAGCTCGCCATCATCGAGTGCCATGTCGCGCACGAAGGCGCTGCCGACGAGGATCTTCCCGCCCGCCATGCAGACGGCATCGACCTCGGGGTCGCTGGTGGTGTGCAGCTCCCATTGCCACTGGGCCGCCTCCGGCTTGAGGGCCACGGCGGCCCGTATCAGGCCGGCGCTGATGGAACGCAGGCGCGCCAGCAGGGCAGGATCGTCATCGAGCTTGCCGCCGGCGGCCAATGTCACCACGCGGTCGATGTAGCGGTCCTCGACCTGGCTGTCCACCGCATCGGCCGGAAAACGCAGCTCCTGCCAGCGCCCCGATTCCGGCACCTGCCCCCGTGCCGCACCGCAGCACAGCAACAAGACCGCCGTCCACATGGAAACCCGGTACATGCCGCCCTCCCCTGCGCCGGGCCGCCACGACCAGACGCACGTCGATATAAACGATTTATATCAATATAGGATTGAAGCGCCCCCGGCGCAAGGCCACGCTCACCGCCAGCCTGCGGTGGCGCAAACGACGCAAAAACCCGGGACGTAACAAAATAATTGCGGCGAGCCCAGCGTGTACATGCATATGAAAACTGGGGACGGAAACTGTGGACGTAACACAGTTATCGAAAAATGGGGACGTACCCCTTTTTTTGAAAAATGGGGACGTACCCCTTTTTTTGGGGACGTACCCTTTTTTTTGGAAATGGGGACGTACCCCTTTTTTGAGGGATGTAAAAAAAACGGCGCCGAGGCGCCGTTTTCTGTGGTTCGTACCGAGCCGGTCAGGCGTTGTTGACCACCAGGCGTGGGACGTCGGCGCCGAAGCGCTGGCGGATCGAGGCGGCGATGCCGTCCGCGTCCAGGCCCACGCTGGCCAGCAGCTTGGCCGGGTCGCCATGGTCGATGAATTTGTCGGGCAGGCCCAGCATGAGGATGGGCTTGACGATGCCTTCGGCGGCCAGCGCCTCGGCCACGGCAGCGCCGGCGCCGCCCATGATGCAGCCCTCTTCCACCGTCACCAGGTAGTCGTGGCTGGCGGCCAGCTGCTTGACCAGCTCCACGTCCAGCGGCTTGACGAAGCGCATATTGGCCACCGTCGCGTCGAGCGACGCCGCAGCCTTGACGCTGTGCGCCACCATCGAACCGAAAGCCAGGATGGCGATCTTCTGGCCCTGGCGCTTGATCTCGCCCTTGCCGATGGCGATCGTCGTCAGGGCCGGATCGATGGCCGCACCGATGCCGGCGCCGCGCGGATAGCGGATCGCGGCCGGACCGTTGTACTGGTAGCCGGTGGTGAGCATCTGGCGGCACTCGTTCTCGTCCGAGGCGGCCATGATGACCATGTTGGGAATGCAGCGCAGGTAGGCCATGTCGTAATTGCCGGCGTGGGTGGCGCCGTCCGCGCCCACCAGGCCGGCGCGGTCGAGCGCGAACGTCACGTCCAGGTTCTGCAGCGCCACGTCGTGGATCAGCTGGTCGTAGGCGCGCTGCAGGAAGGTGGAGTAGATCGCCACCACCGGCTTGAGCCCTTCACAGGCCAGGCCGGCGCCAAAGGTGACGGAGTGCTGCTCGGCGATGCCGACGTCGAAATAGCGGTCCGGGAACTTCTGCTCGAAGCGCACCATGCCCGAGCCTTCGCGCATGGCCGGCGTGATGCCGACCAGGCGCTTGTCGGCGGCGGCCATGTCGCACAGCCAGTTGCCGAATACTTCCGTGTAGGTGGTCTTGCCCGGCGCCGCGGCCGGCTTGATGCCTTCGGCCGGATTGAACTTGCCCGGACCGTGGTACAGCACCGGATCGGCCTCGGCCAGCTTGTAGCCCTGGCCCTTCTTGGTCACCACGTGCAGGAACTGCGGACCCTTGAGCTGCTTGATGTTCTGCAGCGTGGGGATCAGCGATTCCAGGTCATGGCCGTCGATGGGGCCGATGTAGTTGAAGCCGAATTCCTCGAACATGGTGGCCGGCACCACCATGCCCTTGGCGTGTTCTTCCAGCCGCTTGGCCAGTTCCAGCACGGGCGCCGGCAGCACCGACTTGCCCACGTTCTTGGCGGCCGCGTAGAACTGGCCCGACATCAGGCGCGCCAGGTAGCGGTTCAGCGCGCCCACGGGCGGCGAGATCGACATGTCGTTGTCGTTCAGGATCACCAGCAAATTCAGGTCTTCCTGTACGCCGGCGTTGTTGAGCGCCTCGAAGGCCATGCCGGCCGTCATCGAGCCGTCGCCGATGACGGCGATGGCGTGGCGCTGTTCGCCCTTGATCTTGGCCGCCTGCGCCATGCCCAGCGCGGCCGAGATCGAGGTCGACGAGTGGGCCGTGCCGAAGGTGTCGTATTCGCTCTCGTCGCGCTTGGGGAAGCCGGAGATGCCGTCCAGCTGGCGCAGCGTGTGCATGCGTTCGCGCCGGCCCGTGAGGATCTTGTGCGAGTAGGTCTGGTGGCCCACGTCCCACACGATGCGGTCGTGCGGCGTGTTGAACACATAGTGCAGCGCCACCGTCAGTTCCACCGTGCCCAGGTTGGACGACAGGTGGCCGCCCGTCTTGGACACGGAGTCCAGCAGGTAGTGGCGCAGTTCATGCGCCAGCGGCGTGAGCTGATGGCGCGCCAGCTTGCGCACGTCGGCCGGGGAATCTATATTTTCGAGCAAGTTCATATTTATGCTTTCCTCTGCACGATCAAATCCGCGAGTTCGCGTAACCGCAGAGCTTTTTCACCGAACGGCGCGAGCGCTGCGTGCGCGTCGAGCCGCAATTGTTGCGCCAGCGCGCGCGACGGTTCCAGGCCGAGGATGGAGACATAGGTCGGCTTGTTGTCGGCCGCATCCTTGCCGGCCGTCTTGCCCAGCGTGGCCGAATCGGCCGTCGCATCGAGCACGTCGTCCACCACCTGGAAGGCCAGGCCGATGGCGCGCGCGTAATCGTTCAGGGCCGCCGTCTCGGCCGCGTCCAGCGTCTTGCCGGCCAGTGCGCCCAGCACGACGGAGGCGCGCAGCAGGGCGCCCGTTTTCAGCTGGTGCATCTGCTCCAGCTGTTCCAGGGTCAGACTCAGGCCCACGCTATCGAGGTCGATGGCCTGGCCGCCGCACATGCCGGCCGAGCCGGCCGCGTGGGCCAGCAGGCGCAGCATGGGCACCAGGCGTTCGCACGGCGCCGCCTCGGACAGCACGAGGAACGCTTGCGACTGCAGCGCGTCGCCCACCAGCAGGGCCGTCGCCTCATCATACGCCACATGCACGGTGGGCTTGCCGCGGCGCAGGGCGTCGTCGTCCATGCAGGGCATGTCATCGTGCACCAGCGAGTAGGCGTGGATCATTTCCACGGCCGCCGCCGCGCGGCTCAGCAGCTGCTCGTCGGCCCCGAACAGGGCGCCGGCCGCATACACCAGCAGCGGGCGCACCCGCTTGCCGCCGCCCAGCAGGGCGTAGCGCATGGCGTCGTGCAGTTTGGTGGGCACCTGATCCGGGCCCGGCAGATAGGCGCCCAGGTCGCGCTCGGAGGCGGCCTGCACGGTTTTCATCCAGTCGTCGAAGGCAGGCGTCATGCTGCATCCTCCTGGGCTTCGGCGAAGGGCTTGAGCATGTCCCCTTCCAGCACCTTGACCTGGGATTCCACCTTGTCGAGTTGCTGGGCGCAGTATTTCACCAGCTCCGAACCGCGCTGGTAGGCCGCTACCGACGCTTCCAGCGGCAGCTGGCCGGCCTCCATTTGGGCGACCAGTTGGGCCAGTTCGGCCATCGCTTCCTCGAAGGTAGCGGGCGGCGCGGCCGTTTGCGCGGCGTCCGCGCTTGATTTCTTAGACATAGAATTCGGATCTTTACAGGCAAAAGTGCCCGAGTTGTGCAAAAAACAGCGCTGCGGGCGCAGTGTAGCCCGTTATTTTAGAACAAACCAACTTATCCGGTGGAACTAAAGCGCCGCCGCCCATGGCGCCTGGGCCTGCGTTTTATCAGGAAAACTGGATTTTATCGCAATCGGTCCCATCTCACTCCGGGACCGGGTTGCCGGATCAAGGCCGGGGCAGATGGCTACCGATCAGCCCGCCAAGGGGGTGGAAACGCGGTATAATCTCCGGTTCTGTCCGAAATACCATTTTCAACAACTTGAATTCAGGTCTTTACGGATTCTGTCTCTCTTTGGTTTGATGTACATATTAAGGGGGGTTTGGATGTCCGATCTGGGTAGCCACGCCAAGCTCGCGCGATCTGAAGCGCAACTTCCGGTAAACGTCTATTTTGACGACGCGCTGTTGCAGCGCGAAATACAACAATTATTCCAGGCTGGTCCGCGCTATGTGGGCCATGAGCTGATGGTGCCGAACGCCGGCGACTTTGCGACCCTTGTTTCCGAAAACGAAGGGCGCATGCTGGTGCGCAACGCCAACGGCCTCGAACTGCTGTCCAACGTGTGCCGCCACCGCCAGGCGCTGATGTTCAATGGCCGCGGCAACGCCAACAACATCGTCTGCCCGCTGCACCGCTGGACCTATGACCTCAAGGGTGAACTGATCGGTGCGCCGCACTTCGAGACCACGCCCTGCCTGAACCTGCCCAAGACCCAGTTGCAGAACTGGAACGGGCTGCTGTTCGAGCAGAACGGCTACAACGTCATGGAGCAGCTGAAGGAACTGTCGGTCACCAAGGACCTCGATTTCTCGGGCTATATGTTCGACCACGTGGAAGTCCAGACCTGCAACTACAACTGGAAGACTTTCATCGAAGTCTACCTGGAGGACTACCACGTCGAACCGTTCCACCCGGGCCTGGGCAGCTTTGTCAGCTGCGACGACCTGCGCTGGGAATTCGGCCGCGACTACAGCGTGCAGACGGTGGGCGTGAACCGCGGCCTGGCCAAGGCCGGTTCCGACATCTACCAGCGCTGGCAGGAGCAGGTACTCAAGTTCCGCGGCGGCGAAGCGCCGCCCTATGGCGCCATCTGGCTCACGCTGTACCCCAACATCATGGTCGAGTGGTATCCGCACGTGCTGATCGTCTCGACGCTGTGGCCGGAAGGTCCGCAGCGCACCAAAAACGTGGTGGAGTTCTACTATCCCGAGGAAATCGTGCTGTTCGAGCGCGAATTCATCGAAGCCGAACGGGCCGCCTACATGGAAACCGTGGTCGAGGATGACGAGATCGCGCTGCGCATGGACGCGGGCCGCAAGGCCCTGATGGACCGGGGCACGTCCGACGCCGGCCCCTACCAGTCGCCGATGGAAGACGGCATGCAGCACTTCCACGAGTGGTACCGCGGCAAGATCACGCTGTAACGTCAGCCAAAGCCGCGCGGCGGCAGAACCAGGATTTCGATGCAATCGCTTTGGATGTTGTTTGCCAGTTTTATGTTCGCCGCCATGGGGGTGTGCGTCAAGCTGGCTTCCGAGCAGTTCTCCACGTCGGAAATCGTGTTCTACCGCGGCGTGGTGGGCGTCACCACCCTGTACTGCATGATACGGCTGCAAGGCGGCCGCTTCCGCACCACCATGCCGGGCGCCCACCTGTGGCGCGGCCTGGTGGGCGTGGTGTCGCTGTGGCTGTGGTTCTGGGCCATCGCCCGCCTGCCGCTGGCCACGGCCATGACCCTCAACTACATGGCGCCGATCTGGATCGCCGTGTTCCTGTTCGCCACCGGCTGGTGGCACGCCAAAAACCACGTGGAATGGCCGCTGATCGCGGCCGTCGCCATGAGCTTTGTCGGCGTCACCTTGCTGCTGCAGCCGGCCTTCCACGCCAACCAGCTGACGCCGGCCCTGATCGCCCTCTCGTCCAGCGTGCTGTCGGCCATGGCCTACCTGCAGGTGCGCAAGCTGGGGCTGGCCGGCGAGCCCGAATACCGGGTCGTGTTCTATTTCTCCATCATGAACCTGGTGGCCGGCGCGGCCGGCACCATGCTGGCGGGCGCGCCCGGCCAGTCCGGCTGGCACCCCATCAACACCATGCACGGCGCCCTGCTGCTGCTGGGCATAGGTATCTGCGCCACCAGCGCCCAGATGGCCATGACGCGCGCCTACCGGGTCGGCAAGACGCTGGTGGTGGCCAACCTGCAGTACACGGGCATCGTCTTTTCCAGCGTGTGGGGGGTGGTGGTGTTCGGCGACGTGTTCGACTGGCACAGCTGGGCCGGCATCGGCGTGATCCTCGCGTCCGGCAGCGCCGCAACGTTTTACAATACCCGCAGTACCGAACGCGGTAAGGCCATCGCCAACACCGACCCGATCGCAAGCGAAGTATAAGGAGCGCAGCCATGCACACGACACTGATAGACGCCGCCACCCTGGCCCAGCACTTGACCGATCCCGACTGGATCGTGATCGACTGCCGCCATGACTTGATGGACCTGGAAGCGGGCCGCGCAGCCTATGCGGCCGGCCACATCCAGAACGCCGCATTCGCCAGCATGGAAGACGACCTGGCCGGCCCCAAGGTGGGCCCGGACGGCAAGTTCCACGGCCGCCATCCCCTGCCCGACCGCGCGACCCTGGTCGAGAAGCTGCGCCAGTGGGGCGTGAACGACCAGTCGCAGGTGGTGGCCTATGACGCCCACGGCGGCATGTACGCGGCCCGCCTGTGGTGGATGCTGCGCTGGATCGGCCATCCGGCCGTGGCCGTGCTGGATGGCGGCCTGGCCGCCTGGGCGGCCCAGGGCCTGCCCTTGGTGACGCCCGTGGCCACGCGCCCGCGCGGCCATATCACGGAAAAACCCACATTGACCAAGACCGTGACGGCGGCCGAGCTCGTGGCCAACCTGGCCGACAGTGAGCTCAAGGTGATCGACGCGCGCTCGCCGGACCGTTTCCGCGGCGAGAACGAAGTGGTGGACCCGGTGGGCGGTCACATCCCCGGCGCCAAAAACCGCTTCTTCAAGGACAACCTGCTGAGCGATGGCCGCTTCAAGAACGCCACCCAGCTCACGCGCGAGTTCGGGCCCCTGTTCGATACGGCGCAGGATGTCGTCATGCAGTGCGGTTCCGGCGTGACGGCCTGCCACAACCTGCTGGCCCTGGAAGTGGCCGGCCTGGGCGGCGCGGCCCTGTATCCGGGCTCGTGGAGCGAATGGTGCGCCGACCCGGCGCGGCCGGTGGCGACGGGCGAGGCGTAAGTGGGGATGGTCGTGCTAGCCCGGCCGGTGCCGGGTCTGGCGCGTCCAGCGCAAGATGCGCAGCTCATCTCGCACGACGCGATAATCGATCGTATGACCGGTGCGTGGGATGGCAAACCTGCGGCGGCCCGGCGCCAAAGTAGGAGTGCCAATGCCAGGCTGCGTCGCCAGGACGGCTAGCGCCTGTTCGACACGCCGCGCCACCTGCTCTGCGGCCATCTGGTCCTGACCGGAGATATGCTCTAACGTGCCAACGAAGGATTGCCAAGCTTGCGACTGCCAAACTATCCTGAGCTCAGCGGCCTTCACGTTTTCGTTTGGCGGATTGGGCGATAATCTCCCATGCTTCAGCCATCACTTCAGCATGCGGAATGCCCGGATTGGTCTTGAAATATTCTTCCGCTTCAAGATCGGCCAGGATGGAATCTTCCACATCTTCCCATCCGTACTGCCGCACATCCCCCCATACGTCTTCCGGCCGCACCTTGGCCAGGTCGGCCAGCCGTTGCAACCTTAGCATCTGATCCGCGGACAACGCATCGAATTCCGCTCTTGCCTTCTTGTTTGCCGTATCCATGGCACCCACCGCGCGCAACTGACCAAAACCCCATCATACCGCAGGCCGGATAGCTCCGTTTGTGTCCGCGCAAGGTGCGCGGAGAGGTCCTGTCGTCAGTGCCCGTGCGTGAGGAACAGCACGATGCCTACACCCACGGCGATCAGCAGCACTTGCGGCACCGTCTCGCGCAGCGTGGCGCGGCGCTGCATTTGCGGCATCAGGTCGCTGACGGCGATGTAGATGAAACCGGACGAGGCAAACACCAGCACGTAGGGAATCATGCCGCTGGCGCGGTCCAGCATGAAGTAGCCCAGCACCCCGCCGCCGATCGCCATCAGGCTGCACAGCAGGTTGTAGACATAGGCCCGGGTGCGCGTGAAGCCGGCGTTGAGCAGCACGATGAAGTCGCCGATCTCCTGCGGTATCTCGTGCGCGATGATGGCCAGGCCCGTCACCAGCCCCAGCTCGGGATTGGCCAGGAAGGCCGCCGCGATCAGGATGCCGTCCGTGAAGTTGTGCATGCCGTCGCCGACCAGGATCATCCAGCCGGCCTTGCCCGCCTCGCGCTTGTCGTGCCCATGATGGTGATGGTGGCCGTCGCCCTCATGATGGTGCGAGTGGCGCAGGATAGCCAGCTTTTCCAGCATGAAGAACGCCAGCAGTCCGCCCAGCAGGGTGGCGAACAGGCTGCGCGCATCGGCCTGCGATTCGAACGCCTCCGGCAGCGCATGCAGCAGTGACGTGGACAGCATGATGCCGACCGACAGGCTGACCATGCGCTCGACCACCTTCGACAGCAGCGTGAACGAAAAAATGGCAGCGGCCGAGATGCTGACGACGCCGGCGACCGTGGTGGCCAGCAGGATGGAAATGAGTGTCGAATCGATTTTGAACCTCTTTTGGCAGGGACCCGGCGCCAGCCGCAGCCTGCAAGCGGCGCGGGCCGGACGGTATTTTACCGCCCAGCCCGCTTATTTGCCGAATTCCGGCCGAATTCCCGCCGATTTGTCGCCGATTTCCCGCCAAATGGCGGCAATCGGCGCGCTTACGCTTACATCACGCCATGGTCGCGGAACCACGCGATGGCGCGCGCGAAACCGTCCTTGGCGTCCGCTTCCACGTAGCTGGGACGGTAGTCGGCGTGGAAGGCGTGGCCCGAATTGGGGTACACGACGAACACCGACTTGTTGCCGGCCCGGGCCAGCGCTTCCTTCATGCGGGCGATGGAATCCTGGGTGATGCCGGTGTCCTTCAAGCCGTACAGGCCCAGCACGGGCACCTTGAGCGACGGTGCGATATCGATCGGATAGGTCGGCATCATGGCGTTCGCTTCGCCCACCAGGCGGCCATACCAGGCCACGGCCGCTTTGAGCTGCGGGTTGTGGGCCGCGTACATCCACGCGATGCGGCCGCCCCAGCAGAAGCCGGTAATGCCCATCTTGTCCGGATTGCCGCCGTTGGCCTTGGCCCAGGCCAGCGTGGCGTCGATGTCGCCCAGCACCTGCTGGTCCGGCGTCTTGGCGATGATGTCGCGCTGCAGGTCGGCGATGGTGGCCGCCTTGCTGGGGTCGCCCTGGCGCACGAACAGTTCCGGCGCCAGCGCCAGGTAACCGAGCTTGGCGAAGCGGCGCGCCACGTCGGCAATGTGCTCGTGCACGCCGAAGATCTCGGACACCACCACGATCACGGGCAGGTTGCTCTTGCCTTCGGGCTGGGCGCGGTAGACGGGCACGGTCTGCCCGTTCACGTTGAGGTGGATGGTGCCGGCCGTCAGGCCGACGGTATCGGTCTTGATGACGTTTTGCGCCATCACCGGCATGGCGGCCACGGCAAAGCCCGTGCCCAGTGCAGCTTTCAGGAAGTCGCGACGGTCCACACCGTCCGACAACGCGGTTTTCGACAGCAGACTTGCAGCATCTTGTACCAGATCTTTCATATGTCTCCTCGTTTTGTTTTACGTCTCCACACGGGCGCCTTGTGGGCGCCCGCCATTTGCTACCCTGTTACCGATGCGCCGCGTGTCAGTGCGCCTCGTCCCAGTTCTTGCCGACGCCCACCTCGGCCGTCAGCGGTACTTTCAGCGCGGCCACGCCGGCCATCAGGCGCGGCAACTGCTCGCGCACCAGCGCCAGTTCCGCGTCCGGCACTTCCAGCACCAGTTCATCGTGCACCTGCATGATCATCTTCGTTTGCAGGCCGTCGCGTTCGAGCCAGCCCTGCACGGCGATCATGGCCAGCTTGATCAGGTCGGCCGCCGTGCCCTGCATGGGCGCATTGATGGCGGCCCGTTCCGCGCCCTGGCGGCGCGGGCCGTTGGGCGAATTGATCTCGGGCAGCCACAGGCGGCGGCCGAACACCGTCTCCACGTAGCCGCGCGCCTTGGCCTGCTGGCGCGTGTCCTCCATGTACTGCCGGACGCCGGCGAAGCGGGCGAAATAGCGGTCGATATAACTTTGCGCCGCGCCCCGTTCGATGCCCAGGTTGGCCGCCAGGCCGAACGCGCTCATGCCGTAGATCAGGCCGAAGTTGATCACCTTGGCGTAGCGTCGCTGTTCGCTCGATACGTCCGCCGCCGGCACGCCGAAGATCTCGCCGGCCGTGGCGCGGTGGATGTCCACCCCTTCGGCAAAGGCGCGCAGCATGTTCTCGTCGCCCGAGATGTGGGCCATGATGCGCAGCTCGATCTGCGAATAGTCGGCCGACACGATATGGCTGCCGGCCGGCGCCACGAACGCTTCGCGGATGCGGCGCCCTTCCTTGGTGCGGATCGGGATGTTCTGCAGGTTGGGGTCGTTGGAGGCCAGCCGGCCCGTCACGGCCACCGCCTGGGCGTAGTTGGTGTGGACCCGGCCCGTCTGCGCATTGATCATCTTGGGCAGCTTGTCCGTGTAGGTCGACTTGAGCTTGGACAGGCTGCGGTACTCCAGCAGCACCTTGGGCAGCGGATAGTCCTCGGCCAGCTTCTGCAGCACTTCCTCGTCCGTGGACGGGGCGCCGCTCGGGGTCTTCTTCACCACCGGCAGCTTGAGTTTTTCAAAGAAGATCTCGCCGATCTGCTTGGGCGAACCGAGGTTGAACGGCTGCTCGGCCAGCTCGTGCGCCTTCAGCTCCAGTTCCGCCACGCGCGCACCCAGTTCGGCCGACTGGGTGGCCAGCAGGCCGGCATCGATCATCACGCCGTTGCGCTCGATCTTTTGCAGCACCACGGCCGTCGGCAGTTCGATGGCGCGGTAGATGTGGTTCAGCTTCTCGTCCCCTTCCACCTTGCCTATCATGCTCTGGTGCAGGCGCAGCGTGATGTCGGCGTCTTCGGCCGCGTAGGCCGTGGCGCGGCCCAGTTCCACCTGGTCGAACGTGATCTGGCTGGCGCCCTTGCCGCATACGTCGACAAAGGGAATGGTGGTCACGTTCAGGTGACGCAGCGCCAGGCTGTCCATGTCGTGTGTGCGGTGCGACTCGAACACGTACGATTCGAGCAGCGTGTCGTGCACGATGCCGCGCAGCTGCACGCCGTGGTTGGCGAAGATGTGGCTGTCGTACTTGAGGTTCTGGCCCACCTTGGGTTTGTGCTCATCCTCCAGCCACGGCTTCAGGCGCGCCAGCACGTGCTCGCGCGACAGCTGCTCGGGCACGCCCGCGTAGCTGTGGGCCACGGGGATGTAGCAGGCCACGCCCGGCTCCACCGACAGGGAAATGCCGACCAGCTGCGCCGTCATCGGCTCCAGCGACGTCGTTTCCGTATCCACGGCCGTCAGGGCGGCGGTGTCGATCACGGCCAGCCAGTGCGCCAGCTGGGCCTCGGTCAGCACCATTTCGTAGCGCAGCTCGGCCGGCGCTTCGGCGAACATGTCGGCCGTGGCGCTGACCGCCGCCGCCACCACGGCAGCGGCAGCGCCGGCCGGGGCGGCCTTGCCGCTGGCCGCGCCCAGTTCGCGCTGCAGGGTCTTGAAGCCGTACCTGGTGAAGAAGGCCAGCAGCGTATCGACATCTTCCGGCCGCGCGGCCAGCGATTCGGCGATGGTGCTCATGTGGCCCGACAGGTCGCAATCCGTCTTGACGGTGATCAGCTCGCGCCCGCGCGGCAGCCATTCCAGCGCCTGGCGCAAGTTCTCGCCCACGGCGCCGCCCACGCTGGCCGCGTTGGCCATCACGCCATCGAGGCTGTCGTACTGGGTCAGCCACTTGAGGGCCGTCTTGGGGCCGCACTTGTGCACGCCGGGCACGTTATCGACCGTGTCGCCGATCAGGGTCAGGTAGTCGATGATGCGGTTGGGCGGCACGCCGAACTTGGCCAGCACGCCGGCCTGGTCCAGCTTCTCGTTGCTCATGGTGTTGATCAGCATGACACGCTCGTTGACCAGCTGGGCCAGGTCCTTGTCGCCGGTCGACACCACCACGTCCATGCCGGCCTGCGCCGCCTGCACGGCCAGGGTGCCGATCACGTCGTCCGCCTCCACCCCTTCCACCATCAGGATGGGCCAGCCCATGGCCTTGACGGCTTCGTGGATCGGTTCGATCTGCAGCCGCAGGTCGTCCGGCATCGAGGCGCGCGTGGCCTTGTACTCGGGATAGAGGTCGTCGCGGAAGGTCTTGCCCTTGGCGTCGAACACGCAGGCGATGTAGGCGGCCGGATAGTCGGCCCGCAGCCGGCGCAGCATGTTGACCATGCCGTGCATGGCGCCGGTGGGGTGGCCGTCCGGGCTGCGCAAATCGGGCAGCGCGTGGAAGGCGCGGTAGAGGTAACTGGAACCGTCAACTAACAGCAGAGTCTTGTGCATAATGCCGAAAAAAAAGGGTCGCGCGCGCGCGAAAGGGGCATTATCGCAGACTTTGGGGGCCCCATTCGCCAAGCTTGCACTATTTACACAACGACAACAAAACAACAGCCGCACCACCCTGTCCCGGCAGGAAATGACGCTTTAAAAACAGCTAAGCGTGTCTGTTTGTTACAATGGGTTCTCATACTGTATTCATACCGTTTTAACAGGCGAAACCCACCATGATGCGCACCTCCACCCTCTGGCAAGTCCTTCTTCTGGCGCTTTGCGCGCATGTGGGCGCGGCCGGCGCCCAGACGCCGGCCGCCAGCAACCCGCCCAAGCTCGAAAAAATCGAGGAAGTGGCGGACGACCCGATCACGGTCAACGCCAAGCCGGCTGCTGAAAAGAAGATCACCGAAAAGCGCGAAGGTGGCCGCGTGACCGAAGCGAAGGTCAAGAGCGGCAAGAGCACCTACACGGTCAAGCCCAACAATCCGGTCGGCAGCGCGCTGCCGGGCGACGCCCTGGGCAGCGCCAACCGCGGCCCCCAGTGGACCGTGATGGAATTTGACATCGGCAAGAAAAAGAAGAAAACCCCGGAAGAAGAAGCGGCCGACACCAGCGTGCCGCCGCCACCGCCGCCTGCCAAGCAGTAAGTCAGGCATGTCCGCCGCGCCCCGCCCACGGGGCGCGCCCACCGAACCTCATCCCGTACCCTCATGGCAGTTTTTACCCCGGTCACCCTGGACGATATCGGCCAGTGGATCCAGCAATTCCCCCTCGGCAAGGCGCTTGCACTGAAAGGCATCGCGTCCGGCATTGAAAACAGCAATTTCTTCCTGACGACGGAGCGCGGCGAGTACGTGCTGACCATCTTCGAGAACCTGTCGTTCGAACAGCTGCCGTTCTACCTGCGCCTGATGGACCACCTGGCCGCCCGCGGCGTGCTGGTGCCGGCCCCCGTGGCCACCAGCACGGGCGAGCTGCTCGCATCGCTGCACGGCAAGCCGGCCGCCATCGTCAGCAAGCTCGAAGGCCGCTCGCAGATGGCCCCGCAACCGGTCCATTGCGCGGCCGTGGGCGCCATGCTGGCGCGCATGCACCTGGCCGGGCTGGACTATCCGCTGCAGCAGCCCAACCTGCGCGGCCTGGCGTGGTGGAACGAAACGACGCCGCAAGTGCTGCCCTACCTGTCGGACGAAAACGCCCACCTGCTGCGGGCCGAGATGCACTTCCAGCAAGCGTATGCCGGCAGCGACACCTACCGCCAGCTGCAGCAAGGCCCCATACACGCCGACCTGTTCCGCAACAACGTCATGTTCGACGGCGAGCGCCTGACGGGCTTCTTCGACTTCTACTTCGCCGGCTGCGACACCTGGCTGTTCGACGTGGCCGTCACCGTCAACGACTGGTGCATAGACCTCGACACGGGCGTGCTGGACCCGGCCCGCGTGCGCGCCATGCTGGACGCCTACCACGCCGTGCGCCCGTTCACGGCCGCCGAACAGACAGCCTGGCAACCGATGCTGCGCGCGGCCGCGCTGCGTTTCTGGCTGTCGCGCCTGTACGACTTCTACCAGCCGCGCGAAGCGGAAATGCTGACCCCGCACGACCCCGCGCATTTCGAACGCATCCTGCGCGAGCGCATCGCCACGCCTGCGCCGGGCCTGTACTGATGAACAAGCTGCCCGCAAGTACCGGCTGGCTGTGGGTCAAACAGGGCGTGGTCCTGTTCCGACAGCAGCCGGCCGCGCTGTCGACGCTGCTGCTCGGCTCCATGCTGATCTCGCTGCTGGCCAGCGTGGTGCCGCTGCTGGGGCAGTTCATGCCCTTGATCCTGATCCCCGTGTTTTCGGTCGCCTTCATGCAGGCCTGCCTCGACATCGACCAAGGCAAGCGCATCGTGCCGGCTCGCTTGCTGACGGGCTTCCAGAAGCCGGCCGTGGGCACGCTGCTGAAACTGGGTGTGCTGTACCTGGGCGCCGCCGCCCTGGCCCTGGGCGCCTCGGCGCTGGCCGACGACGGCGTGCTGTTCCAGCTGATCACGGGACAGATCGAAGCCAACAGCGACACGGCCAAGCAACTGAAGGACGCCAACCTGGGCGGCGCCATGCTGCTGGCCTGCGCCGTCTACATCCCGGCCGCGATGGCGTTCTGCTTTGCCGCGCCGCTGATCTACTGGCAGAAGATGGCGCTGGGGAAGGCGATCTTCTTCAGCTTTTT
This sequence comes from Rugamonas sp. FW305-51, assembly GCF_058786935.1. Taxonomy (NCBI): domain Bacteria; kingdom Pseudomonadati; phylum Pseudomonadota; class Betaproteobacteria; order Burkholderiales; family Oxalobacteraceae; genus Rugamonas; species Rugamonas sp. FW305-51. The sequence continues at coordinate 73,969 of NZ_JBYSZG010000005.1, forward strand.
CGCCGTGCTGCGCGCGTTGAAGGCCTTCATCGTATTCGCGCTGGGCTGGTTCGCCATCAGCGCCACGGTGAGCGAAGTGGTGCTGCTGGTGATGGGCCGCAGCCAGGCCGCCCTGCTGGTGCTGCTGCCGCTGTCCGTGATCCTGACGGTGCTGCTGCACTGCTCGTTCTACGCCAGCTACCGTCAGATCTTCGGCCTGCCGGCCATGCCGCAGGAACCGGCGCCGGCAACACAAGAATAAAGCTGTTGGGGTGCCACTATGCATTGCCTTGGACGACTATTTCGTGGAGCGATGTAGGGCCGCCTCGTAATTCCGCCCACGATAAAAGATGCCAACGATAATCACCCTCGTTGTCGTATCGTCGACGGCGAACGCAATCGTGGCGCTGCCCTTGTAATTCGTGATGCGCATCCCCGGACGAATGTCATCCCGCTGCATACCCCGGTGCGGGAATTGCGCCAGCTCCGCACAATAATCGACGATGGCGGTTGTGTAACGCTCGGCCGTATCTGGCGAGGCCTCGGCAGCGATATAGCGGTACATCTCAGCCAATTGCTCCTCCGCCTCTGGCGTGAAAACAACGGCATATTGCTTCATTTCTTACGCGCCGCCTGATGCTCCGCAGCCAGCCGGGTGCGCACGTCATCCAGGCCGACGGCACGTGCCGGGTCGGCTCGTACCGCATCCAGCGCCGGCGCGGCCTGCTCATGTAGCCAGTCGTCAAGCACGCGGTCGCGCGCGAACAATGCCCGCAGACCGTCGCGTATCACTTCACTTTCAGTCGCGTAAAGGCCAGCTGTCACTTTGGCTTTCACCGCTTCAGCCATTTCCGAAGGAAGCGTAATGCTGAGTTGCTGAGTGGTTCGCATGATTTCTCCCCAATGGGATTAAACAGGATTAAATCCTACTCCGTCTGCGCTTTGCTGTCGCCCCGGCCGATGCAATACAAGCCAGGCCGATTGAATGGTGCTGCCCTCCGCAGGTCAGCGCCCCAACCGCTCCAGCTTCGCCACGCTCAAGTCCAGCACCTTCATGCCGTGGCTGCCGAAATTGATCTGGGCCCGCGCATTGCCGCCGCTGCCTTCGATGTTGACGATCACGCCTTCGCCGAACTTGCCGTGGGCGACCGACTCGCCGATGCGCCAGCCGGCGCCGGCCGACTTCTGCGCGATCTTCTGCGCGATGGCGTTATCCGATCCCACCAGCGGCACCGCCTCGTCCCAGGCCGACTTGCGGTGGTTGACGGCCGACCAGTGCGACTGCACCTTGGGCGAGAGCCACTTGAGCGACTCTTCCGGCAGCTCGTCGAAGAAGCGCGACTTCATGTTGTAGCGGGTCTGGCCGTGCAGCATGCGGGTCTGGGCGAAGCACATGTAGAGCCGCTTGCGCGCGCGCGTGATGGCCACGTACATCAGGCGCCGTTCCTCTTCCACCCCGCCGTCTTCTTTGGAACTGCTCTCGTGCGGGAACAGGCCTTCTTCCAGGCCCGTGATGAAGACGTTGTCGAACTCCAGGCCCTTGGCCGAGTGCACCGTCATCATCTGCAGCGCGTCCTGCCCGGCCTGCGCCTGGTTGTCGCCCGCTTCCAGCGACGCATGCGACAGGAAGGCCGACAGCGGCGACATCACGGTCGGCAGCGGCGCGTCGGCGTCGTAAATCTCCACACCATCCTCGTTGACGATGGCCTCGCCCGCCTGGGCCAGGGCCTTCGGTCCCAGATGGGCCGGCGCGCCCTGGCCGTAGCCTTCTTCGGACACGAACTGGGTGGCGGCGCTGACCATCTGTTCCAGGTTCTCGATGCGGTCGGCGCCTTCCTTCTCGCTCTGGTAGTGAGTCAGCAGGCCGCTCATTTCCAGCGTCACGCGCACAAGTTCGGGCAGCGCCATCTGCTGCGTCTCGAAGCGTGCCCCTTCGATCAGGCGCACGAAGCCGCCCAGCGAGCTGCCGGCCTTGCCCGCCACGTAAGGCACGGCCGCGTACAGCGAAATGCCGTGCTGCTCGGACGCCGCCTGCAGCTGTTCGATCGAGCGCAGGCCGATGCCGCGCGTGGGGAAGTTCACCACCCGCAGGAAGGCCGAGTCGTTGTGCGGATTGTCCATCAGCTGCAGGTAGGCGATGGCGTGCTTGACCTCGGCGCGCTGGAAGTAGCGCAGGCCGCCGTACACGTGGTACGGAATGCCGGCCGAGAACAGCGCATGCTCGATCACGCGCGACTGGGCGTTGGAGCGGTACAGCACGGCGATCTCGCTGCGCGAGGCGCCGTCGGCGATCAGGTTCTTGGACTCCTCGATGATCCACTGGGCTTCGGCCAGGTCGGAGCTGGCCTCGTACACGCGCACCGGTTCGCCGTGGCCGGCGTCCGTGCGCAGGTTCTTGCCCAGGCGCTTGCTGTTATTGGCGATCAGCATATTGGCCGAGTCCAGGATGTGGCCGTGCGAGCGGTAGTTCTGCTCCAGCTTGATCAGGTTCTGCACCTTGAACTCGCGCTCGAACGCGCTCATGTTGCCCACGTTGGCGCCGCGGAAGGCATAGATACTCTGGTCGTCGTCGCCCACGGCGAACAGGGCGCCGCCGCCCTGGCTGCCATGGCCGGCCATCAGCTTGAGCCAGTTGTATTGCAGGTTATTGGTGTCCTGGAACTCGTCGACCAGGATGTGCTTGAAGCGCTGCTGGTAATGCTCGCGCAGCGGCTGGTTACGGCTCAGCAGCTCGTAGGTGCGCAGCAGCAGTTCGGCAAAGTCCACCACGCCTTCGCGCTGGCACTGGTCGTCGTACAGCTGGTACAACTCGACCTTCTTGCGCTCGTCCGGGCCGTAAGGGTCGATCTTGTTGGCACGCAGGCCCTGGTCCTTGGCGCCGTTGATGAAGTACTGCACTTCCTTGGGTGGGAACTTGTCGTCGTCCACGTTGTTCGCCTTCAGCAGCCGCTTGATGACGGACAGCTGGTCCTGCGAGTCGAGGATCTGGAACGTCTGCGGCAGGGCCGCGTCGCGGTAGTGCGTGCGCAGCAGGCGGTTGCACAGGCCGTGGAAGGTCCCTATCCACATGCCGCGCGTATTGATCGGCAACATGGCCGACAGGCGCGTCATCATTTCCTTGGCCGCCTTGTTGGTGAAGGTCACGGCCAGGATGCCGGCCGGCGACACCTGGCCGGTCTGGATCAGCCACGCGATGCGGGTGGTCAGCACGCGCGTCTTGCCGGAGCCGGCGCCGGCCAGGATCAGGGCGCTCTGGGGCGGCAGCGTGACGGCGGCCAGTTGTTCGGGATTGAGGTTGTGGAGGAGATTTTGCATCCCGTGATTATACCGGGCCGGCGTGCCAGTGCTGGGGTTTTATACAGTCCACGGCACAGGCGGGCCGGCCCGCCACGTCAGTAGATCACCACCGAGCGGATCGATTCGCCGCTCTTCATCAGGTCGAAGCCTTCGTTGATGCGCTCCAGCGGCAGCCGGTGCGTGATCAGGTCGTCGATATTGAGCTTGCCTTCCATGTACCAGTCGACGATTTTCGGCACGTCGGTGCGCCCGCGCGCGCCGCCGAAGGCCGAGCCCTTCCACACCCGTCCCGTCACCAGCTGGAACGGCCGGGTCGAGATTTCCTGGCCGGCCGCCGCCACGCCGATGATGATGGATTGGCCCCAGCCCTTGTGGCAGCACTCGAGCGCCTGGCGCATGGTGGTGGTGTTGCCTATGCATTCGAAGCTGTAGTCGGCGCCGCCGTCGGTCAGCCCGATGATGGCGTCGACCACGTTTTCCACCTGGCTGGGGTTGATGAAGTGGGTCATGCCGAACTTGCGTGCCATCTCCTGGCGGGCCGGGTTGATGTCGACCCCGATGATCTTGTCGGCGCCCACCATGCGCGCGGCCTGGATCACGTTCAGGCCAATGCCGCCCAGGCCGAACACCACCACGTTGGCGCCCGCTTCCACCTTGGCCGTAAACAGCACGGCGCCCACGCCCGTGGTCACGCCGCAGCCGATGTAGCACACCTTGTCGAACGGCGCGTCTGCGCGGATTTTCGCCAGCGCGATCTCCGGCACCACGATGTAGTTGGAGAAGGTGGAGGTGCCCATGTAGTGGTAGATCGGCTTGCCGTCCAGCGAGAAGCGGCTGGTGGCGTCGGGCATCAGGCCGCGGCCCTGGGTGGCGCGGATCGACTGGCACAGGTTGGTCTTCTGCGACAGGCAGAATTTGCACTGGCGGCATTCCGGGGTGTAAAGCGGGATGACGTGGTCGTCCTGCTTCAGGCTTTTCACGCCCGGGCCCACTTCCACCACCACGCCGGCCCCTTCATGGCCCAGGATGGCGGGGAAGATGCCTTCCGGGTCGGCGCCCGACAGCGTGTAGTAATCCGTGTGGCAGATGCCGGTGGCCTTGATCTCGACCAGCACCTCGCCTTCGCGCGGACCGCCCAGCTCCACTTCCTCGATCGTCAGCGGCTGGCCCGCCTTCCATGCAATGGCTGCTTTGGTTTTCATGTGTTCGTCCTGTGATGGCGTTATTGGGGAATCGGGTTCGGCGGCGCGGCCAGCGCCGGCGCCGCCGGTGCGCCATCATAACAAAACGCCAACGTGGACGATATCCCGGTACGCTCAGTACGACGGCTGGGCCACTGGCGTCAAAGAAGAAGAGGAAATGCCGAGCAGCTGCGACACGGTCAGCCACAGCTGGCGCGGCGAAGTCCACGGCTTGGGCAGGAAGGCGATGGCCTGGTCGTACCGGTCGGGCCGGCGCGCCGAATACAGCAGCACGGGCGTGCCTTGCTGCAGCTGGCACAACGTCGCCAGCAGGGCCGCGCCGTCACCGTCAGGCAGGTCAGGGTCCAGCACCACCAGCGCGTAGCGCCCGTTCTGCGCGGCGCGCACGGCCGCCGCCATGGTGCCGGCGTGGGTGACCTGGGTTTCCGGCACCAGCAAGGTGGCCAGGACCAGGGCCGCGTCATGGTCGCTGTCCACGTGCAGCACGCGCGGCGTGTCGCCCGGCGCGCGGGCATCGGCGTGGGCCGCGCGGGCCTGGTCCAGTTGCTGCTGGCTGGCGCAGGGCGACGCATCCGCGCCGCTGGCTGGCTTGATCGTCATGGAGTCTCTCCGGCGAAAAAGTGATCGGACTGTCCCGCGCACGCGGCGACCGCGCAGCAAGGGCGCGGCAGGCAACGGTGGTCACGGGATCGGTTCGGCGGAGCTGGGCCAAACTGGTGGCGCGGCGCGGGGGATGGGCGGCCGCAGGACTGGCAGGGGCGGGTTACGGTCCCGCTGCACTTCAGCTTAGCGGCCGGGGCCGCTAGCGTCAGCTTTCATAGTACAACAAAACGGAGGCTGGGCAAGCGGGCGCGGTGCGACTATCTGCCCACCGTTTACTTTTTGAGACGGTTGCTGAAGGCCGCGTGCAGGCTGTTCAGGGTTTCCTCGGCCGCCAGCAGCTGGTCGGCCACTTCATTGACCTTGCGCCGGCTGGAGCGGGCATGGTCGCGCAACACTTCGAAGGCCGTGTTGCGGTCGGTCTGGAACTTGCACATCAATAGGCCCACGGCCAGGCTGGTCTCGCGCCCGGCCGCCAGCGCCGCGTTCAGATTGAGCTCGGTGCGGCGCAGCTGGCGGATCTCGTCGGCCCGCGCCAGGCCGGCGGCGAAGGCCGGCATCAAGTGTTTTTCATCGACCGGCTTGACGAGAAAACCGACGGCGCCGTAGGCCGCCGCCTGCTTGCCGGCGTCGGCGTCGCCGCGGCCGGACAGGAACATGAAGGGCACGGAAGTCTGGGCGTGCAGGCGCTTGGCCAGCTCCAGGCCGTTCATGCCCGGCATGTGGATGTCGAGCAGGGCCAGGTCCGGTTCGCGCTGGCCGATCAGTTGCAAGGCTTGCTCGGACGAGGAAGCCTGCAGCGTATCGTAGCCGGCGTGGCGCAACACCTCGCCCAGGTAGTCGAGCAGCAGTTGGTCGTCGTCGACGATCAGGATCAGTCGCTTAGCGCTGGCAGTGACGTTCATGTGGCGGCCCGTGGTCAAGTAAACGCCTGAATTATAAGGCGTAACGGGCCACGGATCGCAGACCAGTTTACCGTTCCGTTGTTAATTAACCAAGAACAACGAACGGAAGCTGCGCACGGCCGCGGCCGGGTCGTCCGCCAGGTAGACGCTGCTGATGGCGGCCACCATGTGGGCGCCGCGCGCCACCAATGGCGCCGCGTTGTCCGGCGTCATGCCGCCGATCACCACGCTGGGCACGGTGATGACGGCGCGTGCCTCGTTGACGATGGACGGCGCCGTCGTGACGGCATACTGCTTGACGCGCGACGGGTAGAAGCCGCCGAAGGCCACATAGCTGGCGCCGGCCGCCTGGGCCGCCAGCGCGCGCGGCAAGTCGCCGTAGCAGGAAGCGCCGACGATCTTGTCCGGTCCCAGTGCGGCGCGCACCTCGGCCAGTGCCGCGTCCGTGCCGCCCACGTGGATGCCGTCCGCGTCGAGCGCCTGGCACAAGGCCACGTGGTCGTTGATAATCAGCGGCACGCCGTGGCGGCGGCACAGCGCCAGCAGGGCCGCGCCCTGCTCCGCGCGCAGCGCCGGGCTGGCGTCCTTGTGGCGATACTGCAGCAGCGCCACGCCGGCGCCCAGCGCCTGCTCCGTCACCGCCAGCAGCCGCTCGGTATCGTCCCAGTTGGGCGTAACCAGATAAAGTCCTTGCATGATGTGCCTTCAAAAAAAATGGGTACGTAAAAAATGGGGACGTACCCCATTTACTCGTTGTCCTGGACGACGGCCATTCAGCGCAGCGGTATGCGCTGGCCCGCCGCGATCGGGTAGGACGCTTCCAGCGCGTGATGGCAGAACCGCTGGGCCCGCTCCAGCGCCACCGCCATCGGCACCTGCTGCGCCAGCAAGCCGGCGATGGACGAAGCCAGCGTGCAACCGCTGCCGTGAAACCCGCCGGGCAAACGGGGCCAGCGCCATTGCTGCTCGCGTTCCGGACCAAACCAGCGGTTGACCACCTGGTCCCCCGCGTCATGGCCGCCCGTGATCAGCACGTGGCGGCAACCGCGCGCCTGCAGCACGCGCGCTTGCGCGGCCGGCTCATCCTCGCCGGTGAGGGCGCGCGCCTCCGGCCCGTTGGGCGTGAGCACGGTGACCAGCGGCAGCAGCGGCGCCAGCGCCAGCACCGCGTCGTCGCGCGACAGCAGGTCGCCGTGGCCGCTGGCCAGCACCGGGTCCAGCACCACGGGCAGGTCCGGCTGGTGCACGCGCAAGCGCACGATCAGGCCGGCGATGGCCTGCGCATTGGCGGCGCTGCCCGTGATGCCGATCTTGACGGCGCCGATGGCGATCTTCGCCGCCAGCACCTCGGCCTGGCGCAGCAGCATGGCGCTGTCCACCGGCTGCACGTGGTACACACGGTCGTTGTCCTGCGCCGTCAGCGCCGTGACCACCGTCAGCGCATGCGCGCCCTGGCCTGCCACGGCCTGCAGGTCGGCCGCGATGCCGGCGCCGCCGGACGGATCGACCCCGGCCAGCACCAGCACGGCCGGCCGCTCGTCGGAACGGCGCACCGGTGGCGCCGCCGCTGGCGCGCCGCTACTCGCGTAGCCGTGCGTCCCCGTGGCGCCAGCCTGCCCGCGCGCGCCGGTGGCGGCCGCTCCGGACATGCCCCTGGCATCAACGTCGCCGCTTGAACTGGCGGTGCCGTCTTGCCTAGGCATGTCAGCGGCGCCAGCCCGCTTCATGCCAGCCGGCCAGCCATCGGCGACGATGGCGAGGCGGCGAAGCGCTTCGGGATGCGGCCGGCCAGGTAGGCTTCACGCCCCGCCTGCACGCCCAGGCGCATGGCGCGCGCCATGCGCACCGGGTCCTGCGCGCCGGCGATGGCGGTGTTCATCAACACACCGTCGCAGCCCAGTTCCATGGCGATGGCCGCATCGGACGCCGTGCCCACGCCGGCATCGACCAGCACCGGCACCGTGGCCTGCTCGATGATCAGCGACAGGTTCCACGGGTTGAGGATGCCCATGCCCGAACCGATCAGCGAGGCCAGCGGCATCACGGCCACGCAGCCTATGCTGGCCAGCAGTTTGGCCTGGATCGGGTCGTCGCTGCAGTAGACCATCACGTCGAAGCCGTCGCGCACGAGCGCCTCGGCCGCGACCAGGGTCTCGGGCATGTGCGGGAACAGGGTCTTCTCGTCGCCCAGCACTTCCAGCTTGACCAGCTTGTGCCCGCCCAGCAGTTCACGCGCCATCTGCAAGGTGTAGACGGCATCCTTGGCCGTGTAGCAGCCGGCCGTGTTGGGCAGGATGGTGTACTGCGACGGCGGCAGCACGTCCAGCAGGCTGGGCGCCTTGGGGTCCTGGCCGATGTTGACGCGGCGGATCGCCACCGTAATGATTTCCGCCCCGGCCGCGTCGGTCGCTTCGCGGGTCTGGGCCAGGTCCTTGTATTTACCGCTGCCCACCAGCAGGCGCGATTGGTAGGTCTTGCCTGCGATGGTCAGCAGGTCTTGGCTTTGCTCTTGCATGTCCGTTTTCCTTAGTCCGTGGTTAGCCGCCGCCGATGGCGCGCACGATGTCCACCTTGTCCTGCGCCTGCAGCCGGCGCTCGCGCCACTGCTGGCGCGGCACCACCGTGCGGTTGACGGCCAGCGCCAGCGCCTGGCCCGTCAACGACAGGGCGTCGATCAAGTCGTTCACCGTCTGGCCGGCCGGCACGCTGTGCGGCGCGCCGTTCAGTTCAATTGCGATCATGGCCGCCTCACAGCTTGCGATAGAGCTCGGCGCCGTTCTTGATGAACTCAATCGCCTTGACCTGCATGCCCTGTTCCAGCACGGCGCTGTCGTCGAGGCCGCCGTTGGCCGCCGCGTACTCGCGCACTTCCTGCGTGATCTTCATCGAGCAGAAGTGCGGGCCGCACATGGAGCAGAAGTGCGCCACCTTGGCCGAATCCTTGGGCAGGGTCTCGTCGTGGAATTCGCGCGCCTTGTCCGGGTCCAGGCCCAGGTTGAACTGGTCGTCCCAGCGGAACTCGAAACGGGCCTTGGACAGCGCGTTGTCGCGGATCTGGGCGCCCGGATGGCCCTTGGCCAGGTCGGCCGCGTGGGCGGCGATCTTGTAGGTGATGATGCCGTCCTTGACGTCGTTCTTGTCCGGCAGGCCCAGGTGCTCCTTGGGCGTGACGTAGCACAGCATGGCCGTGCCGTACCAGCCGATCTGCGCCGCGCCGATGCCGGAGGTGATGTGGTCGTAGCCGGGCGCGATGTCGGTGGTCAGAGGTCCCAGCGTGTAGAACGGCGCTTCGTGGCACTGTTCCAGCTGCAGGTCCATGTTTTCCTTGATCAGCTGCATGGGCACGTGGCCGGGGCCTTCGATCATCACCTGCACGTCGTGCTTCCAGGCGATCTGGGTCAGTTCGCCCAGCGTCTTCAGCTCGCCCAGCTGGGCTTCGTCGTTGGCGTCGTAGATCGAGCCGGGACGCAGGCCGTCACCGAGCGAGAACGAGACGTCGTAGGCCTTCATGATTTCGCAGATCTCTTCGAAGTGCGTGTACAGGAACGATTCCTTGTGGTGCGCCAGGCACCACTTGGCCATGATGGAACCGCCGCGCGAGACGATGCCCGTAAGGCGCTTGGCCGTCATCGGCACGTAGCGCAGCAGCACGCCGGCGTGGATGGTGAAGTAGTCCACACCCTGCTCGGCCTGTTCGATCAGGGTGTCGCGGAAGATTTCCCAGGTCAGGTCCTCGGCCTTGCCGTTGACCTTTTCCAGCGCCTGGTAGATCGGCACGGTGCCGATGGGGACCGGGCTGTTACGGATGATCCACTCGCGCGTCTCGTGGATATGCTTGCCGGTCGACAGGTCCATCACGTTGTCGCCGCCCCAGCGGATGGCCCAGGTCATCTTCTCCACTTCCTCGCCGATGGACGAGGTGACGGCCGAATTGCCGATGTTGGCGTTGATCTTGACGAGGAAATTACGGCCGATGATCATCGGCTCGATTTCCGGGTGGTTGATGTTGGCGGGGATGATGGCGCGGCCGCGGGCGATCTCGTCGCGCACGAATTCGGGCGTGATCTCGTCCGGGATGCTGGCGCCGTAGGACTGGCCAGGATGCTGGCGGCCCATCAGGTCGGCCAGGCGCTGGCCCATGGGACCGGAGTTCTTGAGGTTCTCCAGGTATTCCTTGCGGCGCAGGTTTTCGCGGATGGCGACGAATTCCATTTCCGGTGTGATGATGCCCTGGCGCGCGTAGTGCATCTGGGTCACGTTCTTGCCGGCCTTGGCGCGGCGCGGCAGGCGGTGCAGGTTGAAGCGCAGTTCGGCCAGGGCCGGATCGGCCAGGCGCGCCTGGCCATATTCGGAGGTGGGGCCGGCCAGCTCCTCGGTATCGGCACGCTCCAGTATCCACGGCAGGCGCGGGGTGGCGGCCAGGCCGGAACGGATGTCGATCACGGCGTCCGGATCGGTGTAGGGGCCGGAGGTGTCGTAGACATAGACGGGCGGGTTGGCTTCGAAACCGAACGAGGCCGGCGTGTCGGCCTGGGTGATTTCGCGCATCGGCACGCGGATGTCGGGGCGGCTGCCCTGGACATAGACCTTGCGCGAGTTGGGCAGCGGCGCAATGGCAGCCTGGTCCACCGTGGCGGTGGCGGAGAGGAATTTCGGATTGGCGTTCAATTTGGCTCCTTCGTTAGCTACAGGAGCCAGCAAAGGAGGTGGGACGGCGCGTGGTGGTCGGATCGTGACCGGCGTTGTCCTTGGCTTCCCTTCGCTGGCATTATCCAGATCAGGTTCGGAGGGTATTTCTCACCCGCGCATCGCAGTGCGACTTGCAGGACCCCTAGCGTGTGCCACCTTGCGGCAGCGGATGGAATTATACATGCGCCATGGCGCCGCGCGCCGCATGGCGTAAAAAAGACGGCCATATGCGCTATGCGCGACGGCCGCCTTGACAAATGCCGGCCTGTGGACGGCCGTCCGGAAGGATGGAAATACAACGGCCTGGCGCCCGGCGGCGGGCTCGGCATGGCTGGCCGGCAATGCCGCCAGCACCCGGCGGCTGGCCCGCCGGGGCCGTGCCGCTCAGGGGTGCATCAGATCGCGGGTATTTTCCGTGATCAGGTTGCCTTTCCGGAAATTGTAGTAAATGTCCGTGCATTCGCCCGGCAACGGCCGCGCGGCGTTATCGCCACACCAGCGGATTTCCGCCACCCAGTTGGCACCGAACTTGAGCTCGGCAACGCGCGGGTTGGGGATGCCGTGCAAGGTGCGGTTGGTGGCCCAGTAGACCGGCGTCTTGCCGGCCGGGTCGGGACCGTCGCGGAACGAAATCAAGCCTTGGTAGAGCGAATTGGCTTCGCCGGCGTGGGCCAGCGGCCAGGCGCCGGCTGCCAGGATCAAAGCCAGAACAACTTGCGGTTTCATGACGATCTCCTTGTGAGCTGTGAGGAAGTGCCCTTTGATCCGGCACGATTTATTGTTGTACATAAACACCAAATACCGTAAGGAAACTTACAGACGGTTGCATATTGTGTTGCTTCCGCACACCAGCGGCTGGCCGCCGCCGGTGGCGGGCGCCGCCAGTTTATTGCGGCCGGTAGGTCACCGTCAGCGTGTAGCTGGCCGCGCTGTAGCCGTTCAACAACAGGTACACGTCGCCATTGGCGCTCAGCGACACGGTGCAGCGCTCCGCGCTGGTGGGGCCGTCGGACTTGCAGTCGTAGCTGCTGGTGGTGGCCGCCGCCCCCTTGCGCACATACAGGTCGGTGTCGCCGCTGCCGCTCAGCGTGGCGGCGAAGCTGCCGCCGGCGGCCACCTTGTAGGGACCGTAGCTGACCTTCTGGCCCTTGGCCAGCGTGCCGCTGGCCGTTTCCGTGCGGTCGGCCGGCGGCGGCACGCCCGGCCCTTCGCTGCCCAGTTCCACGGCATAGGCCATGGCCATGCGGGCGAACTTGAGCGCGTTGTCGGCCTGGCTGCCGGAATTGGCGTAGGTGTCGTTGGCCGTGTGGATGTAGGGGTTGTCCTCGTCGAGCGTGGTTTCGAACGGCATCGAGGTCCAGTAGCCCTGCGCCGTCCACGAGGCATGGTCGGAACAGGCGTAGCCGCACTGGTCAAAGCCGACCTTGAGGGTGGGCAGGTAGGCGCCGATCAGGCGCTGCACGAAGTCGTTCTGGCTGCTGTCCGTGTAATCCGTGTAGAGATAGATGTCGTAAGCCGAACCGTGATAGTTGGTCATGTCGAGCTGCATCACGCCCACCACGTTGACGCCGTCGCGCTGGAAGCTCTGGGCGATGTCCTGCGAACCGCGCAGGCCCACCTCCTCGGCCGCGTAGCCGATCAGCTTGATGGTGCGGCGCGGATGGTAGCCGCTGGCCACGATCACCCGCAGCAGCTCCGTCAGGCTGGCCACGCCGGACGCATCGTCGTCGGCGCCGGGCGCGCGCGTAGTCTCGCCCGTACCGGCCTGGTTGATGGAATCGAGGTGGCCTCCCAGCACCACCACCTGGCTGCCGTTGTCGGTGCCAGTGATGGTGACGATCACGGACTTCTGCGGGAAGGCGCCATGGGTGAACTGGCTGACGGCGATGTCGGCGCGGCCGGCGGCCAGCGCGCTCCAGCGCTGCAGCAGCCAGTTCGAGGCATTCACGCCATTGTTGGTCGTGTAGTAGCGGTTGGCGTAGGCCGACATGTCGACGATGGTCTGGCCGATATTGCTGGCTTGCATCTGGGACAGCATGGGGCCGGCCACGGCCTGTTGCGCGATGGCGTACGAGGGCCGGGTGGGCGCCGCCAGCGCCGTGCGCGCGGCCGGGCGCAGCGCCGTCAAGCCGGCCGCCTCGCTCGGATGGGCCATGAAGCCGCCGCAACGGTGCAAGCGCCCATGCACGGCGGCCGACAGGGCCAGCAGCTGCGGCTCGTCCACCTCGACCAGGTGCAGGCGTTCGCGGCCGGCCAGCCGCAGCGGGGCGCTACGGGTGGCGCTGCTCTCGCGCGCGATCGCTTGCGGGGCGGCCCGCTGCAACTCGGCATAGGCGGCGTCGCCCAGGGTGATCCACACGGGCTGGGCCTGGACGGCGCCGGCGGCGCACGCGGCGGCCAGCAGGACTACGATGAGGCGGGTTGGCTTGGTCATCTTCGTTCCTTGTTGAGTGAATGAGGGAACGGACAACGTTATTCTTTCAACCATACCAGGTCAAAAAAATCACAGAAATCGTCAAACCGGGGCCGCATGTCCAGTCTGGGACAAACGGAGCTGGCGAGACGAGACGATCAATTGCGGGCAGCGGAGTGCCGGTTGCGTCTTATCGGAAAAGCATGCCATGATCGCGCTTCACCCCGTCATCCCATCCGCCATGCGCCGCTTTCAGTTGCTGCCCGCCCCGCCGCTGTTGCCCTACATCGACCGCCTGTGGGGCTGGGAAGGCGACGGGCCCATCGCCCTGCCCACCCTGCTGCCCGGCACCGGGGCCGAACTGTATTTCCACTACCGGGCGCCGTTCCGCTACAGCGCTGGCGCGCACGGCTTGCAAGCTTGCGCGCCGGCCCATTTGCTGTGCCTGCGCAACGGACCGCTGGCGCTGGCGGCGGCAGCGCAGGTGGGCTTCATCGCCGTGCGTTTCCGGGCTGGCATGCTGGCGCGCTTCACGGCTGTACCGGCAGCCCAGCTGCAGGACCGGCCGCTGGACATCGCCGACATATGGGGCGTGCCGGGCCAGGCCTGCGCCAGCCGTGTGGCAACGGCTGACAGCCAGGCCGGGCGGCTGGCGCTGATCCAGGACTTCCTGCTGCGCCAGATGCGGCCATCCGGCGCCGATGCGCTGGTGGAATATGCGGTGTCCACGTTGTACCGGACCCGTCGCGAGCTGACTATCGAACAGCTGGCAAGCCGGTTGCAGCTGGGCCGGCGCCAGCTGGAGCGCCGCTTCCAGGCCGCCACCGGCCAGACCCCGGCCGGGCTGCGCCGGCTGTGCCGTTTCCAGCACACGGTGCGGGCGTTGCTGCTGACGCCGGACGCGCCCGACCTGGACACGGCGCTGCGCCACGGCTATTACGACCAGGCCCATTTCATCCACGAGTTCCGTCGCCTGGCGCAGGCCTCGCCCCAGCGCTACCTGCACCAGGCGCGCGGCATGACGCATTTTTACAATCCGTCGCGCACCCAGGCCGGCATCATGCAAGCTCCCTGAACCTGAAAATGGAGCCCACATGTTGTTAATTGCCAACTTGCATTCCCATCCACATACGGCCGATGAAGTGGCCGCCACGCTGTGCGCGCTGGCCACCGAGACCCGCAAGGAACCGGGCTGCCTGTCCTACACCGTACACCGCCGCCAGGGCCAGCCCGAAGCGTTCGTCGTCTGCGAGCTGTACCGCGACCAGGCCGCCTGCAATCAGCATTTGGCCTCGGACCCCGTGCGCCTGGCGCTGGCCCGTTTCGACACCCTGCTGGCCGCTCCGCCCACGCTCCAGATGTGCGACACTATCTCCATGCCGAGTCCGCTCTAAACGGAAACGCCGGCGGTACCCTGGCTGCTGGGAAAAGTAAGAGTTGTAACAAAACCTCACTATGTGCGGACGCTAACATATTAGTTTCCACATGGAATACATAATGTCTGTGCAGCGAACTCATCACTGCCGTAGACCACCACCAGAAAAAGAGGCCCATCATGAAACAGCCAGGCTATCGCCCCCTTCGCACTGCCAGCGCGGCCCTTGCCGCCCTCGCCGCCCTCACCCTTGCCGCCTGCGGCGGTGGCGGCAGCTCCACGCCGCCCACCAGCAACTTGGGCACGCTGAGCGTGTCGCTGACCGATGCGCCCTCCTGCGGCTTTGACGCCGTCAACGTCACCGTCAGCAAAGTGCGCGTGAACCAGAGCGCAGCGGCCAGCGACACGGATGCCGGCTGGACCGACATTACCCTCAGCCCGGCCCGCAAGATCAACCTGCTGAACCTGACCAACGGCGCGCTCGACGCCCTGGGCCAGACGCCGCTGAGCGCCGGCCACTACTCGCAGCTGCGCCTGGTGCTGGACCCGAACACGGGTAACGGCCTGGCCAACTCCGTCGTGCCTACCGGCAGCACCACCGAAGTGTCGCTGGACACGCCGAGCGCAGTGCAAAGCGGCATCAAGCTGGTCAATGAATTCGACGTGGCCGCCGGCCAGAAAGTGGACCTGGTGCTGGACTTCGACGCCTGCAAGTCTGTCGTCACCAAGGGTAACGGCAAGTACGCGCTGAAGCCGGTGGTCAAGGTCATCCCGACCGCCCTGAACGGCATCGGCGGCTTCGTCGCCCCGGCCCTGCTGACCAGCCACGTGATGGTGTCGGCCCAGCAGAACGGCGCCATCGTCAGCTCCACCACGCCTAACGCCACCACCGGCGAATTCTCGCTGACCCGCCTGCCGCTCGGTAACTACGACGTCGTCGTGACGGCAGATGCGCACGCCGCCGCCATCGTCGGCGCCGTGCCGGTGACCAGCACCAGCGTCATCATCCCGCTCAGCACCTCGGCCGCGCCGCTCACGCTGCCGACCGCCGTCACGGGCAGCATCAGCGGCACCGTCACGCTGGCGCCCGTCAGCACCACCGCCACCGCCTACGTCGACGCCAAGCAGACCATCGCAGCGGGCCCCGTCGTCACCATCAAGTACATGGGCGCCGACCTGACAACGGGCGCCTACACCTTGACCGGCCTGCCGACCACGGCGCCCCAGTACACGGCCTACAGCGCCACCCTGCCGCTGGTGTTCACCAGCGCCAGCACGGTGCAGCCGGGCGTGGGCAAGTACATGCTGGAAGCCTCGGCCACCGGCTACACCACCAAGTCGCTGGCCTCGGTTGACATTTCCACCGCCAACCAGACGGGCGTGAACTTCAGCCTGGTGCCGTAAGCAGGCTGCGGCGCCGTCCTGCGGGGGGCGGCCCCGCTTCACTTCCCCCAAAAGGACGCCGCGGCGTCCTTTTTCATTCCCGAAAGAAAATTAATCGCGCCATGCAAGCACGGCCGCCACGGTTTGACGCTTTTCCCGCAGAATTTCGCCCGCCAGGGCCTAAGTCCCGTGGTATGGCCTGCTTCGTCATCTATAATGGCTGTTTTCGCAAATTTAACTAGCCAAATCATGGAATTAGCCAAGTCTTTCGAGCCTGCCGACATTGAACAATTCTGGCGCAACGAGTGGGAGCAGCGCGGTTACTACGCCGCCACCCTCGACGCCGGCAAACCTTCTTTCAGCATCCAGCTGCCGCCGCCGAACGTGACCGGCACCTTGCACATGGGCCATGCCTTCAACCAGACCATCATGGATGGCTTGACGCGCTACCACCGCATGCTGGGCCATAACACGGCCTGGATTCCTGGCACCGACCACGCCGGCATCGCCACCCAGATCGTGGTGGAGCGCCAGCTGGACGCGCAGAAAATCTCGCGCCATGACCTGGGCCGGGAAAAGTTCGTGGAAAAAGTGTGGGAGTGGAAGGAGAAATCCGGCAACACCATCACCGGCCAGATGCGCCGCATGGGCACCTCGCCGGACTGGAAACGCGAATACTTCACCATGGACGAAGCCCGCTCCAAGGTCGTCACCGACGTCTTCGTACGCCTGCATGAGCAAGGCCTGATCTACCGCGGCAAGCGCCTGGTGAACTGGGACCCCGTGCTGGGCACGGCCGTGTCCGACCTGGAAGTGGTGTCGGAGGAAGAAGACGGCTCCATGTGGTACATCAAGTATCCGCTGGCCGACGGCAGCGGCGCCCTGACGGTGGCCACCACCCGTCCCGAAACCATGCTGGGCGACGTGGCCGTGGCCGTCGACCCGACCGACGAGCGCTACACGGCGCTGGTGGGCAAGCTGCTCAAACTGCCCCTGTCCGAGCGCGAAATCCCCATCATCGCCGACTCTTACGTGGACAAGGAATTCGGCACCGGCTGCGTGAAGATCACGCCGGCGCACGACTTCAACGACTACGCCGTGGGCCAGCGCCACAACCTCGACATGCCGTCCATCCTGACGCTGGACGCCAAGATCAGCGACGAAGCGCCGGCCGCCTACCGCGGCCTGGACCGCTTTGCCGCCCGCAAGCAGATCGTGGCCGACCTGGAAGCGCAAGGCTTGCTGGAGCAGGTCAAGCCGCACAAGCTGATGGTGCCGCGCGGCGACCGTACCGGCGTCGTGATCGAGCCGATGCTGACCGACCAGTGGTTCGTGGCCATGAGCAAGCCGGCGCCGGAAGGCACCTTCTTCCCCGGCAAGTCGATCGCGGAAACGGCGCTCGACAAGGTGGCCAGCGGCGAGATCAAGTTTGTCCCGGAAAACTGGAGTAACACCTACAACCAGTGGCTCAACAACATCCAGGACTGGTGCATTTCGCGCCAGCTGTGGTGGGGCCACCAGATTCCGGCCTGGTACGACGAGGCCGGCAACATCTTCGTCGCCAAGACGGAAGCGGAAGCGCAAGCCCAGGCCGCCAAGGCCGGCAGCACCGGTCCCCTGCGCCGCGACAGCGACGTGCTCGACACCTGGTTCTCGTCCGCGCTGGTGCCGTTCTCCACCCTGGGCTGGCCGGAACAGACGCCCGACATCCAGGCCTTCCTGCCCTCGTCCGTGCTGGTGACGGGCTTTGACATCATCTTCTTCTGGGTCGCCCGCATGGTGATGATGACGGCCCACTTCACCGGCAAGGTGCCGTTCGAGACCGTGTACGTGCACGGCCTGGTGCGCGACTCGCAGGGCCAGAAGATGTCCAAGTCCAAGGGCAACACGCTGGACCCGATCGACCTGATCGACGGCATCGGCGTGGAAGCGCTGGTGGAAAAGCGCACCACCGGCCTGATGAACCCGAAAGCGGCGGAAAAGATCGCCAAGGCCACCCGCAAGGAATTCCCGGAAGGCATAGCCGCCTACGGCAGCGACGCCGTGCGCTTCACCATGGCCAGCTACGCCTCGCTGGGCCGCAACATCAACTTCGACCTGGGCCGCTGCGAAGGCTACCGCAACTTCTGCAACAAGATGTGGAACGCCACCCGCTTCGTGCTGATGAACACGGAAGGCAAGGATTGCACGGAGAATGAAGCCGAGCTGTCGATGGCCGACAAGTGGATCATCTCGCTGCTGCAAAAGGCCGAGCTGGACATCGCCAAGGGCTTCGAGGACTACCGCTTCGACAACATCGCCTCCACCATCTACAAGTTCGTGTGGGACGAGTATTGCGACTGGTACCTGGAAGTGGCCAAGGTGCAGGTACAGCACGGCACGGAAGGCCAGCAGCGCGCCACCCGCCACACCCTGCTGCGGGTGCTGGAAGTGATCTTGCGCCTGGCCCACCCCATCATCCCCTTCGTCACGGAAGCGCTGTGGCAGACGGTGGCCCCGCTGGCCGGCAAGACGCTCAAGGCCGACGGCGATTCGATCATGATGCAGCCCTATCCTATCGCCAATACGGCCAGGATCGACGAGTCGGCCGAAGCATGGATGCAGCAACTGAAAGCGCTGACCGACGCCACCCGTAACCTGCGCGGCGAAATGCAGCTGGCGCCGTCGCTGCGCGTGCCGCTGATCGTCGAGCCGGGCAACGCGGCCGACAAGGCAGCGCTGCAAGTGTTCGCGCCCTACATCCAGTCGCTGGGCAAGCTGGCCGAAGTGCAGATCGTCGATGCGCTGCCGGAATCGCCGGCCGCCGTGTCCATCGTCGGCACCACCAAGCTGATGCTGAAAGTGGAAATCGACGTCAAGGCCGAGCGTGAACGCCTGTCCAAGGAAATCACGCGGCTTGAAGGCGAGATCGCCAAGGCCAGCGGCAAGCTGTCGAACGAAAGCTTCGTGGCGCGCGCGCCGGCCGAAGTGGTGGCGCAGGAAAAGGAACGGGTCGCCAACTTCTCGGCCACGCTGGCCAAGATGCGCGAGCAGTTCGCCAAGCTGCCGGCCGCCTAAGCGCCGTCGCAGTCCGCCAAGCCGGCCTTCGGGCCGGCTTTTTTTCGTCCCTCCTGCGCCCAGGTTTTCGAAATGGGGTACGTCCCCATTTTTTTGTTGCTAATTAGGCGTTTTGTCTCGCAATGGAGAGGGGTGCCGCGCCCCGGACAGGACGGGCGTTGCGGATTAGAATCAAAATAGCACGAGTGGTCAATTTTTTTACAACATGCGCTAGAATTGGGGCTACAGTTTGCTAAACTGCCAAATACACAACAACTATCCCGGAGACTCCACGATGCGTTCTTTGAAACAAGCAACCGCTATCTTTGCAATCGCTGCAGCCGGCCTGGCAGCCAGCGCGCTGGTCGCGCCCGCCTGGGCGGACGACAGCTCGCCCGTCGGCCTGTGGAAGAATATCGATGACGTGACGGGCAAGCCCAAGGCCCTGATCCGTATTACGGAAAGCAATGGCACGCTGCAGGGCCAGATCGAAAAACTGTTCCGCGCCCCCACGGAAGACCAGAACCCCAAATGCGAAAAGTGCGAAGGCGCCCGCAAGGATGCGCCCGTGGTGGGCCTGGTCATCATGTCCGGCCTGAAGAAGGACGGCAGCGAATACACGGGCGGCGAAATCCTCGACCCGGACAACGGCAAGGTCTACAAGAGCAAGCTGAGCCTGGGCGACGGCGGCAAGAAACTGAACGTGCGCGGCTACATCGGCATTCCCATGCTGGGCCGCTCGCAGACCTGGGTACGCCAGGAGTAAGTCCTGGCGCACGGCGGGAGCACGCGCTCCCCGCCGGCAACGCGGCAGAGCCGGCGCTTTAGCCGGCTATTTTTTGTCTGACGGCGGGAGCGTACTGCCGGCAACATAGCCAATCCGGCGCGTCAGCCGGCCGCCTTTTCGCCAGGCGGCGTCACGCGCGATGACAACAGGCGCGAGTTGGCGTCGCTGCGGAACACCAGCGGCGCCTCCCTCCCCGCGTCCACCTGGCTGGCCTGGGCCTGGCGCACGATGTGCACGATGTCGCCGTGATGGGGCGACTTGCTGCACACGGGGTCGGCATTGGCCGCATCGCCCGTCAGCGCCAGCGCCTGGCAACGGCAGCCGCCGTAATCCTTGTGCTTGTCGTCGCAGCTGCGGCACGGCTCCTTCATCCACGCATCGCCGCGGAACTTGTTGAACGCGTCGCTGTCGTACCAGATCTCCTTGAGCGACTGCTGCGCCACGTTGGGAAAAGTCATGCCCGGAATGGTGCGCGCCGCATGGCAAGGCAAGGCCGCACCGTCCGCCGCCACGGCCAGGAACACGGAACCCCAGCCGTTCATGCACGCCTTGGGCCGCGCCTCGAAATAATCGGGCACCACGAACAGGATGCGCAGCCGGGAGCCGATGCGCTCGCGGCAGGCGTTGACCACGGCTTCGGCCCGCTCCAGCTGTTCCCGCGTCGGCATCAGCTGGGCACGGTTGACCATGCCCCAGCCGTAATACTGGGTGTTGGCCAGCTCCAGGTATTCCACGCCCATCTCGAGCGCCATGTCGATGATGCGTTCCACATGGTCGAGGTTGTAGCGGTGCAGCACCACGTTCAGCACCATGGGGTAGTCGTACTGCTTGATGAGGCGCGCCACCCGCGCCTTCAGGTCGAAGGTGCGCGTGCTGCTGAGGAAGTCGTTCATCTCCTTGCTCGAATCCTGGAACGACAGCTGGATATGGTCGAGTCCGGCCGCCTTGAAGGCCGCGATGCGCTGCTCCGTCAGGCCGATGCCGGACGTGATCAGGTTGGTGTAATAGCCGAGCCGGTGCCCTTCGGCCACCAGCAATTCCAGGTCGTCGCGCAGCAGCGGTTCGCCGCCGGAAAAACCCAGCTGGGCCGCACCCAGCTGGCGGCCCTGGCGCAGCACGTCCAGCCATTGCTCCGTGCTGAGCTCATTGCGGTTGGTCGCGTAGTCGACCGGGTTGTAGCAGAACGCGCAATGGAGCGGGCAGCGGTATGTCAGCTCAGCCAGCAACCACATGGGCGGCGCGATGGCCGCCGTGCTGACCTGCGGGAGGGCGGCGCTAGACAAGCCAGCCTCGCTGCTGTGCTTCGCCCAGGAAGGCGCGCACGTCCGCCTCCAGGCCGCCGGTCTGGAACGCCGTTTCCAGCTCGTGCACGATGCCGGCCACGTCGCGCTTGCCGTCGCAGCGCTGCAGGATTTCCGCCGCGCTGGGATTGAGCCGCACCAAGCCTTCCGGGTACAGCAGCACATAGGCTTGCTGCGCTTCCTCCCACTGCAGGCGGAACAGCCTGGACAGCTTGGGCGTCGTCATTTCGGTCTGCATGATGATGCTCCCCGTTCAATCGTAGGCCAGCGCGATGGCGTCCATCATGGCCCACAGGATATCGAGCTTGAACTGCAAGATGCCCAGCGCCTGCTCCTGCTGCGCGCGCGTGGTGAAGTGCGCCAGCGTGACGGCCAGGCCGTGCTCCACGTCGCGCTCGGCCAGCGAAATACGGCTGCGGAAATAGGCCAGCCCTTCCGGCTCTATCCACGGATAATTCCTGGGCCAGCTGGCCAGCCGGTCCTTGTGGATCTTGGGCGCGAACATTTCCGTCAGCGACGAGCAGACGCCCTCCTGCCACGGCGCCTGGCGCGCGAAGTTCACGTAGGCGTCCACGGCGAAACGCACACCCGGCTGCACTTCGCGCAGCGACCACAGGTCTTCGCGGGCGATGCCGACCGCCTCGCCGAGCCGGGTCCACGCTTCGATGCCGCCCTCGTTGTCACCATAGCCATCGTGATCATGGATACGCTGCACCCACAGCCGCCGCGTGGCGCGGTCCGGACAGTTGGCCATGATGGCCGCGTCCTTGCGGGGGATGTTGATCTGGTAGTAGAAGCGGTTGGCGACCCAGCCCCGGATCTGGTTCGGCGTCAGCGTGCCCTCTTGCATGCGGACGTTGAAGTGGTGGTGAATGTGGTAGCCGGCGCCCTTGGCCATCAGCTGTTCCGTGAATTCACGCTCGTCCCACGCTGGCCGGCGGTCCGGTTCTGGTCGCGACATGATGTTCATTAGTGTCTCCGAGAAAGTTCGCCGAATAGGGCGGCAAAGAAAGATAACGGTTCGCGTTTAACCATTGAAAAATGTGAACCAATTCGTATGTTGAGCACTCCAAGTTGTATGCGCTTCAGGACCGTCGTTAGACGCCGGGGCGTTGGCATAGACATCGATTGTTCCGGTCTGCGGTCGCCAGTGGCGAGGTCGAAAAATATCCCGCAGCACTGAATAAGGAAGCGGGCATATACCCGTGTCCCCTCTCGGACGTGAGAGGCCAGCAGTGGGAATCCCGTCACTTGGAGGGGGGACGTCAAAGTGAAATCTCCATACCGTCATAGGCCAGCTCGATGCCGTGCCGGCCCAGCGTGGCGTACTGGACCGAATCTTCATCAAGGATGGGATTGGTGTTGTTAATGTGGATCAGGATCTTGCGCGACGCCGGCATCTGGTCCAGCACGGCGATCATGCCGCCCTCGCCCGACTGCGGCAAATGGCCCATGGTGGCGGCCGGATTGGGTGAAAAGCCCAGCGCGATCATTTCATCCTCGGTCCAGAAGGTGCCGTCCACCAGCAGGCAGTCGGCGCCGCGCATGGCCGCTTCCGTGGCCGCATCGATGCTGCCCAGGCCGGGCGCGTAGAACACGGAACGGCCGGTGATCAGGTCCTCGACCAGCAGGCCGATGTTGTCGCCGGGCTGGGGCCGTTCGCGGTGCGGCGAATACGGCGGCGCCTTGCTGTGCAGGGGCACGGCCGTCAGGCGTATGCCGCTCAGGGCCGGAATCTCGAACGGCTGCGGCTGGCCGGCCACCGGCAGCGGATGCCATTGCACCCCGCAGTAGTGGGACAGCACGTCGGCCAGCGGATAACCGGTCTGCAGGTCGTCCCACACGGCGGCGCTGCAATAGAGGGGAATGCGGCGCCCTTCGCGCAGCATCATCAGGCCCGTCACGTGGTCGACCTGGGCATCCATCAGCAGCACGGCGGCAATGCCCGTGTCGCGCGCGGCGCGGGCCGGCTGCATGGCCGGGGTGGCGCGCAGCTGGGTCAGGATGTCGGGTGAGGCGTTGACCAGCAGCCAGTCCGTGCCGTTGGCGGAAATGGCGATCGACGACTGGGTGCGGGCCCGGCTGTTGATACTACCGTTGCGCACGCCGTTACAGTTGTAGCAGTTACAGTTCCATTGCGGATAGCCGCCGCCAGCCGAAGAACCGAGTACGATGATTTTCATGATGCCTCGAATCGGGCGCGGGCCGCGGCCGCCGGCAACCGCCCGGCAGCCGCGGCGGACGCTGTCTAGCGGTTGGCGATGTACAGCGTGATTTCAAAACCGAAACGGAAATCGATGAACTCTGGTTTGCTCCATTGCATGGCTGTCTCCTTGAATATAGATAAGTGGATTGACCGGCCCGGACCATGCAAGCATGGATACCGGACCGTCACAGCTATCTACGCAAGTTCCATGCCGTCAAGTCCGGGGCGCGCGCACGGGGGCGTGACACACCCGACTGCGCCAGGGTGCAACAAAAAGTGTGGAGAAATGGAACAACAGCTGTGTCAGCGCGTGCGCAGCCGTTGCAGATGGCGGTCCAGGCTGTTGGCGAAATTCTGGCGGTCGGCCTGGCTGAAGGCGGCCGGGCCGCCCGTGTCCACCCCGCTGCCGCGCAGCTCGTCGAGGAAGGCGCGCATGGTCAGCATTTGCCGGATGTTGTCGTGGGTGTAGAACTCGCCGCGCGGGTTGAGGGCATAGCCGCCCTTGTCCAGCACGTCGGAAGCGAGCGGGATGTCGCCCGTGATGACGAGGTCGCCCGGCGCCAGCCGGCGCACGATTTCCTGGTCCGCCACGTCGGCGCCGGACGGCACTTGCATGGCGCGGATGAAGCGCGACGGCGGCACCCGCAGCAACTGGTTGGCCACCAGCGTCACCTGTAGCTGCACCCGGTCGGCCACCCGGTACAGGATCTCCTTGATGACGGCCGGACAGGCGTCCGCGTCGACCCAGATCTGCATGGGCGCGGCCGGCGCGGTCAGCTCTCCCACAGCTCGCCGTTCGGGTTGATGCGCGGTGGATTGACGCCGAAGTGCAGATAGGCGGCCGGCGTGGCCACCCGGCCGCGCGGCGTGCGCTGCAGGAAACCTTGCTGTATCAGATAAGGTTCCAGCACATCCTCGATGGTATCGGCCGCCTCGCCGATGGCCGCCGCCAGGTTGCCGATGCCCACCGGGCCGCCGCCGAACTTGAACAGCACCGCTTCGAGCAGCTTGCGGTCCATGACATCGAAGCCCACCGTGTCCACGTCCAGCATGACGAGCGCCGCGTCCGCCACCTCCTTGGTGATGTCGCCGTTGCCCTTCACTTCCGCATAGTCGCGCACCCGGCGCAACAGGCGGTTGGCGATGCGGGGCGTGCCGCGCGCGCGGCGCGCCACTTCGGCCGCGCCGTCGGGGCCGATGGTAGCCTTGAGCAGGGCCGCGCTGCGGGTGACGATGCGGGTCAGCTCGGCCGTGTTGTAGAACTCGAGCCGGGCCACGATGCCGAAGCGGTCGCGCAGCGGATTGGTCAGCATGCCGGCCCGGGTGGTGGCGCCCACCAGCGTGAATGGTTGCAGGTCGAGCTTGACGGAGCGGGCCGCCGGGCCTTCGCCGATCATGATGTCGATCTGGTAATCCTCCAGCGCCGGATACAGGATTTCCTCCACCACGGGCGACAGGCGGTGGATTTCGTCGATGAACAGGACGTCGTTCGCTTCCAGGTTGGTCAGGATGGCGGCCAGGTCGCCCGGCCGTTCCAGCACGGGGCCGGAGGTCTGGCGCAGGTTGACGCCCATCTCACGCGCGATGATATTGGCCAGCGTGGTCTTGCCCAGGCCGGGGGGGCCGAACAGCAAGGTATGGTCCAGCGCCTCGCCCCGCTTGCGGGCGGCCTGGATGAAGATTTCCAGCTGGTCGCGGATCTTTTCCTGCCCGACGTATTCATCGAGGTGCTTGGGGCGCAGCGCGCGTTCGATCGCCTCTTCGTTGGGCGAGGCCGGCGCCGCGTCGATGATGCGCTGCTCGGTGAAATTATCGGTCTGGATGCTCATTCATTCTTCATTCAAATAGGCTCTTACTTTGTTCGTCCCGCGCTCAACACACGCGCTATGTATGCACTAATCTGATTTCCCGTTTCGCGCAGTTGGTCTTGCTCAGCCGCCGACAGCATGCGTGCCTTGCCAGCCAGCTCGGGAGGACTATCTATCTTGACCACCAACCGTTCGACCTTACCCTCGTCCAGCAGTTGCTTCCACGCGTTCCACGATTCTCTCGCTTGTTGGAGTCTGGATGAGATATCGCACTTCGGAGGCGGTGAGGCACTCGAATCCGAATCCAAAGCGCCGTTTCCACCAGAATTCGATGGTTCCATGTTTCCTCCTTAGCTCGGCCAGTTGCTCACTTGATGGCGCCAGTCTGGCTGACGACATTGGCCTGAATGATGCCCGTCTCAATATCCCATTCTAAGGCATACGCAAACGAATCGGCCATCGCGAAGGGAATCGCATTGCCCCCCAAGGACTCATCCGCAATCAGCCTTTGGACAGCGCTTTCAGCGCCTGCTTGATGCCGTCCGAGACACCGCTGCCGGCCGGCACCGTTTTCAGCGCCGCTACCGCTTCCTTGTCCGAATAGCCCAGCGCCAGCAGCGCGTTCAGGATATCAGATTGCGAATCGGGCACGGCATGGACGCCACCGGCGCCGATGTCGGCACCCAATTTGCCCTTCAGTTCCAGCAACAGGCGCTCGGCCGTCTTCTTGCCGATGCCGGGCACCTTGACCAGCCGGCCCGCTTCCTGCCGCGTCACCGCCTGGGCCAGGTCGCCCACCGACATGCCCGACAGGATGGACAGCGCCGTGCGCGCGCCCACGCCCGTGATCTTGATCAGCTGGCGGAACACGGCCCGCTCTTCCGCATTGCCAAAGCCGAACAGCAAATGCGCATCCTCGCGGATGGCCTGGTGGGTGAACAGCACCACCTTCTCGCCCACGTGGGGCAGGTTGTAGAACGTGCTCATCGGCACGTCCACCTCGTAGCCCACACCCTGCACGTCGACCAGCAGTTGCGGCGGATTTTTTTCCAGCAGGATGCCGGACAGACGACCTATCATCGTGATACCTTTTTGATATGAGTGTTGGGTGGGGATCAGCCGACCAACCGGCCGCGCTTCATGCGCAGCCCGGCCAGCGGCGAGGCCACACCGGCGCCCTTGCCCGCGCTGTTGCCCGTCCCGCTGCCCGCGTTGGCGCCGGCGATCAGGGTCAGCGTTTCGCGGCTGTGGGCATGGCAGATGGCCACGCCCAGCGCGTCGGCCGCGTCCGTGCCGGGCAGGCCGGGCAGCGCCAGCAGCCGCGCCACCATGTCCTGCACCTGAGCCTTGGCGGCCCGCCCCGTGCCGACCACGGCCTGCTTGACCTGGGTGGGCGAATATTCCGCCACCGTCAGGTCCGCCGACACCAGCGCGCAGATGGCCGCGCCGCGGGCCTGGCCCAGCAGCAGCGTCGATTGGGGATTAACGTTGACGAACACTTGTTCGATGGCGGCGCACGCGGGCCGGTACTGCCGGGCCACTTCGGCCACGCCGTCCAGTATCACCTTCAGCCGCGTCGGCAAGCTGCCTTCGCCGCTCTTGATGGTGCCCGAGGCGATGTAGCGCAGCTTGGCGCCCTGCTTATGGATGACGCCAAAGCCGGTGGTGCGCAAGCCGGGGTCGATGCCGAGAATAATCATTCCCGGATTGTAAC
Source organism: Rugamonas sp. FW305-51 (assembly GCF_058786935.1). Lineage (NCBI taxonomy): Bacteria > Pseudomonadati > Pseudomonadota > Betaproteobacteria > Burkholderiales > Oxalobacteraceae > Rugamonas > Rugamonas sp. FW305-51. The sequence goes on from NZ_JBYSZG010000005.1 coordinate 100,664, forward strand.
CGGGAAAAATGAATGCTGTATATAAAAACAGTGCGGCGGACCATGCTGGTCCGCCGCACCGTATCAACAACCTAATAAGCGCAACTTACCGCTTGATGTAGCAATTAATGGCGGAAGTGACGGGTGCCCGTGTACAGCATGACGACGCCGCGCTCGTCGGCCGCGTCGATCACTTCCTGGTCGCGCATGGAACCGCCCGGCTGGATCACGCAGGTCGCGCCCGCGTCCACCACCACGTCCAGGCCATCGCGGAACGGGAAGAACGCGTCCGACGCCACCACCGAACCGGCCAGCGTCAGGCCGGCGTTCTGGGCCTTGATGGAGGCGATGCGGGCCGAGTCGATACGGCTCATCTGGCCGGCGCCCACGCCCAGCGTCATGTTGTTACCGCAGAAGACGATGGCGTTGGACTTGACGTACTTGGCCACGCGCCAGGCGAACATCAGGTCCTGCAGCTGCTGCTGGGTAGGCTGGAGCTTGGTGACCACTTTCAGGTCGCCGATCAGCACGTTCTTAGAGTCGGCCGACTGCACCAGCAGGCCGCCGCCCACGCGCTTGAAGTCCATCGCGTTGATGCCGTTGCCCAGCGCGATTTCCAGCAGGCGCACGTTCTGCTTGGCCGACAGGATTTGCAGCGCGTCGGCCGTGAACGACGGCGCGATCAGCACTTCCACGAACAGCTTGGCCAGTTCCGTGGCGGCGGCGCCGTCCACTTCCGTGTTGAAGGCGATGATGCCGCCGAAGGCCGAGGTCGGGTCGGTCTGCAGGGCACGCTTGTAAGCGTCCACCGCGTTGGCGCCCAGCGCCACGCCGCACGGATTGGCGTGCTTGACGATCACGCAGGCGGCGCTCTGGTCGAAACCGCCCAGGCTCTTCACGCATTCCCAGGCCGCGTCGGCGTCGGCGATGTTGTTGTAGGACAGTTCCTTGCCCTGCAGCTGGCGGTAGTTGGCCAGTGCGCCGGCCGACGGTTGCAGGTCGCGGTAGAAGGCGGCGCTCTGGTGCGGGTTCTCGCCGTAGCGCATGTCCTGCACTTTTTCAAACGCCACGTTCAGCGTTTGCGGGTAGGCGGCGCGGCTGGCGTGGGCCTTGTCGGCGCCCAGGCTGGTCAGGTAGTTGGTGATGGCGCCGTCGTACTGGGCCGTGTGGGCGTAGACCTTGGTGGCCAGCTTGAAGCGGGTGTCGTAGCTGACCTGGCCGGGGGTGTTGTCCGTGCCCTTCATTTCGGCCAGCACCACGCCGTAGTCGGCCGGGTCGCAGATCACCACCACGTCCTTGTGGTTCTTGGCCGCCGAGCGCAGCATGGTAGGGCCGCCGATGTCGATGTTCTCGATCGCGTCTTCCAGCGTGCAGGTATCCTTGGCCACGGTGGCCTGGAACGGGTACAGGTTGACCACCACCATGTCGATGGTCGGCATGTTGTGCTCTTCCAGCTTGGCCATGTGCTCAGGGAAATCGCGGCGGGCCAGGATGCCGCCGTGCACTTTCGGGTGCAGCGTCTTCACGCGGCCGTCGAGCATCTCCGGGAAGCCGGTGTAGTCGGCCACCTCGGTCACGGCGACGCCGTTGTCGGCCAGCAGTTTGGCGGTGCCGCCGGTCGACAGGATGTTGACGCCCATGGCCGCCAGGGCGCGGGCGAAGTCCAGGACACCGGTCTTGTCGGATACGGAGATGAGAGCTTGTTTAATCATGGCTATGGCTAGTTGGTTGAGTATTCTTGGTTCAAGCCTACCCGGCGCCAGCGGCCATTCACAGCCACTCAAGTGCCGGAAGGACGCGCGCGCTTACAGCAGGCCGTGCTCTTGCAATTTCTTGCGCAGCGTGTTGCGGTTAATGCCCAGCATTTGCGCCGCATGCGACTGGTTGCCATCGGCGCGGGTCATGACGACTTCGAGGATAGGCTTTTCCACGGTCAGCACGACCATGTCGTAGATATTCGATGCTTGCTGCTCGCCCAGGTCGTTGAAGTAATCTTCAAGGCTCTTCTGGACAACTTCCTGGATGCTTTCTTTGCTCATTTTGTTACCGTTCGGCTAATTGATCTGTTATGACGCGGTTGCCGCGGATCACGCGGCAAGAGCGTTTGCCCTTTTTTTTTATTACTTTTTTTGAAGCTCCTGAAGCCCGTTATACGGTCTCCACCGGTTCCGGGAGGCGGTATTGTAACCGCTCGCCAAAACTCCATTGCGATTCAAAGAACTGGTCGACGGCCTGCAACTGCTCGTCCGTCGACTCCAGCAGGTTCATTTGCTGGCGGAACGCTTCCCCGCCTTCCAGGTCGCGCACATACCAGCCGATATGCTTGCGCGCCGTGCGCACGCCCAGGTATTCGCCGTAGAACGCATAGTGCGCCCGCAGGTGTTCGTCCATCAGGGCCCGCACTTCGTCCACATAGGGCGCCGGCAGGTGGGTGCCGGTGCGCAGGTAATGGTCGATTTCGCGGAAGATCCACGGCCGGCCCTGGGCTGCGCGGCCGATCATGACGGCATCGGCGCCGGTATGGTCCAGCACGTAGCGGGCTTTTTCCGGCGTCGTGATGTCGCCGTTGGCCACCACGGGGATGGCCACGGCCCGCTTGACGGCGGCAATGGTGTCGTACTCGGCATCGCCCTTGTAGCCGTCGGCGCGGGTACGGCCGTGCAGGGTCAGCATGGCGATGCCGGCGTCCTCGGCGATGCGGGCGATGGTCAGCGCGTTCTTGTTGGCGCGGTTCCAGCCGGTGCGGAACTTGAGCGTGACGGGCACGTCCACGGCGCCGACCACGGCCTGCACGATCTCCCTGACCAGCGCTTCGTTCTGCAACAGGGCCGAACCGCACCAGCTGTTGCACACCTTTTTCACCGGGCAGCCCATGTTGATGTCGATGATCTGGGCGCCCCGTTCCACATTGAAGCGGGCGCAATCGGCCAGGTCCTGCGGGTCGGCGCCGGCGATCTGCACCGCCTTGGGCTCCATTTCACCGGCATGGTCGGTGCGGCGCGAACTCTTTTCCGTGGCCCACAGCCGCGGGTTGGAGGCCGCCATCTCCGATACCGCGTAGCCCGCGCCGAGCTGCTTGCACAGCTGCCGGAACGGGCGATCCGTCACCCCCGCCATGGGGGCGACGAACACATTGTTACGCAATAGATAGGGGCCGATTTGCACTGGACTTGCCTGAACGGGAAGAAGGAACCTTCTATTTTAACCGAAGGACTGCTCAATTAATAAGCACTATTTTTGAACAGAACTGTCGTCCAGGCGCTTGACAGACGCGAATTAATCTTGCTGGCGTGAAAAAATTAGCACGCGCGTTCAGCTTAATTCATCGAGCGCGGCCAGGCTCAGGTGGTCCACCTCGCCCCAGCTGGCCAGGGTCAGCTGGCCGTCGGCCACGGTGAAACGGTTGACGCTGGCATTCTTGACCTGGAAGTCGCGCGGGCTGTCGAGCGTCATGCCGACCGCTTCCCGGTAGGCGCATTCGAGCACGCCGCCATGGGCCACGACGGCGATGGTCTGGCCCGGATGGCGCCCGGCCCAGTGGACTATGCCGTCGATGGCGCGGCGGTAGAACTGGCGGAAACTTTCCGCCGGACGCTGCCCGGCCGGCATCACGGCATCCACGTCCCGCGCCTGCCACAAGGCATATTCCTGCGGATAGCGCTCGGCGATCTCGGCGTACAGCATGCCTTCGAACACGCCATAGCAACGTTCGCGCAGGCCGGGGTCGGTGTGCACGGGCAGGTCGTGCTGGCTGGCCACGGCGTGGGCCGTCTGCAAGGCACGCTCCAGGTCGCTGGCAATGATGGCGTCCAGCTGTTCGCCGGCAAGGGCGCGGCCCAGAGCTTCAGCCTGGCGCTGGCCCTCTTCATTCAAGGCGATGTCGGTATGGCCCTGCAGGCGGCGCGCGGCGTTCCAGGCCGTTTCGCCATGGCGTATCAGCAAAATATTCGTGTGTTTCATGCAATTTTATTTTTTAGGGGCGCGCTGCGCGGAGTTCGACGCAGAAACCAGCGCCGGATTCAGCGTATAAGTGCCGATCAATTGTGCTTCATCAATGATATGGCCGTGGATGGCGGCACAGGCCTCGGGGCCCGTAAAGCGCCCTTCCAGCGCCAGCCGCGGCACATCGAGCGCATAGATGCGAAAAATGTAATGGTGCAGGCGCAAGTCGTTCCACGGCGGACAGGGGCCATCATACCCGTAATAGTCGCCGGCCATGGCCGGATCGCCGGCAAACCAGCCCGTGTAGTCGTTGATGCCCTGGCGCAGCGCGTGGACGGCGCCGTCGGCGGCCAGCGTCACGGCCGGCCCGGGCTTGCCATGGGCCACCACACCGGCCGCCAGCGCCCCTTCAGGCAGCACGCACACGGTGGGCGGCAGGTCGGCCAGGATCCAGTGGAAAAAGTCGCCCCGCGCCAGACTTGCCGGCACAGTGCGACCTTCGAGGTTGACGTCGCTGCCATCCTGGGGCGCGTCACCGTCGATGCAGAACAGCACCAGCGACTCGGTGCCGGCCGGCACCTCGTCCCAGGCCAGATGAGGATGGCGGTTGCCGGACAGGCGAACCCGGCTGACGGGATCGATGGCCGCCAACGCGCACTGGGCAGGTATGGCACTGCCATCGCGGAATGTATCGCTCCACAGTCTCATAGTCCCCCCACTTCGCCGTCTATTTTCTGGTCTGTTTCGCGCGCTTTTTTGAGCGCACGCAAACAATCTTACTATTTGGGGGAAGTTTGCAGCCAGAATGTCACGGGACCGTCGTTCGTCAGCGACACTTGCATGTCGGCGCCGAACTGGCCCGTGGCCACCACCGGATGGCGGCCGCGCGCCTGGGCCACGAAATGGTCGAACAGGCGCCGCCCGTCCTCCGGGCTGGCGGCCGGCGTGAACGAGGGCCGGCTGCCCGACTTGGTGTCGGCCGCCAGCGTGAACTGGGGCACCAGCAGCAGGCCGCCGGCCACGTCCGTCACGCTGCGGTTCATCTTGCCCGCTTCGTCGGCGAACACGCGGTAACCGAGCAGCTTGGTCAGCAGCGCGTCCGCCTCCCGTTCCGTATCGCCCCGCTCGGCGCATACCAGCACCATCAGGCCGGCGTCGATGGCGCCGATCACGTCGCCGGCCACCACCACGTTGGCGCGGCTGACCCGTTGCAGCAATGCGATCATGCGCTCAGCGTGACGCGCGCAAACTTGCGCTTGCCCACTTGCAGCACGAAGGTGCCGGCCTCGATCTTGACGGCCTTGTCGCTGACGACGGTGCCGTCCAGGCGCACGCCGCCCTGATCGACCATGCGCATCGCTTCCGATGTGGACGGGCACAGGCCGGCCTGCTTGAGCAGCTGGGCGATGCCCACCGGCGCGCCCGTCAGCGCCACTTCCGGCACGTCGTCCGGAATGCCGCCCTTGGAGCGGTTGACGAAGTCGGCCAATGCGTCCTCGGCCGCCTGCGCCGAGTGGAAGCGGGTCACGATTTCCTGCGCCAGCGCCACCTTGGCGTCGCGCGGGTTGCGGCCATCGGCCACTTCCTGTTTCAGCTGGGCCAGTTCGGCCAGCGAGCGGAACGACAGCAGCTCGTAGTAACGCCACATCATCACGTCGGAAATGCTCATCAGCTTGGCGAACATGGTATTGCCCGGTTCCGTGATGCCGATGTAGTTGTTCTTGGACTTGGACATCTTGTCCACGCCGTCCAGGCCTTCGAGCAGCGGCATGGTCAGGATGCACTGCTGTTCCTGGTCGTAATCCTTCTGCAGTTCGCGGCCCACCAGCAGGTTGAACTTCTGGTCCGTGCCGCCCAGCTCCAGGTCGGCCTTCAGGGCCACCGAATCGTAGCCCTGCATCAGCGGGTAAAGGAACTCATGGACCGCAATCGGCGTCCCACTCTTGAAGCGTTTGCTGAAATCGTCGCGCTCCATCATGCGCGCCACCGTGTAGCGCGAAGCGAGCTGGATCATGCCGCGCGCGCCCAGCGGATCGCACCACTCGGAGTTGTAGCGGATTTCCGTGCGCGACGGATCGAGCACCAGCGAGGCCTGCTTGAAATAGGTCATCGCGTTTTCCTCGACCTGCTCGCGGGTCAGCGGCGGACGGGTGACGTTGCGGCCGGACGGGTCGCCGATCATGGAAGTGAAGTCGCCGATCAGGAAGATCACCTGATGGCCCAGGTCCTGCAGCTGGCGCATCTTGTTGAGCACCACGGTGTGGCCCAGGTGCAGGTCGGGCGCCGTCGGGTCCAGGCCCAGCTTGACGCGCAGCGGCACGCCGCTCTGTTCCGAACGGGCCAGCTTTTGCGCGAATTCGCTTTCCACCAGCAGCTCGTCGACACCGCGCTTGGTGATGGCAAGGGCTTCCTGGACGCGGTCGGACAGCGGCAGGACGGGGGCGGCGGGGGCCTTCTTAGGCGATGCAGACGAGGTATCCATATGTTTGTAAACGATTTTCCGAAAAAAGTAGGCTGGCTCAGGAGTTTGTTATAATGCCCGATCCCATCAATCTTGCCGTATGAAAACGAACTGAATAAACAATAAGAAAAATTAAACGTTCCTGAATAGTTCAAGCGGCAAATTTTAACTGATTGCATGAACCCTACAAACAAATTCACAAGCTCACGCTTGTTCACACTGCTAGGATCGACGCGCAAGGCACGCATCATCAGCGCCTCCGCCCTGTTTCTGGCAGTGTGCGCGTTCGGTGCAGCCGGCGTCGCCCCACTGGCGCCCGACGCCTCGGATCTGCCGGTGAAATCCGTGTCCGAAGAACTGGCCCTGCCCAACCTGTCCACGCAGATCGCCGCGCTGGAACAGCAGCAGACCAATGAGCACTACATCCACGAGGAAAAAGTACGCGCCGGCGACACGCTGGCCGCGCTGCTGAACCGCCTGGGTGTGGACGACGACGCCGCCGAAACCTTCATCAAGAAGGACAAAGTGGCGCACGGCGTGATGCAGCTCACCACCGGCAAACGGGTCCAGGCGCAGACGGACGACGAAGGCAACCTGCAATGGCTGCAGGCGACCGTGGTCGACGGCAAGGACATGCCCGTCAAGAACATCACCATCACCCGCAAGGGCGACGGCTTTGTGGCCAGGGAAGAAGCGGCCAAGCTGGAGCGCCGCATCGAAATGCATGCGCGCACCATCAGCTCGACCCTGTACGCGGCGACCGATTCGAGCGACGACGGCGCCAAGCTGCCGGACTCCATCGTCAAGCAGATCATCGAGATGTTCTCCACCAGCATCGACTTCCGTGGCGACCTGAAGCGCGGCGACCATTTCAACGTGGTCTACGAGACGTTCTGGCAGAACGGCGAATTCGTGCGCGCGGGCCGTATCCTGGCCGGCGAATTCACCAACCACGGCACCACCTACCAGTCGGTCTGGTTCGAAGACCCGCAAAGCAAGCAGGGCGGCGGCTACTTCAGCTTCGACGGCAAGTCGCTCAAGAAAGCCTTCCTCAAATCGCCCGTGGAATTCAGCCGTATCTCGTCCGGTTTCGCCATGCGCGTGCACCCGCTCTCGGGCCAGTGGAAGCAGCACAAGGGCATCGACTTCCCGGCGCCGACCGGCACTCCGATCCGCGCCTCGGGCGACGGCGTGGTGGACTTTGCCGGCGTGCAGAATGGCTACGGCAATTTCGTCGTGCTCAAGCACTGGAACAACTACACCACGGCCTACGCCCACATGAGCCGCTTCGCAGCCGGCCTGAAAAAGGGCATGAAAGTAAGCCAGGGCGACGTGATCGGCTACGTCGGCACCACCGGCTGGTCGACCGGCGCCCACCTGCACTATGAATTCCGTGTCGCCGGCGAAGCCAAGGACCCGTCCAAGCTGAACGTGCAGGCCCAGGCCCCGCTGACGGCGGCCGAGCTGGCCCGCTTCCGCACGTACGCGGCCGACATGTCGCACCGCTTCGCGCTGCTGCAGCCGGCCGGTTCCGGCGGCACCCGCGTGGCCGCCAAGTAAGGCCGTCAGCGCCAACGAAAAACAGGCCCGCGCGGCCTGTTTTTTTTCGCCCATCACCAACACACCAAATAAATGGGGACGTACCCCTTTTTCAAATAAATGGGGACGTACCCCATTTTTCGCAGTAGTTCGCGCAGGAATGGAGACGGTCAGGCAAAATACAGGCTTTGCGCACAAGGACACCTTTATGGCCCTGTATATCGGTCTCATGTCCGGCACCAGCCTCGACGGCGTCGATGGCGCGCTGGCCGACTTCGACGGCAACGCCGTCCGCACCCTGGCCGCCGCCTACCTGCCCTTCCCGCCTGAGCTGCGGGCCGAACTGATGGCCCTGCAAGCGGCCGGCCACAACGAAATCGAACGGGAAGCGCTGGCCGCCAACGGGCTGGCCGCCTGTTACGCCCGCTGCGTGGCCGACCTGCTGGCGCAAGCGGCCCTGGCGCCGTCGGCCGTGCGGGCCGTGGCCGTCCATGGCCAGACCATACGCCATCGGCCCGAGCTGGGCTTTACCCGCCAGACCAACAACCCTGCCCTGCTGGCAGAGCTGTGCGGCATCGACGTCATCGCCGACTTCCGCAGCCGCGACATCGCGGCCGGCGGCCAGGGCGCGCCGCTGGTGCCCGCCTTCCACCAGGCCCTGTTCGGCCTGAGCGGACGGGCCCGCGTGGTGGCCAACATCGGCGGCATCGCCAACATCAGCGTGCTGCATGGCGATGGCCGCGTGACGGGCCTGGACACCGGCCCCGGCAATGTATTGATGGATGGCTGGATCGCCCGCCACCAAAGCAAGGAATACGATGCGGACGGCGCCTGGGCCGCCGGCGGCACCATCATCGCACCGCTGCTGCAAGCCATGCTGGCCGCGCCCTACTTCGCCTGGCCGGCGCCCAAGAGCACGGGCCGCGACCTGTTCCACCTGGACTGGCTCGATGCGCAACTGGCCGCTTTCCCCCACGCGGCCCCGGCCGATGTACAGGCCACGTTGACGCAGCTGACGGCCACTACGCTGGCGCAGGCGATCCAGCGTTACGGCGCCGAGGCGGACACCGTCTACGTGTGCGGCGGCGGCGCCTACAACAGCACCCTGCTGCGGGCACTGGAAACGGCACTGGACGGAAAAGTGAAGGTAGCGTCGACCGACGCGCTGGGCGTGGCGCCGAACCGGGTCGAAGCGCTGGCATTCGCCTGGCTGGGCTACCGCTACACGGAGCGGCTGGCGGGCAATCTGCCGGCGGTGACGGGCGCGGCGGGCCCGCGGGTGCTGGGCGCGTTGTACCCGCATTGACGTGGCAAGCCTGCCGCCATGGAAAGTGCGGTGGGCGCCCCCCGTCCCGCCCCGCAGTCAGCGCAGATGCCGGAGCGCAGAAACGCGGCCTAACGATAGGCGCAAAAACGGGGCATGAAAACGGGGCGCAAAAACGGAGCGCAGAAACAACAACGGCGGAGCAGCCTGCGCTGTCCGCCGTGCGTACACGAACGCAGCAGCCGCGTATGCGGCCGTGCGCCCGGCGCTGAAACTCAGACCGAGAACGAGGAACCGCAGCCGCAGGTCGAGCTGGCGGTCGGGTTCTTGATCACGAACTGGGCACCTTCCAGGTCATCCTTGTAATCGATTTCCGCGCCCACCAGGTACTGGTAGCTCATCGAATCGATCAGCAGCGTGACGCCGTTCTTGACCATGGTGGTGTCGTCTTCGTTGATGATTTCATCGAACGTGAAGCCGTACTGGAAGCCGGAACAGCCGCCACCTTGCACGAAGACGCGCAGTTTCAGATCGGGATTGCCCTCTTCCTCGATCAGCTGGGCGACCTTTTCAGCCGCGCTATCGGTAAAGATGATAGGCGACGGGATTACATCTTGCGCTTCAGCAACAGCATTCATATCAGACTCCTACGTAAAATCATTCCGGACATTATAGACCTTTGGCGCAATCTATGCTTTGAACCGCATCATTTGCTGCGTTGTGGCGAACATGCCACTCCCAGGCTGTCCCGGCGACACCGGCACCGGATGCCGCCACGCCTGACTATGCCCAAGTTTGTTGCTGCGCGCCTTGATCTGCCTCGCCGTTTTCCAACGCCGCGCGTATTACGGCAGCAACGCGATCTGGTTCAGGCCCGTGCCTTCTTCCAGGCCGAACATCAGATTCATGCACTGCACGGCCTGGCCCGAGGCGCCCTTGACCAGGTTGTCCTGCACCACCAGCACGATCACCGTGTTGCCGTTGCGGTGCAGCGCCAGGCGCAGCATGTTGGAGCCGCGGGTGGAACGGGTTTCCGGATGGGAGCCGAACGGCATCACGTCCACGAACGGCGCGTCCGCATATTGCGCTTCGAACAAGGCTTGCAGTTCCTCGTTGCTGATGTCGCGCGTCAGGCGCGCGTACAGCGTGGAATGCATGCCGCGTATCATCGGCACCAGGTGCGGGGTGAAGATCAGGTTGACGGGCTGCTCGGTGAACGTTTGCAGCTGGGCCACGGTTTCCGGCGTGTGGCGGTGGCCGGCCACGCCGTAGGCCTTGAAGTTGTCGCTGGACTCGGAGAACAGGGTGCCGATCTCGGCCTTGCGGCCGGCGCCCGACACGCCGGACTTGCAGTCGGCGATCAGGCCGCCCGCATCGACCAGGCCCGCCTTCAGCAGCGGGTAGAAGCCCAGCTGCATGGTGGTCGGGTAGCAACCGGGGTTGGCGATCAGCGTGGCGCCCTTGATGGCGTCACGGTTCAGCTCGGCCAGGCCGTACACGGCCTGCGCCAGCAGTTCCGGGCAGGTGTGGGGAATCTTGTACCACTGTTCGAACGTGGCCTGGTCCTTGAGCCGGAAGTCGGCCGCCAGGTCGATCACCTTCACGCCGGCCGCCAGCAGGGCCGGCGCCTGGGCCATGGCCACACCGTGCGGGGTGGCGAAGAACACCACGTCGCACTGGCTCAGGTCGGCCTTGTCGGGCGAGGAGAAGGCCAGGTTCACGCGCCCGCGCAGCGAGGGGAACATGTCGGCCACGGGCAAGCCATCTTCCTTGCGCGACGTAATGGCCGTCAGCTGCACATCGGGATGGACTGCCAACAGTCGCAGCAATTCCACTCCGGTGTATCCGGTGCCGCCGACGATGCCAACTTTGATCATGTTCTTTCCTTGAGGGTGTAGGTGAGATGGATAGATAAAACGACTGCCATTTTATCAGGCATGGGCGCAGCCCGTGCGGCGGCGCACCATAAACAAAAAGCCGCCTGACTGACGTCGGCGGCTTTTTGGTACAGCGCACTGCGTACAGTGCGCTGGCATGGCGTGAAAATTAACGCTTCGAGAATTGCTTTGCGCGACGTGCTTTGCGCAGACCAACTTTTTTACGTTCAACTTCACGTGCATCGCGGGTCACGAAGCCGGCGCGGGCCAGATCGCCCTTCAGCGTTGCATCGTAGTCGATCAGGGCGCGGGTGATACCGTGGCGCACTGCACCTGCCTGGCCGGACTCGCCGCCGCCGTGGACGTTGACCTTGATGTCGAAACGCTCGACATTGCCGGTCAGTTCCAGCGGTTGACGAATGACCATCAGACCGGTTTCGCGGGAGAAGTACTCAGCCGCTGGCTTACCGTTGACGATGATTTGGCCAGTGCCAACTTTGATGAACACGCGAGCCACTGCACTCTTGCGACGGCCGGTGCCGTAATTGTAGTTACCGATCATGTCAGTTCCTTAGATTTCGAGTGCTTTAGGTTGCTGAGCAGCGTGCGGGTGCGAACCTTCGGCGTACACTTTCAGCTTCTTGATCATGGCGTAGCCCAGCGGACCCTTAGGCAGCATGCCCTTGACCGCTTTTTCCAGCGCGCGACCTGGGAAACGCTGTTGCATTTTCAGGAAGTTGGTTTCGTAGATGCCGCCTGGATAACCCGAGTGACGGTAGTAGGTCTTCTCGGTGGCTTTGGTGCCGGTCACGCGCAGTTTGCCTGCGTTGATGATGACGATGAAATCGCCGGTATCGACGTGAGGAGTAAATTCTGGCTTGTGTTTGCCGCGCAGTCGGAGTGCCACTTCGCTGGCAACACGTCCGAGGACTTTGTCCGTCGCGTCAATCACGAACCAGTCGCGCTGGACTTCATGTCCTTTAGCGGAAAAAGTTTTCATGTTGACTTCCTAAATGAATTACACACGCTCATATGGTGGTTCCGCCATTGCTTCAGCGGACTCGGCCTTTTTGTTAATTCTTTCCTGAGCGAACGGAAAGCCGGCAATTATAACCGCCAAACGCGGGCAGGGTCAAGCGCCATGCGGCTTTGCGGGCCGTGCCGCGGCGGGCCGCCGCGTCCGCTGGCCGAGTCCATTACAATACAGGCCAGTTTTTTCTATCGGAGAATGGCATGGAATGCAAAGTGAGCTGGAACGGCCCCTCGGGCATGAGTTTTTTGGCACAGACGGGCTCCGGCCACCTGGTCAACATGGACGGCGCGCCCGAGGGCGGCGGCCACAACCTGGCGCCCCGTCCCATGGAAATGGTGTTGCTGGGCACGGGCGGCTGCACCGCCTATGACGTGGTGCTGATCCTGAAAAAAGGCCGCGAAGACATCCGCGGCTGCGAATGCACGCTGACGGCCGAACGGGCCGACACCGAGCCGAAGGTCTTTACCAAGATCAACTTCCACTTCACCGTCACCGGCAAGAACCTGAAGCCGGCCGCCGTGGAGCGGGCCATTACCTTGTCGCACGACAAATATTGCTCGGCTTCCATCATGCTGGGCAAGACGGCCGAGATCACCCACTCGTTCGAGATTATCGACGCCGCCTGAGGCCGGGCCGCCGGCACCTGCCCATCATCGGCCCGTTATCGGCCCGCCACAGGTCCGTCACAGGTAATAGGCGCTGCCGGTCATGACCTTGGCCATGGCCGTCATCGCCAGCTTGACGGGTACGGGCGGCTCGATCGCGCCCAGCGCCTGGGCGGCGGCGCCGTGCGCCACTTCATCGACCCGCATCTGCTCGACGATGGCGCGCGACTTGGCGTCCTGCGGCGGCAGCTGCTCCAGATGGCTGGCCAGGTGGGCCTCCACCTGGCGTTCCGTTTCCACCACAAAGCCCAGGCTGCGGGCATCGCCCAGATAGGCCGCCACCGTGCCCAGCGCATAGGCGCCCGCGTAGAACAGGGGATTGAGCACGCTAGTCTGCGAACCGAGTTCGGCCAGCCGCTGCGCGGTCCACGCCAGGTGGTCTTCCTCTTCCCGTCCCGCCTGCTCGAACTGGACCCGCATCGCATCGCCATGGGCGAAACGGGCCTGGGCGTCGTACAGGGCCTGGGCGCACACTTCGCCCACGTGGTTGACGCGCATCAAGCCGGCGCTGTGGCGCTGTTCGGCCTCGCTCAGCACGGCATCGGCCGCGTGCGCGCCCGGCGTGGGGCGCGACGCGGAGGCCACGCCGGCAATCACGCGCAAGGCCTTGTCGGCGCCGGTAATGAAACGGTCCAGGGGATGGTGGTAACGGTTTGCTGCCATGGTATCAGTCGCAATCGGTCGGAAAGCGCCCATTATAGGACGATCGCGGCGGGCGGGCAGCCCCTCAGGCGTCCGCTTCCTCGCGCAACTGGCGCTGGCGTTCGATGTAGTCGGCCACCGGGCCGCGCACGTCGATGCCGGAAATGTCCTTGGCCACGCCCAGGTTCAGCCCCAGCAGGAAGGGTATGCTGTCCACCGGCACCTCGGGGCAGTGCTCGGCGAAAGCGTGGAGAAAGCGCTTCGACTCCACCACCGGCACCACCTTTTCGCCGCTCATGAACTGCAGCACGCTGGTGATGCTGTGGCCCTTGCCGATGCTGCGGTAGATAAAACGGTTGTATTCGCGGTCGATCTGCTTGAAGTCCAGCGTTTCCTTGGTCATCAGGCCGGCCAGGTAATACAGGCCGGTGGCCACACGAAAGAAGCCTATGCCCTCGCGCTTGCTGGTGCCGTATTGGGTCACGGCCAGGATATGGTGCTGCATCTGCGGGTTCATCTTGCCTGCCGGTAGTACGCCTGTGCGCTCATGGCTTGGACTATAGCAAGAGAATGTCGCTTTGTGCCTTGCACGCCAGAATTTTTACATGCTACTCTTCACTACCGACTACCGAGGATGGCCCGATGATCGAGGTCAAAGGCTTGGCCAAGCGTTTCCGCCTGCCGTCTCACAAAGGCTCACCGTACCAGCTGCATGATCCGCGCGAACATGACGGCTGGTTCCATGCTGTGCGCGACGTCAGCTTCCGTTGCGCGCCCGGAGAAGTGCTGGGCCTGCTCGGCCCCAACGGCGCCGGCAAGACCACCACCTTGCGCCTGCTGTCGACCGCCCTCAAGCCCGACGCCGGCTCCGTCATGGCCAACGGCGTGGACTTGCTGGCCGATCCGCTGGCCGCGCGCCAGCACATCGGCTTCCTGTCCGGCACCACCGGCCTGTATGGCCGCCTGACGGCGCGCGAGAATATCGAATACTTCGGCCGATTGCACGGCATGAGCCCGCCCTACCTGCAACGCCGCTGCGACGAGCTGTTCGAGCTGCTGCAGATGCACGAATTCGGCAACAAGCGGGCCGACCAGCTGTCCACCGGCATGAAGCAGAAATGCGCCATCGCCCGCACCGTCGTGCATGAACCGCAGATCGTCATCCTGGACGAACCGACCACGGGGCTGGACGTGATGTCGTCCAAGATCCTGCTCGACTTCATCGCCAGCTACAAGGCGCTGCACATCCCGCTGATCTTTTCCACCCACCACTTGCACGAAGTGGAAAAACTGTGCGACCGGGTCTGCATCATCAACCACGGCAAGACGGCCTTCCACGGCACCACCGACCAGCTGCGCCACCTGGGCGGCAGCGCCGACCTGTACGACGCCTTCATCTGCGTCATCAACCACGGAGGCGCGCCATGTGGATCATCTACCTGAAGGAAATGCTGGAGCTGGTGCGCGACCGCAAGACCTTCATCTTCACCGTCTTCATCCCCATCTTCGCCATGCCGCTGATCTTCACCGGCTTCGGCTACCTGTCCTCGTCCATGTTCCGCCACGCCAACACGGCGGAAATGACGTACAGCATCTTCGGCAAGCAGAATGCGCCTTTGCTATCCGCCCGTTTCGCGCACGAGAAAGGCTTCCGGGAAGTGGCGCTGGCCGGGCCGGAAGCGATCAAGGCCGCCATCGCCGACGACCGCATCAAGTTCGCACTGGTGATCCCGGACGGCTTCGAAACCCGGCTGGCACGCCAGCAGCAAGCCGTCGTCGCCCTGCACTACAACAACGCCACGCCGATCGACGTCACCCGCAAGCGCGTGATGGCCGTGATCCACGCCCAGAACAGCACGCTGCGCGAGCAGGCGCTGCTGGCCCTGGGCCTGAGCCAGAACCAGCTGCGCTTCGCGCTCGACCCCATCAAGCTGGAAGAACATTCCACGGCCGACAAACGGGAACAGATGGGCGCCCTGTTCGGCGGCTTCCTGCCCTACATCCTGTTGATGGTGTGCCTGATGGCGGCCATGTACCCGGCCATCGACACGGCGGCCGGCGAAAAGGAAAGGGGCACGCTGGAAACGCTGCTGCTGGCGCCCGTGCCGCGCACGGCCATCGTGCTGGCCAAGTTCCTGGTCCTGTTTACCATCGGCCTGACGTCGGCCCTGCTGATGGTGGTCAGCCTGGGCCTGCTGCTGTTCTTCTTCGGCCACGCCGTCGAAGGCAACCTGGCCATGATGCTGCATGCCATCGGCGTGGCCGACCTGGCCATGGTGGCGCTGATGCTGGTGCCCACGGCCGCCATCTTCGCTTCCATCCTGCTGGCCATTTCCGTCTACGCCAAGAGTTACAAGGAAGCGGCCGGCCTGATCTCGCCGCTGATCATCGTCACCATCCTGCCCACCATCGTGGCCCTGCTGCCGGGAGTGGAAATGAACTGGATGTGGGCCATGGTGCCGCTCACCAATGTGTCGCTGGCCATGAAGGAACTGGTCAAGGGCACCATGGATTACCGCATGTTCTCCGTCATCCTGCTGTCGACCACGCTCACGGCCGGCGCCCTGCTGGCCCTGTGCCGCTGGTGGTTCAACCGCGAGCAGGTATTGTTCCGCAATTAACGCTCGCGCGACACGGGCCGCCGCCCCGCTCCGGCATGGCCTGCGTTCCAGTGCGCCGTTTGCGCACTCTGGTGCATGCTTGACGCCGCCCGTCGCAATCACTCCCCGCGCCTGTCGCAAATTCAATACAATGCACCATGTAAAAAGTGCTTATTCGTTCTGCAATGCTGCCTGCCGGCCGGCCATTGCGGAGCAAGACAGGAGTCAGTATGGAATTGCGCATCAGCAACTTGTCCAAGACCTACGCCAATGGCGTGGTGGCCCTGGACAATATTTCGCTCACGATCCCGGCCGGGATGTTCGGCCTGCTCGGCCCCAACGGCGCCGGCAAGTCGACCCTGATGCGCACCCTGGCCACCCTGCAGGAATGCGATACCGGTTCCGTGTTCTTCGGCGAATACGATGTGCTCGACGAAAAGGATGACATCCGCCGCCTGCTGGGCTACCTGCCGCAGGACTTTGGCCTTTATCCGAAAGTGACGGCCTACGAGCTGCTCGACCATTTCGCCGTGCTCAAGGGCCTGTCGAACCGGGCCCGGCGGCGTGAAGTGGTGGAAGGACTGTTGCAGCAAACCAATCTGTACGACGTGCGCCACCAGCGCCTGGGCGGCTTTTCCGGCGGCATGCGGCAGCGCTTCGGCATCGCCCAGGCCCTGCTGGGCGACCCGCGCCTGATCATCGTGGACGAGCCGACGGCCGGCCTGGACCCGCAGGAACGGGTGCGTTTCCATAACCTGCTGTCGGACATCGGCGACGACCGCACGGTGCTGCTGTCGACCCACATCGTGAGCGACGTGGCCGATTTGTGCGCCAACATGGCCATCATCAACCACGGCCACGTGCTGCTGTGCGGCCAAACCCAGCAGCTGATCGAGGACGTCAGCGACAAGATCTGGGCCCGCTTCATCGACAAGCGCGACCTGCCCGCCTTCCAGCAGCGCCACCCCGTCATTTCCTCGCGCCTGCTGTCGGGCCGCACCCTGATCCACGTCTACAGCGAAGACGATCCGGGCGACGGTTTCGAGGAAGCCATCGGCGACCTGGAGGACGTGTATTTCGCCACCATCGCCGGCCGCCACCGCGCCGCCCTGCCCTGTGCGTAAGGGGCGCCCATGCTAGCCATTGCCCTGTTCGAGGCGCGCCAGCGGCTCAAGCTGCTCTCCACCTGGGTCTATTTCGGCATGTTCCTGCTGCTGGCCATGCTGTGGATGGCGGCCGCCGGCGGCGTGTTCAAGGCCGCCGTCGTCTCGTTCGGCAGCGTGGCCATCAACGCGCCGCGTTCGGTGATGATCACCGTCAGCTACCTCGGTTCGCTGGGCGTGATCGTGATGGCGGCCATGATGGGGCGCTCGGTGCAGCAGGATTTCGAATACGACATGCAGCACTTCTTCTTCAGCGCCCCGATCGGCAAGCACCAGTACATGTTCGGCCGCTTCCTGGGCGCCTTCCTCAGCCTGGCCATGATCTTCACCAGCCTGCCGCTGGGGGCCTGGCTGGGCAGCTATCTGCCCGGCATCGACGCCGAACGGCTGGGCCATCCGGCGCTATCGGCCTACCTGATGCCCTATGTCAGCATTACCCTGCCCGACATCTTCATCTTCGGCGCCGTGTTCTTCATCCTGGCCGCGCTCACGCGGCGCATGCTGCCCGTCTACGTGAGCAGCGTCGTCATGCTGATCGGCTACATCGTCGCGCCCGACCTGGCGCGCGACCTCGATTACAAGACCCTGGCCGCCCTGATCGACCCGTTCGGCACCACGGCCATCATCCGGCTGACGGAATACTGGCCCATCGCCGAACGCAACACGCGCATGGTGTGGCTGGAAGGCGTGTTCCTGCTGAACCGCGCCATCTGGTGCGCGTTCGGCCTGGCCGCGCTGCTGCTCGGCTACTGGCGCTTCCATTTCATCGCCAGCGTGGACAGCGGGGCCGACCGGCGCGCCGAACGCGACGCCGCCCCGCCTGCCCCAGCCACTTCCGGCACGCTGCAGGAACAGCCCGATTTCGCCGCCCGCAGCCTGGGCCTGCTGCTGGCGCGCATGAGCTGGCTGAACCTGCGCGAGACGACCAAGAACATCTACTTCCTCGTCATCGTGCTGGCCGGCGTGCTGATGATGTACGCCAGCGCGCTCGACCTCGGTGCCATGTATGGCACCAACACCTACCCCGTCACCTACATGGTGCTGGAAGCCGTGTCGGGCACGTTCTCGCTGTTCATGCTCATCATCACCACTTTCTACGCCGGCGAGCTGGTGTGGCGCGAACGGGAAGCGCGCATGGCCCAGATGCTGGACGCCCTGCCCATTCCCAGCTGGCTGCCGCTGATGTCCAAGCTGATCGCCCTGGTGGGCCTGCAGGCCTTGCTGATGGTGGTGGTGATGCTGTGCGGCATGTCGATCCAGATCTTCAAGGGCTATTTCCTGCTCGAGCCTGGCCTCTATCTGTACCAGCTGTTCCTGGTCCAGCTGCCCGGCTACGCGCTGGTGGCCGTGCTGGCCATTGCGCTGCAAGTGCTGGTCAACCAGAAATACCTGGGCTACTTCGCCATGATCGTGTACTACCTGGCGACCATCACGCTCAGCTCCATCGGCCTGGACCATCCCATGCTGCTGTACGGCGTCACGCCCAGCATCACCTACTCGGCCCTCAACGGCTACGGCCATGGCCTGGCGCGCGAACGGTGGTTCGAACTGTACTGGGGCGGCGCGGCCGCCGTGCTGGTGGTGCTGTCGCTGCTGTTCTGGGCCCGCGGCACCAACGGCGAATGGCGCCAGCGCCTGCAGCTGGCCCGCCACGGCCTGACAGTGCCCGTGCTGCGCACGCTGGCGGCCGGCCTGCTGGTGTTCGGCGGCGCCGGCGGCGTGCTGTTCTACAACCTGCACATCGCCAACGACTACCACTCGACCTGGGGCAAGGAAGAAATGCGGGCCCGCTACGAGCGGCAATACAAGAAGTTCGCCGCCCTGCCCCAGCCCCGCATCACGGACGTCACGCTGAACGTGGACATCGTGCCGGAACAGCGCCGGCTGCAGGTCAAGGGCCGTTATGTGCTGCGCAACCGTGGCCAACAGGCGATCTCGACCGTGCTGGTGCAGCAGGACATCATGGCCGCCGTGCACGTCATGCGCTTCAGCCAGCCGACGCGGCCCGGCCTGCGCGAGGCGCAACTGGGCTTCTACAGCTACCAGCTGGCCACGCCGCTGGCGCCGGGGGCCCAACTGGCGCTGGAGTTCGAGCTGGAGTTCATCCCCAAGGGTATCTTCGGCCTGGGGCAAGAGACCCCGGTGGCGGCCAACGGCACCTTCTTCAACAACGACGTGCTGCCCCACATCGGCTACCAGGAACGGGGCGAGCTGAACGACGCGCGCGACCGCCGCCGCCACGATTTGCCGACGCGCGAACGCATGCTGCCCCGTGACGATGCGCGCGGACTGGCCAACAATGGCGTCAGCAACGACGCCGACTGGATCAGCTTCGACGCCACCGTCAGCACCAGCGCCGACCAGACGGCCATCGCCCCGGGCACGCTGGAGCGGGACTGGCGCGCCAACGGCCGCCACTACTTCCACTACAAGATGGATCAGCCCATGCTGAACTTCTACGCCTTCCAGTCGGCCCGCTACCAGGTGCGGCGCGACTGGTGGCAAGACGTCGGCATCGAGCTGTACTACCACCCCGGCCACGAATTCAACCTGGACCGCATCGACCGCGGCCTCAAGGACGGGCTGGACTATTGCACCCGCAACTTCGGTCCCTACCAGCACAAGGTGCTGCGCGTGGTGGAATTCCCCCGCTACGCCGCGTTTGCCCAATCGTTCCCGAACACGATACCGTTCTCGGAAAGCGTGGGCTTCATCGCCAAGGTGGACGACAAGAACCCCAAGGATATCGACTACCCGTTCTACATCAGCGCCCATGAAGTGGCGCACCAGTGGTGGGGCCACCAGCTGGTGGGCGGCAATGCGCGCGGGGCGACCGCGCTGAGCGAGACGCTGGCCGAGTACTCGGCCCTGATGGTGATGCAACAGCGCTTTGGGGCCGGCAAGATGCGGCGCTTCCTGCGCTACGACCTCGATAAATACCTGCTGGGCCGTGCACTCGAACGCAAGAAGGAATTGCCGCTGGCCGACAACGAGGACCAGGACTACATCCATTACAGCAAGGGCAGCCTGGCCATGTATCTGCTGCAGGACCGGGTGGGCGAGGCGCGGGTCAACGCCGCCCTGCGCACGCTGCTGGCCGAGTACGGCAGGCGCAGCGGCCCCTACCCGGGCGTCACGGTGCTGGTCGATGCGCTGCGCCGCATCACGCCGCCGGAGCACGCCTATCTGATCGACGACCTGTTTGAACACATCGTGCTGTACGAGAACCATGCCGTGTCGGCCACGGCCCGCAAACTGCCCGACGGCCGCTACGCAGTGCAACTGGCCGTGAGCGCGGCCAAGGTCCGGGCCGACGAACAGGGTGCCGAGCGGGACGTGCCCTTGCATGACTGGATAGACATCGGCCTCGACGACGCCAACGGCAACAGCCTGCTGCGCCAGCGCGTGCGCGTGGAACGCAAGGACAACCGCTACACGCTGCTGGTGCGGGGCCGCCCGGCGCGGGCCGGCATCGACCCCGACAACAAGCTGATCGACCGCAAACCGGACGACAACATGGTCAACGTGGAAATGGACGTGCGCTAGGGCGGCTCAGGCCGTCGCCAGCAAGGTGCCGACCAGGCCGGCATTGAACGAGGCCTGGATCACGCTGCCGGCCAGGGACGGGTTGGTCTTGAGAATATCGGCCCAGTTGGACGATGCCTGGGCCGACGGCAACCCCGCCAGCACGCCGGCGCCGTTGTAGATGCCGGCGCTGGCTGTTGTCGTCGTGTCCGTCAGCGTGCCGATCACGCCCAGCGCCAGCGCCTGTTGGGCCAGATCTGCCGTATTGCTACCGGGCACGGGAACCGTGGCCGGTTCGGCCAGGATGCCCGCCTGCTGCAGCGATTCCAGCAAGCCACTCGGGGTATAGACGGTCACCCCCGTCGAGCCGCCCAGCGACGCGACCACGGCCTGCTGCGCCGACAGGGCGATGGCAGCGTCGGGCAAGCCCAAGCCACCGTTGCTCTGGACGGGCGGCACATAGGTCTGGTAGGCCGATGTGGACGTGACGGAATTGAGCGCGATGGTCATGGTGGCACTCCTGTTCACTTCACTATAGGAGCCGCCGGTAGCGCACGCAAGTGCCGGCGGACAAGATCAAGCCCCGTGCCGCAGCGTCCCCAGTCCTGCCCCTGTTGCCCTGCCGCGGCGGCCAGGCTGGCGGCGAGATCGAGGCCTGACGGGCGGCGTGGACGCTGGTGCGCGACCATGCGCACTGTATGGACGAGATGGTGCGCATCGTGGCGCCCTGGGTGCAGGCCGGCGAGATCGTGTTCGAGGGAGCATTCGTCGACGGCTTTGCGCAGCTGCCCACCGCGCTCAACGCGCTGTTCACGGGCGAGCATCGGGGAAAGTTGCTGGTACGAATTTAATTGTGACATCCGTGCAACAGCGGTTTGCAAAACCCGCCATGGTGAACAGAACGGCGCCGTTCAGGCCCCTATAATGGCGACATCAACCGCCTGCGGCGGCCGCTCCCTGCCCGTTTCCCCCATGTCCAATTCACCCGCAGCAGACAGTAGTACGCCACTGATCGTCAACCTTGCCCCCACCGGCATGGTACCGACCCGCGCCATGACGCCGCATGTACCGCTGGCGCCGGACGAAGTGGTGCGCGACGTGACGCAATGCGCGGCGCTGGGCGCGGCCATGGTGCATCTGCACGCGCGGGCGGCGGATGGCACGCCGACCGAAGACCCGGCCGTCTATGGCCAGATGATAGGCGCCATCCGGGCCGCGGCGCCCGATCTGATCGTCATCACCTCGACCAGCGGCCGGCTGGTGCGCGAGGTGGAGAAACGGGCCGCCAGTCTTTATCTGGATGGCCCCCTGAAACCGGACATGGCCAGCCTGACGCTCGGCTCGATGAATTTCGCCACCACGGCCAGCATCAACGAACCGCAGACCATTGTCCGGCTGGCGCAGATCATGCAGGAACGCGGCATCAAGCCGGAACTGGAAGTATTTGACCTGGGCATGGTCAACATGGCGAAGATCCTGATCGACAAGGGTTTGCTGCAGCCGCCCTACTACTTCAATATCCTGCTGGGCAATCCCGGCACGGCGCAGGCGACCCTGATGCATCTGGCGGCCATCGTTGGCGACTTGCCGCCGCAATCGTACTGGTCGCTGGCCGGCCTGGGCCGCTTCCAGGCGCGCGCCACGGCGCTGGGGGTGGTCATGGGCCATGGCGTGCGCATCGGCCTGGAGGACAATCTGTGGCTCGATGCCGAGCGCACGGCACTGGCCACCAACGCCCAGTTGGTGCAGCGCATCGTGGCCCAGGCCCAGGCCATCGGCCGCCCCGTCGCCACGCCGCGGGCTGTGCGCGCCATGCTTGGCCTGGCGCAGCGGGGATGACCATGGATGCGCACAAACTGGTCATCTTCGGCACCAGCAACATCCTGTCCGACCTGTTCGACTGCGCGCTGGCATGCGGCCTGACCTTGCACAAGGTCGTGCCCCACCTGGGCGAGCAAGTGGGCGAGCGCGACCTCAGCCTGGCCGACAGGTTGCGCATGTTGAGCCGTCACTGCGTGCCGCCCCAGGTGCAGCCATTTGACGCCTTCCTGCCCGAGCCGGATGAACTGTATCTGCTGGGGCCGACCACGCCCACACGGGTCGCCATGGCCCGTGAACTGACGGCGCGCCACGGCCTGCAATTTCACACCCTGATCCACCCCACCGCCTATGTATCGCCGCTGGCCACGCTGGGACCGGGCGTATTTGTCGGCGCCAACAGCGTGATCGGGCCCGGCGCGGTGCTGGCCGAGCACGTGTTCGTCAATCGCGGCGTGACCATAGGCCACGATACGCGGATCGGCGCCTTCTCACGCATCCAGCCAGGCAGCAATCTGGGCGGGCTGTCCGACATCGGCCAAGGCGTCACCGTAGGCATCGGTGCCACCCTGCTGGAGCGGCTGGTGGTGGGCGATCACGCCTTCATCGGCGCCGGGGCGGTGGCCACGGCCGATGTGCCGCCGTCCACGCTGGTGGTCGGCATCCCGGCCCGGTTCAAGAAGGCGCTGCCGTAGTTCGACGCAGGAAATGCTCCCGTGCCGCCTCGCAGGCGGCCAGCAGGCTGGGGCCGGCCTGCGCCAAGTCCAGCGTACTGGCAAAGCGTTCCCGCATGGCCGCCCCGCTGGCCGTGCGGGCGGCCGGATCCGTCAGCCACAGTTGCAAGGTCGCGAAATAGTGGTCGCTGTCTGGCATGGCCGCCGCGCCCACCTTGTCGCCGCCGTCCGAGCTACCGAAACTCAACACAGGCAGGCCGGCCGCCATCGCTTGCGCCACACTCAGTCCGCCCCCCATGCGTGGCGGATTGACGCAGATATCGCAGCACGCCAGCACGCCCGGCAAGTTCTCCTGGTGCGGCAGGGTCCGGACTCGCCCCGCCGGCAATGCTTGCAGCGCGGACGGCGCCGGATCGTCGCAGGCGACCAGTAGCCAGACCACGTCCGGCCGTGCCTGCAGCACCTCGACCATACGCGCCGCCCATGCGCCGGCGATTTCTTCGCGCAGGCGGTACCCCACACTGACGATCACCAGCGCCGTATCGGGCAGCCCCAACCCGGCGCGCGACATGGGCGACGATTGCGGTTCGGAGCGCACCCGGTACGGGTAGTACCACTGGGCGGCGGCCGGAAAATGCGGCTGCCAGCTGGCCCCGCCGGAAGCTGTTTGCTGCGGATCGGCAACCAACCTGACATCCACCGGCGCCATCGGCGCGACCGACTGGACGGACAGCGCCAGCACAGGGCGCATGCGGTACAGCACTTCGAGCAAGGGTGAATACAGACCGACGAACAGAATCAGGTCCGGATCGAACCGGACCAATTGATCCAACAGGCTGGCCCAGCGCCGCAACAGCGACAGCCGCTCATCGGCCAGGTGGATGGTCAGGGAATGCGGCAGCATGCGCTGCCATCCTTGCGCATCGGGAGGGGCATTGATGCTTTCGCTGCCGCAGCCGAGCAAGTGAGGCATATTGGAAATCGACATTTCCTGCGCGGCAAACAATTCGACCTCCAGCCCGGCGGCCTGCAACAGGGCACTGTGCGTCAAGGCAAGCGCCGTTGGCGCATGGGTGGCCAAGCTCAGTTGCGGCGTCAATACCGCCACCTTGCCGATGCGGTCGATGGCACGCTGCGGCAGGCGCAAGGCAGTGTGGCTGGCCAGGTAATCCCCACTGCGTCGCAGCAGGGCAGGAAAGCCCGCGTCGTGCATCGCCGCAATGAAGTCCGCTTGCCCGGATTTGCGCGCAAGCACTTGGGCCCAGACCACGATCAGATGGGCGGAAATTTTGTCCGGATCGACCTGTGGCATCGCCAGCAACGCCGCCGCCGCGAGGGCCCGGAACGATTCGTCGCCGGCCACATTGGCCAGAAATGTCGCACGTAAAAATCCGATCGCCCCCTCGCCCGTGACATGCTGCAATAGAACTTGGCGAACGCGCTGACGCAGCGGCTCGCTCGCGGCAAGATACGGCTGGCACAGACGATGCCAGCGATGCGCGGCTGCCGGATCGCGTAGCAACTGTTCCACTGCATCTTCCAGCAACAGGCCGTTTTCCAACTCGCTGTTCATCGCCATTCCTCGTGGTTGCGCAGCCATCGGCCACATACACGGCAATGGACGCCCGATCCCGCCGCGCCCACACTATACCGGCAGCGACCGGGATATTCAAATGGCCGCCTCAACCGCGCCGGACCGCCCCGCCATCGACGGCGCATGAACGCCGGCACGCCGGACAGGCATATACGGAAGTCGCCGGCCACCTAAGGCCGATACCGTACCGGAGGATCCCGCTATGCCCGCCTTCTTATTTCGCCGCCCTGACGGGCACCGCCGTATCGTCGCCACCCTGGTGCTGTGGTGCGCGGCCAGCGCGGCGCAGGCCGTACCCAGCTTCGCCCGCCAGACCGGACTGGATTGCATGACTTGCCACCTGAGCTGGCCGGAGCTGACGGCCACCGGCCGCCAGTTCAAGCTGAACGGCTACACCCTGGGCGACCGCTTGCGCCTGCCGCTGGCGGGCATGGTGCAGGCATCGGCCACGTCCACCGCCAGCGTCGATCCCCGCGTGGCCGACAGCTTCCCCAAGGACCGGCAGGCAACCCTGCAGCAGGCCAGCATTTTCCTGTCCGGCAAACTGGCCGATCACGTCGGCATCTTCTCCCAATACAGTTATGACGGCGTGGAGCACCACGGCAGTATCGACAACGTCGACCTGCGCTATGCCAACCGCGTCGGCGAAGGCGAGCGTAACGTGCTGTATGGCTTCACGCTCCACAACAACCCCACCGTGCAGGACGTCTACAACACGGGACCGGCCTGGGGTTTTCCCTATGCGGGCTCGCCGGTGGCCGCCACGCCCAACGCAGCCACCGCCCTCGAAAGCCTGGGCCAGCAGGTGGCCGGCCTGGGCGCCTACGCCCTGTGGCGTAACACGGTATATGGCGAGCTGAGTTTTTATCGCACGGCCGACGGGCTGTTCTCGCCGCTGCGCCTGGGCACGGATCACGCAGAAGATGCCGCGCTGAAAGGCTATGCACCATATTGGCGGCTGGCCTTGCAGCACGATTGGGACCATGCGCGCCACTCGGCCATGGTAGGTGCCTACGGCCTGGTGCTGGACCGCTACCCGGACAGCACGGTACGCAGCGGCCCCACCGACCACTACCGCGACGTCGGCTTCGATGCCCAGTACCAGTACATCACGGACCGGCATCGCGTATCGGGCCAGCTGAATTATGTGCGCGAACGGGCGCAGATCGGCGCGGCCAGTAACGCCAGCAATGAGCTGCACAGCCTGCGCGCCAAGGCCACCTATTACTTCGACAAGAAATACGGCTTCAGCGTAGGGCGCTTTGCCACGCACGGCAGCGCCGACGACGCCCTGTACAACACGGGCGATGCGGTCAGCGGCAGCGCCACGGGCAGCCCCAACAGCGCCGGCTATCTGTGGGAGTTCGACTGCCTGCCGCGGCGCGACGTGCGCTTCATGTTGCAGTACACGCGCTACAACAGGTTCAACGGCGCCGCCGCCAATTACGACGGACTGGGCCGCAATGCGCGCGACAACAACACGCTGTATCTGATGCTGTGGCTGATGTTCTAGGCAAGAAAACGGTATAAATCAATTCGGATAGGAGGACACATCATGCAGACGGATATGCCATCCCGGCGCCGGGTGCTGCGCGGCGCGCTGACCCTGGCCGCGCTGACGGCCGCCGGCGGCCTGCTCCGGCCCCGCCCGGCGCAGGCCGGCAATGGCGCCAAATCGGACTTCCAGTACCAGGACCATCCGCAGGACGGCAGGCGCTGCGCCCAGTGCGCCGCCTTCCAGCCGGCGGCGGACGGCGGGCCGGGCAGCTGCCGCCTGATCAGCGGCCCCATCAGTCCGAACGGCTGGTGCATCGCCTACTCGCGCCGCTGAGCATTGCAGGCATGTTCAACAATGGGGCGAAAATGGGGGACGTCCCCATTTCCCGAAAAACCGTGTTACGTCCCGGGTTTTCACACAGCGGAAAAAACGAAAAAGGGGTACGTCCCCATTTTCCGAAACCAAAACCGGGTTACGTCCCGGGTTTTCACGCGGCGAAAAAAAACCGGGACGCTGGGGTCCCGGTTCTGCTTTACTCCGCTGCCGCTGCCGCTTTCTTGGCGGCGGGCTTCTTGGCCGGCGCCTTGGCGGCCGTGGCCCGCTTGGCGGGCGCCTTGGCCTTGGTGGCGGCCGCTTTCTTGGCCGGGGCCTTGGCGGCCTTGGCTGGCGCTGCCGCGCCTTCCGCGTCCGCCGCACCGTCGTCCGCTACCGCGGCAGCCTTGGGCTTGGCGCCCGGCTTGGCCTTGCGCTCTTCGAACTCGAAGCTGATCTTGCCATCCTTGCCCTTGACCAGGAAGGCCTTGAACGGACGCCGCGTGCGCTGCGAGATGAAGCCCGGCAGCAGATCCGTCTTGCCGTCGTTGAGCAACTTGGCCATCTGCTCAGGCAGGATTTCCTGCTGCAGAATGATGCGCCCGCTGCGGAAGTCGCACGTCTTGGGCTTGGCCACGCTGTGCTCGCACACATAGGCCAGGCCCATTTCGTACACGCCGGCCGCGCATTTCGGGCAGGGTCCCAGCGCCGTCTGGCCCGTGAAATCGACACCTTCGCCATCTTCGCCCGCTTCGTCGTTCTGGCCGAAATCGAACTCGAGCTTGAAGTTGCTGATGTCCTCGTCACGCACGATGCGCAGGATGGCGGCGAACGGCCGGCCCATCTTGGAACGGAAGCCTTGCAGCGGGCCGATGGTGCGGTTCTTCAGCAACTCTTCCACTTCCTCGATCTCGAACTGGCGGCTGCCCGGCGTCTTGCTCATCGAGAACTCGCACTTGGTGCAAGCGAAGCGGCGGTAGTTTTCCTTGACCACGCCGCCGCAGTTCGGGCACGGCGTGTGCAGGGTGTGGTAGTCGCCGGGGATGGTGTCGTTGTCGTATTCCTTGGCGCGCTTGACGATGATCTGGGTCATCTGGGCGATTTCACGCATGAACTCATCACGCGAAATCTTGCCCTTTTCCATTTGCGACAGCTTGTATTCCCACTCGCCCGTCAGCTCCGGCGCCGTCAGTTCGTTCACGCCCAGGCCGCGCAGCAAGGTCATCAGCTGGAACGCCTTGGCGGTGGGGATCAGTTCCCGTCCTTCGCGGATCAGATAGCGTTCCGTCAGCAAACCTTCGATGGTAGCGGCGCGCGTGGCTGGCGTGCCCAGGCCCTTGCCGGCCATGGCGTCGCGCAGTTCGTCGTCCTCCACCAGCTTGCCGGCCCCTTCCATGGCCGACAGCAGCGTCGCTTCCGTGTAGCGGGCCGGCGGCTTGGTGACCAGGCCGTTGGCGTTGACGGCGTCCGTATGCACTTTCTCGCCCTTGGCCACCGGCACCAGGTTGCCGCCCGTGTTGTCGGCCTTGTCTTCGTCGGACGAGGCTTCCTTGCCGTAGATGGCGAGCCAGCCCGGATTGGTCATGACCTTGCCTTCAGTCTTGAACTGGTGGCCGGACACTTCCGTGTAGCGGGTGGTGACCTGGAACTCGGCCGGCGGGAAGAACACGGCCATGAAGCGGCGCGTGACAAGGTCGTACAGCTTCTGTTCCGGCTCCGACAGGTTCTTGGGCGCGATCGTGGTGGGGATGATGGCGAAGTGGTCCGAGATCTTGGTGTTGTCGAAGATGCGCTTGTTCGGCTTGACCCAGCCCTTGTCCAGGATCTGCTTGGCGAACTGGTGGTAGTTCGGGTTGTCCTTCACCGTTTCCAGCGCCTGCATGACGGTCGGCATGTAGTCTTCCGGCAGGTGGCGCGAATCGGTACGGGGGTAGGTCAGCACCTTGTGCTTTTCGTACAGGGCCTGGGCCAGGCCCAGCGTGTTCTTGGCCGAGAAGCCGAAGCGCGAGTTCGCTTCGCGCTGCAAGCTGGTCAGGTCGAACAGGCCCGGCGCCATCGAGGTGGTGGGCTTGGCCTCTTCCGTCACATTGCCCTGCTTGCCCACGCAGGCCATGGCGATGGTGTCGGCCGCGGCCTTGCTCCACAGGCGCTCGGCCTTCTTCTCGGGGTCGGCGTCGTCCTTCTTGAACTTGGTGTCGAGCCAGCGGCCCTCATACACGCCGGCCGCGCACACGAACTCGGCCCGCACTTCCCAGAAGTCGCGCGGCACGAATTTCTTGATCTTCTCTTCCCGTTCGACGACGATGGACAGGGTCGGGGTCTGCACCCGGCCCACGGTGGTCAGGTAGAAGCCGCCTTCCTTCGAGTTGAAGGCCGTCATGGCGCGGGTGCCGTTGATGCCGATCAGCCAGTCCGCTTCCGAGCGGCAGCGGGCCGCGTCGGCCAGCGGCAGCATTTCCTCGTCGCTGCGCAAATGGGTGAAGCCGTCGCGGATGGCGCCCGGCGTCATCGACTGCAGCCACAGCCGCTTGACGGGCTGCTTGGCCTTGGCGTTCTGCGCGATCAGGCGGAAAATCAGTTCCCCTTCGCGCCCCGCGTCGCATGCGTTGATGAGGGTGGTGACATCTTTGCGCTTGATCAACTTGTTGAGCACCTTGAGCCGCGCTTCCGTCTTGGCGATCGGGTTCAGCGCGAAGTACGGCGGGATCATGGGCAGGTGGGCGAAGCTCCACTTGCCGCGCTTGACGTCGTGTTCTTCCGGTACGGCAATTTCCAGCAAATGGCCGACGGCGGAGGACAGCACGTAATCGTCGGACTCAAAGTACTCATCGTGCTTGGTAAAGCCGCCCAGCGTCTTCGCGATGTCGTTCGCGACAGATGGCTTCTCGGCGATGATGAGGGTTTTGCTCATATTTTGTTGTCTCGTAGTTACTCTGGGGTGGGTACAGCATGCGCATCATACAGGGCAATGCGGGGGCGATGCGTCAAAGACTGCATTTTTGCAGGCCCGGACAGCGGCAACTTGCCAAAGCGCCAATAATAAGCGGGTTGCGGCGCAAAGGGCAAGCGCGCTGCGCAGTATCGCGCGCCGCGGCCCGGATGGTGTTGTGTGAGCCAGGCGACGGGAGAGGCGGCGCAACCGCCAGTTGGCCTAGTGCAGCAGGCGCGGCGCCTGGTCTTCGTCGGAGCCGAACAGGTCGTCGAACATCAGCGCGTCCGGCTCCTTGCCCTGGCTCCACAGCAGCATCAGCACGATGACTTTGAGCTTGGCCAGCGACACGGGCACTTCGTCCAGCGCCAGGGCCCGCTCCACGACGATCTCGCGCTGCAGCGGCGTGAGCACCTTGGCCGATTCCAGGAACTGGATGAAACCGATGGCCGCCGTGCCCAGCACGTCCTGCTCTTCGTCCACGTAGAAACGGGTGCCGGTGGAGGCGGCCGTCAGCGATTGCTCCACGCCGGCCATGGCCGTCAGGTCCGTCAGCCACACGAGCGCCTCGGAAATCTCGACGTCGTCGAAACCGACGGCCGACAGTTTCCTGGCCAATGCTTCCGGTTCCGGGCAGGCATCGGGACGGTAATAAGTCTCGTAGAGATAAACAAGGATGTCGAACATGGCTCTACTCTATCAGTTAAGGCAGATCGGGCACAAGTGCCGCACGGCCACTGCAAGTCACCGGCGGTCACACCGTTGAAACATACCACCGGGCAAGCGCTCGACCAGCCCGGCCAGTTCCAGCGCCAGCAATTGGCCCTGCACAGCCGCCAGCGCCAGGCCGCGCCGCTGCGCCAGCAGGGCCGGCGTGGCCGGGTCTTCGCCCAGCGCCGCCAGCAGCGGATCGACGAAACCGTCGTCGGGCGCGGCCAGCGCCGTGCCGGGCGGACGCCCCGCCAGCGCGGCCAGGATGTCGTCGGCCGACTCGACCAGCATGGCACCCTCTTTAATTAGTGTGTGGCAGCCCTTGGACAGCGTGGCGTGGATGGAACCGGGGACGGCATACACGTCGCGCCCCTGGTCGGCGGCCAGCCGGGCCGTGATCAGGGAGCCGGACCCGGCCGCCGCCTCCACCACCAGCACGCCGCGCGCCAGGCCGCTGATGATGCGGTTGCGCTTGGGGAAGTTGGACGATTGGGGCACGGTGCCCAGCGGATACTCGCTGACCAGGCAGCCGTGCTGGGCGATGCGCAGGGCCAGCGCCTCGTTGCGCTGGGGATAGATGATGTCGATGCCCGTGCCCAGCACGGCCACCGTGCCGCCCTCGCCCCGCAGTCCGCCCTCGTGGGCCGCCGCGTCGATGCCCAGCGCCAGGCCCGACACGATGACCAGGCCCGTCGCCGACAGGGCCTGGGCCAGCCGCGCCGCGTTGCTGACGCCCTGGGCGCTGGCGTTGCGGCTGCCCACCACGGCCAGTGCGGCCCGCCCCAGCAGCTCGGCCCGGCCTTGCACGTACAACAACAGGGGCGGATCGGCCGTGTCGCGCAAGGCGGGCGGATAGGCGGGGTCGTCCAGCGCCAGCACGCGGCGCCCCGGTTCCGGCAGCCAGCGCTCGATGGCGGCCAGCTGGATGGCGACGGCCTCGGCCGTCTCGCCCGTGGTGGCGGCGGCCAGGGCGCGCGCCTGGGATGGCTTGACCAAGGAGGCCAGGCGAGCCTGGCCGGCGGCGAAGATGGCCGACGGGGAGTGCAGCTGGCGCAGCAAGTGATGGGCCGTCAGCAGGCCCACGCCCGGTGTCAGGGCCAGGCGCAGCCAGTCCGCCAGGGGCGCGGGGGCCGCTGGCGGGGGTGCTGCCGGTGGGGTATCCGTGGCTTGCACGGCGCGGCTTACTCCGGTGACTGGGCTACGTCGCCCACTTCCACCGGCGCCGTGACCTGCATGATCAAGCCATACGAGATGTGCTTGAACACGCGGAAGATAAACAAGCTGCCCACGTCCTCGTCCGGCAGCTTGACCTGCGGATCGCCCATGCCGTGCCAGCCCTTGCTGGCGCCCGGATCACTGACGGTCCTGCCGGTATGGTACAGCTGCAGCACGGAGCCGATATCGAGTCCGTCAAGCTTACCGCGATTAACGCTAACCACCTGGTTCTGGCCGGCATGGGTCACGCCGCCGTAGATGGCCGCCACCCTGGCCTCCACCCTGCGCTCGGGAGGATGGGGCACATAGTTGCGCATCGGGGTAGGCGGCGCCTGCATCAGCTGGTCGCCCACGCCCATCTCCTCCTTGGCCGTGGCCACGGTGAAGGTGTGCACGCCATTGCTTTCCTTGGCCGGTGTGCGCAGCTTGAGCGTGCCCAGGTAGAACGCCTCGTAACCGATCACGGCCTTGGTGACGGGGTCTTTCAGCGCATTGCCCGGACGGAAGACCTGGAACGAGGTGCCGTCCCGCAGGTCGCCCCGCACATAGGCCTTGTCGTCCTTGCCGAGGAAAACGTGGCCTTCCTGGGCGGCGATGATGCGGGGCGCACTGTTAAGTTCATCGTTCTCGATGATCAGGGGCTGGGTCAGGAACGGCTCGATCACGCCGGACGGGATGGACGGCACGGCATCCTTGCCCAAGCCTTCCGTGCGCAGCTGGGGCGACAGGCGCAGCGTGCCGGCGGTCGTGCCGTCGCCGGCCTCGATCCGGTTGCCCAGCCGCAGGCGGCCGGCGGCGCGGTCGAACCAGATGATCTGGCCCGGATAGATCCAGTGCGGATTGCGGATCTGATCCCGGTTCATGTCCCACACCTGCGGCCAGCACCACGGCTTTTCCAGGAAACGGCCGGAAATGTCCCACAGCGTATCGCCCTTGACCACCAGATGCTGGTCCGGCGCATCGGGCCGGAAGGTGCAGGTCATGGCCTGTGCCGGGATGGCGGCGGCCGCCGAAAAAACGGCGGCGGCGAACAGGCGGGTGCCGACTGTGCTAAAATTTTTCATTAATTATGTCCGTTAAGTGCAGCCCGGCGGTAGGCCGGGAGCCGGCGGTGGCGGCAGCGGCCGGCCCGCCACAGCGCAAGAACAGCAGCAAAACGCTACCCTTACGATGACCGGGGGAACGAGAAGGCTGGCCTCAGGCTTGCCATACTGAATCAAATTCTGCCCACAAAACCCTGAACTAGCAAGCGAAACCGCGCTGTCGCACCGGGCGCGGCTGTTGCATTTTTGACGGGGCCGGACAGCCGATCGCAATACCAGATACGAAGCCTGTTGTTAAGGCGTTCACACAGTTATTAAATCGCTCAGCTCAAGCAGCTCAGCTCAACCTACTCAGTTCAACCACGTTTACCAGCATGTCCATACTCAATATCCTGCGTTACCCCGACCCGCGCCTGCACAAGGTCGCCAAGCCCGTCACCGTGTTCGACGCCCGCCTCGAAAAGCTGGTGGCCGACATGGCCGAAACCATGTACGACGCGCCCGGCATCGGCCTGGCCGCATCCCAGGTGGACGTGCATGAACAGCTGATCCTGGTCGACATTTCCGAGACCAAGGATGCGCTGGTCGCTTACATCAACCCGGAAATCGTCTGGGCCAGCGACGAGATGCAGGTCTACGACGAAGGCTGCCTGTCCGTGCCCGGCATTTACGACGGCGTGGAACGCCACTCGCGCGTCAAGGTGCGCGCGCTCGACGTCAAGGGCCAGCCGTTCGAAACGGAAGCGGAAGGCTTGCTGGCCGTGTGCCTGCAGCACGAGATGGATCACCTGAAAGGCAAGGTGTTCGTCGAATACCTGTCGCCGCTCAAGCGCAACCGCATCAAGGCCAAGCTGCAGAAGGAAGAACGGGGCATGGAACGCGAAGCGATGCTGCGCGCCCAGGGCCGCCGCTACTGATCCACACCTGCCGCGCGGCGGCCGGCGCCGCGCCCCGCATCACCAAGGAATAATAAAAATGAAAGTGATCTTTGCCGGCACGCCGGAATTTGCCGCCGTGGCCCTGCAGTCGCTGCACGAGGCTGGCTTTGAGATCCCGCTGGTGCTGACCCAGCCCGACCGTCCGGCCGGGCGCGGCATGCATTTGCAACCGTCGGCCGTCAAGCAGTACGCGCTGGCGCACGGCATGGAAGTGCTGCAGCCGCTCTCCCTGCGCATGGACGCCAAGGACCCGCAGCGCGCCGCCGAGGCGCAAGCGGCGCACGCGCGCCTGCTGGCCACCGACTACGACGTGATGGTGGTGGCGGCCTACGGCCTGATCCTGCCGCGCGCCACGCTGGACATCAAGCCCTGCCTGAACATCCACGGTTCGCTGCTGCCGCGCTGGCGCGGCGCCGCCCCCATCCACCGCGCCATCGAGGCGGGCGATGCGGAAACGGGCATCACCATCATGCAGATGGAAGAAGGCCTGGACACGGGTCCCATGCTGCTGGTCGAACACGTGGCCATCGGCGAACAGGACACGACGGGCATGGTGCATGACAAGCTGGCCGCGCTGGGCGGCAAGATGATCGTGCAAGCCCTGCGCAAGATGGAACAGGGCAAGCTGGAAGCGGTGCCACAGCCGGAAGCGGGCGTATGCTACGCGGCCAAGATCAGCAAGGAAGAAGCGGCGCTCGATTTCAATCTGAGCGCGCAGGAAATCAGCCGCAAGATCCGCGCCTTCAATCCCTTCCCCGGCGCTTCCGCGCCCGTCAACGGCGTCAACGTCAAGCTGTGGGCGGCCGAGGTGCTGGAGGCCGACAGCAACGCGCCGGCCGGCCACATCGTCGCGGCCGACAGCCAGCATGGCATCGTCGTCGCTTGCGGGCGCGGCACGCTGCGGCTGACGGAACTGCAAAAACCGGGCGGCAAACGCATGCCGGCCGCGGAGTTCATCAAGGCCTTCCCGCTCGAAGGCCAGCGCTTCGCGTGAGCGCGCGCGCCCTCTTCCACCGGCACGGCGGCTAGCGCGGCATGGACCAGCTGGCCGCGATGCGGGCCTTGCGCCGCGTGGTGGAACTGGGCAGCTTTACGGCTGCCGGCGAGGCGCTGGGCGTGTCGCACACCATCGTCTCGCGCCAGGTGCGCCAGCTGGAAACGCAGCTGGGCGCCCAACTGCTCAACCGCACCACGCGCCGCTTCGCGCTGACGGCTGCCGGCCAGGAATACTACGAAGCGAGCCGCCACATCCTCGATGCGCTCGACGATGCCGACCGCGCCGTGGGCCAGCACCAGGCCCGGCCCGCCGGACGGCTGCGCATCAACGCGCCGATGGCTTTCGGCACCCAGGAACTGGCGCACTGGCTGCCGCAGTTCCTGGCCCGCTATCCCGAGCTGCAGGTGGACCTGGTGTGCAACGACCGCATCGTCGACCTGATCGAAGACGGCTTCGACGTGGCGCTGCGGCTCACGCGCGAACTGCCCGACTCCACCCTGATCGCCAAACGGCTGGCCAGCAGCCAGGTGATGCTGGTGGCCACGCCCGACTATCTGCGACGGCACGGCACGCCGCGCACGCCGCACGATCTGCTGGAGCATAACTGCCTGACCTACAGCCAGTTGGCGCGGCCGTACGACTGGCGCTTCACGGCGCCCGACGGCGGCGACGTCATGGTCACGGTGCGGGGCAGTCTGCAGGCCAACAATGGCGTGGCGCTGCGCACGGTGGCACTGGCCGGGACGGGCATCGCCACCACGGCTTCGTTCATCGTGCATGAGGACTTGCGGTGCGGCGAGCTGGTGCGGGTACTGCCCGACTATGCGATCCGGCCGCGCGAGCTGTACGTGCTGTATCCGCACAACCGCCACCTGTCGCCCAAGGTCAGGGTGTTTGTGGAGTTTGCTGCCGAACTGTACCAGTCGCGTGATTGGGATTAACCGGCATTCTTCTGCGCGTCCATGTAATCACGCAGCAATTGATTGATGCGCTGCTGGTAATCGGCACCTTGCCGCTCGAACCATTCGTAGACGTCCGCATCGACCTGCACAGTGTTCTTTTGCACCAGCGGCCCCCGCATCCTCGCGTGTTTGGCAAAATCCTCGCCAACCTCCGGGATATCGCTCAGGTCGATCTCGTCATCGGCGAGCCCGATCCAATTCTTCTTGCTAGTAGCCTCGTTCATATTGCTTTTCCTCGTGGCGTGTCGCCTTCCTTGCTGAAATGATTCGCGTGACGTGGTCGCTTCTTTGGACAAAGACCACGGTCGCCAGAACCGTTCCGACAAACCCGATTGCAATGTAGCGATCCTCACCGTACAGTCCGCCATCATCGAAGCAGGTCAGCGTGGGCTGTTCGAATATTTTCGCCGCCTCCTCAAAGCTGATTCCATGCTTTTGAACATTGATCCGGTTCTTAAGTTCATCCCATTCGAAACGCATCGCATCACACCGTAGTATAGGACGCGCAACGGCGCGCGCCCGGACCAGTGTGCGCGCCATGGGGCCATCAGCACTTACGGCAAATCAGCCGCCGCTTCAGACTGTGATGGGCAACACCCGGCGTCTTGTGAGCTATGTTCTTGGTGGCCCCGGGGCGGAATCGAACCACCGACACAAGGATTTTCAATACTCGTGTCGGCGCGCTAGCGTTCACGCTGCCAATGCTT
The DNA here is from genome assembly GCF_058786935.1 of Rugamonas sp. FW305-51. Lineage (NCBI taxonomy): Bacteria > Pseudomonadati > Pseudomonadota > Betaproteobacteria > Burkholderiales > Oxalobacteraceae > Rugamonas > Rugamonas sp. FW305-51. The sequence continues at coordinate 136,752 of NZ_JBYSZG010000005.1, forward strand.
GGCCGTTGTCGCCGTCTGCGTTACGCGGTTCGATCTCATCGATGATTTTTTTCATTGCCAGGCTGGCGGCCACTTTCAAATCATATGCTTGTTGCAGGTTGAGCCATGACTGCGGATCGCCATCGAAGTAGCGCGCCAGCCGCAGCGCGGTATCTGCGGTTACGCCACGTTTTTCGTTGACGATGTCATTGACACGGGACGGTGTCACATGAAGCGCCTTCGACAGCGCATGTGGCGTCATCCCTAATTGGGCAAGAAACTCCTCCCGCAAGATTTCGCCGGGATGGATGGGCCGCGTTTCATTCTTCATCATCTCCCGCCTTGATCAGTTAGTGATAATTAATGATTTCCACGTCTTGCGGCCCATTTGCTGTCCAGATAGAGCAGATTCTGCATTGTTAGCGGCCATCAAAGAGCCGCTGCAATAATTGGCTCTGCGTCATACCCTGATGTTGCGCTACGTCTGACAAGATTGCGGCCAAGGTTCCCACCTTGAGCGGATCGTGCAACGGCACAGTCAGATGATGGCCGCCATTCGTCTTGCACAGCAGACGGATGTGGCTACCGGTCTGACGCACTTCCACATACCCGAGTTTGCCCAAGCCTTTCAGTAACTGTGCGGCGGACAAACCGCGCGGCAGTTTCATGCTGCAATGACTTCTTCGCGCACAAATTGCAGGCGGATACGTTGGGGCCCCTGCCCCTGCTCGAAATGGCAACGTACGGCGTCCCGTATCTGGCTATGCAGTGAGGTAAGGTCATCCGCTTCGGTAAAGATGGAGTGACCAATTGCACGTGCGATATAGCCGCCGTCAGTCGCTTCCTCGATCAGAAAGGTAATTTCGTTCATTTTTCCGTCCCGCTCACAGGTATTCCCTATCGGCTTCCTATACTACGCCAGTCATGTGGCGCATGCCCATTCCTGCACCGAGGAAGTCACGCCTGCGCCATGCCGGCGCGCACCTGGAGCAGTGTGCGCGCCGTGGGGCCATCGATACTTGCGGCAGGTCAGCTGCCGCTTCAGGCCGTGACAGGCAGCTCCAGGATGGCGTTGGTGGTGAGCACCTGAGCGAAATTGTCGGACAGGGCCGTCAGCGTCACGTTGTGCAGGTCGCGGGCGCTGGTCACGCCGCCGTTCCAGCCGTCGATGTCGCGCGAGGCGCAGGCGTCGGCCGCCACCAGCACGCTGTAGCTTTGCGCGCCGAACTGGCGGGCGTCCCGGGTGGCCGTGGAGACGCACATATGCGTCATCAGTCCGCCGATGATCAGGGTGCGGATGCCGCGCGCCTGCAGCTGCGCGTGCAGGTCGGTGCCGGCGAAGCTGCTGACCCGGTCCTTGCGCACCACCACGTGCTGCGCCCGCACGGCCAGTTCCGGGTGGATCTCGGCCATCACGCTGCCCTCCGCAAAAACGGGCGCGGCGGGGCCGTTCACATGCTGGATGTGGAACACGGGCATGCCGTGGGCGTCGGCCAGGGCGGCCAGGCGGTTGGCGTTGCGCAAGGCCGGCAGGCCGTCGGGAATGGGCACCCGCCCGCTGTAATACTCGTTCTGGAAGTCGATCAGCAGGATAGCGGTGCTTGAGGAATCAAGCTTCTGGGCGGGCTGGGCGCCGGCGATGCTGCGCAGGGTGGCGGACATGGTGTGCTCCTTGAAAAGTGGTCAGTGCAGCCATCTTATTTGCGCCATAAGAGTTTCACCAGCCGCCAAACATCACATTATTTGTGCAAATTCCGCACAAATCATGACGTTGTTGCTGCGACGCAGCGGCGGCCTGAAGCTTCCCCCGCGATGCCGTATAATTTTAGACCGCCGTCGACCACCGCTAATTGGCCACGCGGCGCCATCCCGCCCAAAGAAAGTATCAAATGAACAATACCGCGTCCCATCCCGCCATGTCCAAGACCGATGCCCAGCTGCGCGAGATCCTGTCGCGCAGGATCATGATCCTCGACGGCGCGATGGGCACCATCATCCAGCAGTACAAGCTGGACGAGGTGGCCTACCGCGGCGGCCCCAACGGCCGCTTCATCGACTTCGCCGCGCCGGCGGGCAGCGGCGCCCGTGAACTGTTCGTCAAAGGCAATAACGAACTGCTGACGCTGACCCAGCCGCACGTGATCCAGGAGATCCACGAGCGCTACCTGGCCGCCGGCGCCGACCTGATCGAAACCAACACCTTCGGCGCCACCACCATCGCCCAGGACGACTACCACATGGCGCACCTGGCGCGCGAAATGAACGTGGCCGCCGCCAAGCTGGCGCGCGCCGCGTGCGACAAGTACAGCAGCGCCGACAAGCCCCGCTTCGTGGCCGGCGCGCTGGGCCCCACGCCCAAGACGGCTTCCATTTCACCCGACGTCAACGACCCGGCGGCCCGCAACGTCACCTTCGACCAGCTGGTGACGGCCTACCACGAACAGGTGGAAGGCCTGGTCGAAGGCGGGGTCGACGTGCTGCTGGTGGAAACCATCTTCGATACGCTCAACTGCAAGGCCGCGCTGTTCGCCATCGACCTGTACTTCACCGAACATCCTGACCTGCCGCGCCTGCCGCTGATGATCTCAGGCACCGTGACGGACGCCTCCGGCCGCATCCTGTCGGGCCAGACCGTGCCCGCGTTCTGGAACTCGGTGCGCCACGCCAAGCCGCTCACCATCGGCCTCAATTGCGCGCTGGGCGCGGCCCTGATGCGCCCCTATGCCGAAGAGCTGTCGCAGATCGCCGACACCTTCGTCTGCATCTACCCCAACGCCGGCCTGCCCAACCCGATGAGCGACACGGGCTTCGACGAGCTGCCGGCCGACACTTCGGCCCTGCTGCGCGAATTCGCCGACGCCGGCTTCATCAACGTGGCCGGCGGCTGCTGCGGCACCACGCCCGACCACATCCAGGCCATCGCCGCCATGCTGGCCAGCACGGCGCCGCGCACCGTGCCCACCGTGCCGGTGGCGCAGCGCCTGTCCGGCCTGGAGCCGTTCACCATCGACGAGTCCTCGCTGTTCGTCAACGTGGGCGAGCGCACCAACGTCACCGGCTCCAAGGCCTTCGCCCGCATGATCCTCAACGAGCAGTACGACGAGGCCCTGTCCGTGGCGCGCCAGCAGGTGGAAAACGGCGCCCAGGTGATCGACATCAACATGGACGAGGCCATGCTCGACTCGCAGGCCGCCATGACGCGCTTCCTGAACCTGATCGCGTCGGAACCGGACATCTCGCGCGTGCCCATCATGATCGACTCGTCCAAGTGGTCCGTGATCGAGGCCGGCCTCAAGTGCGTGCAGGGCAAGTCCATCGTCAATTCCATCTCGATGAAGGAAGGCGAGGAAGAGTTCCTGCGCCAGGCCCGCCTGTGCCTGCGCTACGGCGCGGCCGTGATCGTGATGGCCTTCGACGAGCAAGGCCAGGCCGACACTTTCGAGCGCAAGATCGAGATCTGCGCCCGCGCCTACAAGGTGCTGACGGAACAGGTGGGCTTCCCGCCGGAAGACATCATCTTCGACCCCAACATCTTCGCCATCGCCACCGGCATCGAGGAGCACAACAACTACGCGGTGGACTTCATCAACGCCACGCGCTGGATCAAGGACAACCTGCCGCACGCGAAGATCTCGGGCGGCGTGTCCAACGTCTCGTTCAGCTTCCGCGGCAACGACCCGGCGCGCGAGGCCATCCACACCGTGTTCCTGTACCACGCCATCAAGGCCGGCATGACCATGGGTATCGTCAACGCCGGCATGGTGGGTGTGTACGACGACCTGCCGGCCGAGCTGCGCGAGCGGGTGGAAGACGTGGTGCTGAACCGCCGCGACGACGCCACCGAACGCATGATCGAAATCGCCGGCACGCTCAAGGCGGGCGGCAAGCAGGAAGCGCAGAACCTGGAATGGCGCAACGCCCCGGTGGAAAAGCGCCTGGCGCACGCGCTGGTGCACGGCATCACGCAGTGGATCACGGACGACACGGAAGAGATGCGCCAGCAGGTGCTGGCGTCCGGCGGGCGCCCCATCCACGTGATCGAAGGCCCGCTGATGGACGGCATGAACATCGTCGGCGACCTGTTCGGCCAGGGCAAGATGTTCCTGCCGCAGGTGGTCAAGTCGGCCCGCGTGATGAAGCAGGCCGTGGCCCACCTGATCCCCTACATCGAGGAAGAAAAGCTGGCCGAGGAAAAGCGTACCGGCATCGTGGCCAAACCGAAGGGCAAGATCGTGATGGCCACCGTCAAGGGCGACGTGCATGACATCGGCAAGAACATCGTGTCCGTGGTCCTGCAGTGCAATAACTTCGAAGTGGTGAACATGGGCGTGATGGTGCCCTGCTCCGAGATCCTGGCCCGCGCCAAGCTGGAAAACGCCGACATCATCGGCCTGTCCGGCCTGATCACGCCGTCGCTGGAAGAGATGGCCCACGTGGCCAAGGAACTGCAGCGCGACGAACACTTCCGCATGCTGAAGATTCCGCTCCTGATCGGCGGCGCCACCACCAGCCGCGCCCACACGGCCGTCAAGATCGCCCATAACTACGAGGGCCCCGTGGTCTACGTGCCGGACGCGTCGCGCTCGGTGTCGGTGGCGCAGTCGCTGCTGACGCCGGAGAGCCGCGACCAGTACATCGCCGACATCGCGCAGGACTACGAGCGCATCCGCGACCAGCACGCCAACAAGAAGGCGCTGCCCATGGTGACGCTGGCCCAGGCCCGTGCCAACAAGGCGGTGCTGCCGTTCGCGCCCGTCAAGCCCAAGTTCATCGGCCGCCGCGTGTTCAAGAACGTGGACCTGGCCACCATCGCCCAGTACATCGACTGGGGTCCGTTCTTCCAGACCTGGGACCTGGCCGGTCCCTTCCCCGCCATCCTGCAGGACGAGGTGGTGGGCGAGGCGGCCAGCAAGGTGTACGAGGAAGGCCAGGCCCTGCTCAAGAAACTGATCGACGGCCGCTGGCTGACGGCCAACGGCGTGGTGGCCCTGCTGCCGGCCAACAGCGTCAACGACGACGACATCGAGGTCTACACGGACGACAGCCGCAGCAACGTGGCCTTCACCTACTACGGCCTGCGCCAGCAGGGCGTGCGGCCGGTGGTGGACGGCGTGCAGCGCCCCAACCAGTGCCTGGCCGATTTCATCGCGCCCAAAGGTTCGGGCCAGCAGGACTACATCGGCATGTTCGCCGTCACGGCCGGCCTGGGGATCGAAAAATACGAGAAGCGCTTCGAGGATGCGCACGACGATTACTCGTCCATCATGCTCAAGTCGCTGGCCGACCGCCTGGCCGAAGCGTTCGCCGAGTACCTGCACGAGCGCGTGCGCAAGGACCTGTGGGGCTATGCGCCGGCCGAGACGCTGAGCAACGACGACATGATCGCCGAGAAGTATGCGGGCATCCGTCCCGCGCCCGGCTATCCGGCCTGCCCGGAACATACGGTCAAGGCCGACATGTTCAAGGTGCTGCAGGCCGAGGAGATCGGCATGGAACTGACGGAGTCGTTCGCCATGTATCCGGGCGCGGCCGTGTCAGGCTTCTATTTCGCCCATCCGCAATCGAAGTACTTCGTGGTCGGCAAGATCGGCCAGGACCAGCTGGACGACATGGCGGCCCGCCGCCACGTCAGCAAGCAGGAACTGGAACGCTGGCTGGCGCCGAATTTGTCGTAACGGCAGGCCGCGCCGGCGCCGGCGCGTGCTGCGCCAGCAGCCGCGAATCGGGCGGCAGGCTGGCCTGCAGCAGCTTGAGCGCTTCGGCCGTCAGCGCCACGAAGGCGTTCTGCTGCTCGGCCAGCTGGCGCGTCATCCACTGCCGCCCCTGCTCCGTCTCCTGCGGCCATACCATGCCGTCCGGGAAGGCGGACGGCAGCGCGTCCAGCGCCGCCGGCGGCACCCGCTTGCTGCGCGGGATGGTAAGGGGCATGAAGCAGTAACCGGGAAGTGCATGTATCCCATTGCAACGGCATACACCAAGGAAACTTTGCCACATGGAAACTTTACCTCTAAGCTACTAACGTGGCAAGCGTGCGCCATGGGCTGGAAAGAACTGGGTACCATGCACCATCATGAGCCCCCGGCCTGCGCGCCGCGGCGGATAGGTCGGGAACTTTGGGCGCGAACGGCGGCCTAACCCCTAGGTCGCCGCAAGGCGCCGACCATCATCCTAAGGAGGCTATATGGCTACCAATCCAGACACCAATCTCACTGCGGCCAAGCGATGGCAGGACCAGCTGATCCTGCTGCTGGGGCTGTGGATGTTCATCACCCCCTGGGTGTTTTCCTATGCCATTCCGTCGACGCCGGCCTGGAACGCCTTCGTTTCCGGCGCCGTCATCGCGGTACTGGCCGCGTTCGAGCTGTACCGGACTTACTTCTGGGCCGTGCTGGTCAACCTGCTGGTGGGCTTGTGGGTGGCCATCTCGCCCTGGGTGCTGAAGGTGGCGGACCAGCGTCCGCTGATGTGGAATGAACTGATCGTGGGGCTGGCCGTCGTCGTGCTGGCGCTGTGGGAAATGCAGACCGATCCCGAACTGCACAAGCACTGGCCGGGGGCCGGGCACGCCACCTGAGCGGGCGGCCGGAAAAAAAACGCCGCGCAAGTGCGCGGCGCCGGAGAAAGCGGGGGGCCGCCTTTACAGGGCGTAGCGCACCACGTTGTCGCTCCACTCGAAGGCGGCCATTTCCAGTTCCACCAGTTCGTCCGTGGACATGGCCAGGTCGCGCAGCGTGGGAATGATGTGCTCATCCATTTCCTCGATGCGTTCGATGCATTCGGCCAGCTTGAGCAGGTCGCCGAAGAAGCCGCCCCGGAACATGAGCGCTTCGGCCACTTCGTCGTTGACGGGAATCTGGGTCAGGATGTCGGCCATGGGGATGCCGAACAGCGTATCCATCAGCGACATGATGCCCACCGTGAAGGCGATGTCGGCCGCGTGGCGGTGGCTGGGGCGCAGCTTGCTGGCCAGCAGTTCAAGCAGGCGGCCGCGCGTGGTGGCCAGCATCAACAGCGGCGTCATGCTGTGGCCCCGCTTGCTCGGTTCCGCGTACAGCATGATCTGCAGCCAGCGCTGCAACTGGCGCCGCCCCAGGATGGTGACGGCCTGGCTCAGCGAATCGATGCGCTGGCGGGCGCCCACGGCCGGCGTGTTGACCAGGCGCAGCAGGTTCAGGGCCAGCGACACGTCGCGCTTGATGGCCCGTTCGATCTCCAGGTTGTCCGCGTCCGAGGTCACCAGCGTCATCAGCTCCATCACGGCCAGCTGCGACGGCGACAGTTTCTTGCCGCTCATGATGACGGGCTTGGCGAAGTAATAGCCCTGGAAGTAGTCGAAGCCCAGGTCCAGGCAATTCTTGAATTCGTCGCGGGTCTCCACCTTTTCCGCCACCAGCTTCTTGTTGTCCTGGCGGAAGCGCGGGGCCAGCTTCATCAGCTCGGCCAGCGACATGTTGCGCATGTCCATCTTGACGTATTCCACCAGCGGCAGCAGGGCCTGGATGTGGCCCGTGTCGGAGGTGACGTTGTCGAGCGCGAAGCTGAAGCCCTGGCCCACCAGTTCGGTCATGCGCTCGAGCAAGGCCGGCGTGATGGGCATGGTATCCATCACTTCCAGCACCACTTTTTCACGCGGCAGGAAGGAAAAGATGTCGCTCATGATGACGTCGGCGTCGGCGTGGACGAAGCCCAGCGCATCGCCCACCACGCGCTCCATGCCCAGCTGGGCCGCATGGGCGATCACGGAAGCGGTGGCCGACAGATCGTTGGTGACGTGGGCCGGGCCGACGGGGGCGTTGCGGAACAGCAGCTCGTAGCCGAACAGGGCCTGGTGACGGTCCAGTATCGGCTGACGGCCCAGGTAAAACTCGCGCACGCGCAAGCTCTGCGGGGACGTATCGTTGCGGGATAGATCTATCATTGCCTGCTCTGGTCGGGCGGCAGCGGCGGCGGCCGGCAGGCGGCGCCTGGCACCACTGCGCGTGGTTGATGACGGAGAATAACTCTACTTTACTGCATTTATTCCCTATTGCTAATATTTTGGCACCCGCAGACGAACGCTTCTTATACTATTTCAATGCTATCCCCTACTTGGGGCATGCCGTCCACAAACAGTTTCAGTTCGCCGGGCGCGAACGCGGTCCACTGCTCGTTGGTCGTCAGCGGCTGGGTCACGATGAGGGCGACCCGGTCGTCGGGGGTGGTCACTTCGGAGAAATCCACGCTCACATCCTCGTCCGACAGCTTGGCCGTCTCGAACGGGTATTGCCGCACCAGGTAGTACAGGGCCGTGGAACAGTGGGCGAACAGTTCCGTGCCGCTCGACAACAACAGATTGAAGGTGCCGTGGGTGGCGATGTCGCGCACCAGCTCAGCCAGGGCCGCGCGCAGCGGCGCCAGCGGCGGCCGGGTGTCGCCGAAGCGGGCCCGCAGCTGCTGCAGCAGATAGCAGAAGGCCCGCTCGCTGTCCGTATTGCCCACCGGGCGGTAGGCGCCGTCCAGCACGGGCGCGAAATCCTTGAGGTCGCCGTTATGGGCGAACACCCAGTAGCGGCCCCACAGCTCGCGCACGAAGGGGTGGCAGTTTTCCAGCGCCACCTGGCCCTGGGTGGCCTTGCGGATGTGGGCGATGACGTTCTTGGACTTGATGGGGTAACGCTTGATCAGTTCGGCCACGGGCGAGGCCACGGCCGCCTGGTGGTCGACGAAATGGCGCACGCCGGCCCCCTCGAAAAAGGCGATGCCCCAGCCGTCGTGGTGGGTATCCGTATGGCCGCCGCGCATGGCGAAGCCGGTAAAGCTAAATACAATGTCGGTGGGGACATTGCAATTCATTGCAAGAAGTTGGCACATGGTCAAATGGCTGGAAAGGCGGTACACAGCCTAACCATACCATGGGCCGAGGGCGGCGTCGCCGGAATCGGGCCGGCCGCCCCCGCTGTCCCGTTCAGTGCAGCAGGACGGGCTGGCTCATCAGGGAGTCGTAGCTGCCGAGAAATTCGTCGATTTCGGCCATGGTCGGTTCACCGGCGATCAGCTGGTTGACGTCGCGCCGGAATGACTGGGCCAGCGCGCCGGCGATGAAAATCTCGCGCTTGCCGCCCTTGTCGACGATTTCATAGCCGCCAAACCGCAGGGCCTCAAGTTCCCGGTCGGCGCCGAATTCGACAACACTGTATTGCTCGCTGTTGTAGATGAGGTTCATTTTGCTTCCTTCTCGCTAAGGGGCAGAACGCTGGCGGTCCGCCTTCAGCACCCACTTGGGGCTGGCGACGGGCGTTTTCAAGGGGCGGCCCGGCAGGGACTGCCGGACGAGCCCGGATGGCAGGCGGATTCAGGCCGCGATGTCGGCTTGCAGTGCCAGCAAGGAACCATAGGGCGCCTCGGACAGCCAGCTGCGCAGCTGGTCGAGGTGGCTGGCCGTTGCCAGGCTGATGTAGAGCCGCGCGGGGGCATGGCGCAGCACACGGTTCAATGTTACGCGCAAAACGAGATTGCCGCTGCAATGAAGACAGCCTGGGGCAATCCGCAACACGGTAGGCGCGCCCGGGGCGCCGGCCAGGTCGGCCAGCGCGGAGTTGCCGTCAGACAATCCTTCGATGATGACGGTCGTGGCCAGGCCCGGCGCCAGATGGGCGGCGATGGCGGCCTCGCGCGCGCCAGGCTGCGCGCCCGTGACCAGCCAGGTGGGGACGGCGGCACGCGGCGATGGGGCGTGCGCACGGTCCCCCGGCGTCATGCGCCTTTCTTGGCCAGCTTGCCCGGTTCCACGCCCAGCTGCTTGAGCTTGCGGTACAGGTGGGTGCGTTCCAGGCCCGTCTTTTCGGCCACGCGCGTCATGCTGCCGCCTTCGCGGCCCAGGTGGTGCTCGAAATACATGCGCTCGAACGCATCGCGCGCTTCCCGCAGGGGCAAGTCGAACGACAGGTTGAACAGGTGGTTGTCGCTGCCGGTGACGGTGGCGCCGGCGCGGGCCGTGGCCGCCTGGGCCGGCTGGCCGCCAAAGCCGGTGGCCGCGCCGCTCTCCTCAGGCTGGGCCTGCTGTGCGGGACGGGCCGCCAGGGCCGGCGCGCGCACCGTTTCCTGGGCCCGCGTCAAGCCCTGCTGCACGGCCTTGAGCAGCTTTTGCAATGCAATGGGCTTTTCCAGGAAATTGAGGGCGCCGATGCGGGTCGCCTCCACCGCCGTATCGATGGTGGCATGGCCCGACATCATGATCACGGGCATGGTCAGCAAGCCGTCGCGCTGCCATTCCTTGAGCAGCGTGACGCCGTCCGTGTCCGGCATCCAGATATCGAGCAGCACCAGGTCGGGCGCCCCGCCGGCACGCGCTTCGCGCGCCTGCTGCGCGTTCTCGGCCAGTTGTATTGCATGTCCTTCATCGCTCAGGATTTCCGAGAGCAACTCACGGATCCCCATTTCATCATCCACTACCAATATGTTTGCCATCTATCCCTGCCCTTCCTCATTTCGCCGCTTTGATCGGCAATGATTTTTTCTCGTCATTGCAACGTTATGCATTTTGCGTCGCCGGCGCTAACTTTAACAGCAAAATCAGCACAGACGCACCACTTCTATCGACATGGTTCTGGATATCGATCCTGCCCCCATGTTCGTCGATAATCTTTTTCACCATCGCCAGCCCCAATCCCGTGCCGCGCGCCTTGGAAGTGACGTACGGTTCGAACGCCCTGGCCAGTATCTTGGGCGCGAAACCGGGGCCGTTGTCGGCGATGGCCAGCCGCACCGCCGTACGCGTGCTGCCGTCCGCGCCCTGATAATGAATGGCTTCCGTGACGACGTCAATCCGTGGCGCCGTGGCGCCCGCCGGCAGCTCGGCCATGGCGTCCTGGGCGTTCTGCAGCAGGTTGTGGATCACCTGGCGCAGCTGGGTGGCGTCGCCCATCACCTGCGGCAGGCCAGCGGCCAGTTGCGGGTGGATGATGTCGTTGCCTTCGCCGCTCACGTACAGGTGCAGGATTTCGTCCACCAGGGCATTGAGGTCCAGCGGTTCCAGCACGGCCGGCGGGGTCTTGGCGTAGTCGCGGAAGTCGTCCACCATGCGCTTCATGGCCGCCACCTGGTTGACGATGGTGGTGGTGCCCCGGTTCAGCAGCTCCACCTCGGGCGGGGCCAGCTTGTGTTCCAGCTTCATTTGCAGGCGCTCGGCCGACAGCTGGATCGGCGTCAGCGGGTTCTTGATTTCGTGCGCCAGGCGGCGCGCCACCTCGCCCCAGGCCACCGAGCGCTGGGCGGAGATCACGTCGGAAATGTCGTCGAACACGACGATGTAGCCGCTGCCGCTCTCGACCGGCAGACGCGAGCCGCGCGTGAGCAGGGTCAGCTCGCTGTCCTCGCCGCTGCCGGGACGGCGCGGCACTTCGATCTGGCGCTGCCAGTGCAAACGGGCGCCGCTGCGGCCGGCCGCCGACTGGGCGCTCTGGGCGGCGAAGGCGTTGACGATGGCGGTGCCGAATTCCTGCAAGCCGTCCACCTCCGTCAGATGCCGTCCGATCAGGGCCGGGCCCGGCTGCTGCAGGATGCGCTCGGCCGAATCGTTGCAGCTGACCAGGTGGAATTCGCCGTCCAGCACTACCACCCCGGCCGACATATTGGCCAGCACCGATTCCAGGTGGGCCTTGGCGTTCTGCAGGGCGGCCCGGTTGCGCTCGACGGCGCTGCGGGCGTCCGACAGCTGGCGCGTCATGGTGTTGAAGGACTGGGTCAGCGTGCCCAGCTCGTCGGAGGTGGCCACGATGGGGCGCGGCGACAAATCGCCCTCGGCCACGGCGCGCGTGCCTTCGGCCAGCAGCAGCAGGGGCTGGGCCAGGTCGCTGGCGATCAGGAAGGCGCTGGCGATGGCGCCGAACACGGCCAGCAGCAAGGTCAGCGTCAGCGTCTCGATGTACATCTTGCGCAGGCCGACCCGGGCCACGAAGCGCTCCTTGTAATCGCTGTAGGCGCTGCGGATGGTTTCGCCGTTGCTGGCCAGCTGGGCCGGCGCCAGCTGGATCAGCTGCAGGAAGCGGGGCGCCAGGTGGGCGCCGTTGGGCTGCACGTGGTCGGGGATGGCCATCAGCACCCGCAGCCGCAGCTTGGTGGTGCCGTCGGGCAGCTCGCGGGGGGCCGTGATCATGTCGCTGCGCAGCTCGTTGCCGCCCTCGGCCGCGCCGTAGGAGGCGTCGTTCTTGGCCTTCTCCAGCATCGCGCTGGTGGGCAGGTCGGCGCTCAGGTTGCCGCTGTGGTTGGCGCGGGCGCTGACGATCAGGCCGCCCTCGGCGTCGACGATGATGGCGTTCTGCATGCCCGGCTGCAGCTTGACCAGGCGCGCCAGCAGCGCCGGCTCGCTGCCAAAGGGATTATCGGCCAGCTGCTGCACGGTCTTGCGGGCCGTGCTGTCGAGCTCGGCCAGCACCGTGTCCAGCCCGGCCCGGCCCAGGTTGATGCCCGATTCCAGCGCCTCCTCCACGTGGACGTTGAACCACGATTCGATCGAGTGCGATACGAACTGGACGGACACGAGGAAGATCACCAGCCCCGGCAGCACGCCGATGGCGGCGAACAGCAGCACCAGGCGCGTCATCAGGCGCGAGCCGAACTTGCCGCTCTTGAAGCGGGCGTACAGGCGGAACAGGGACACGGCCACCAGCACCAGCAGGGCCACCGCCACGGCCGCGTTCAGGCCCAGCAGCCAGGAATAGTAGCGGTCGAAGAAGCCGGAATTGTCGGACGCGGAGGCCAGCAGGAACAACAGGATGCTGACGACAGCGCCGCCCACGACGAACAGATACCGCAGGGCCTTGGTCACTTACTCCGCCCTGTACTGGAAGGTTTTCTTGTCTGACGCGAGGCGCCATTCACTGTTGTTGAAGGCGTTCACTTGCAGCGGCTTGGGCAGGTAGTCGCGGTCCATGCCCATGCGCAGCGTCACGTTGTAGGTTTCACCCACCTTGAGCGCGCCGCGCGGCGCCACCAGCCAGCGGCTGGGACGGCGGATCAGGAACAGCGCGTCCTCCAGCGAGGAAAAGCTTTGCTGCACGCTGCCGATCACCGTCACATGGTATTGGCGCGTGAGCACGTTGTAGAAGATGCGGGCCGTCTGGTGGGCCACGATGGCCTTCTCGTCGAACCAGTACCAGCGCGGCCGGGTGAATTCGATCTCGGTGGTGAAGTACAGCTGCATGCCGTGCTGGATGGCGTCCTCCAGCCCGTGATTGAGCTCGAACGCGTAATTGGCGGCCAGCCGGTAGCCCTCGTCGGAGGCCTCGATGTAGGCGCGCTTGATTTCGACCCCTTCGGCCGCCTGCGCCGCCCGCGGCAGCGCGCACGCCAGCATCAGCAGCAACTGCCAGGCGAGGAGGCGAAAGAAGCGTTGTGTCACGAGTGGGCCGGTGCTCAGTAGATCCGTCGGAAAATGGCGGGCAAAACGGTCACGCATTTTTCTGGAACAGCGCGTAAAACAATCCATCGTGGTCCTGTTCCGTGCCGCCCACCGGCAACAGCTGGCCGGGCGCGTCCAGCCGCGCCGCCCCGTGACGGACGGCGAACGCGGCAGCCTGCGCCTCCGATTCCTGCGGCCACAAGGAACACGTCACGAACAGCAATTTACCACCGGGGGCGAGCATCTGCCAAAGGTTGTCGAGGATTTTGGCCGAAAGTGTTGCAAGTTGGAGCGTGTCGCCCTTGCGCCGCAGCCAGCGGATATCGGGGTGGCGGCGCACGATGCCCGAGGCCGTGCACGGCACGTCGGCCAGGATGCGGTCGAACGGGCGGCCGTCCCACCAGCTGGCCGACTGGGCCTCGGCCGCCTGCAGCGTGGCCTGCAGTCCCAGCCGCTCCAGGTTCTCGCCGACCCGGGCCAGGCGCTTGGGATCGGCGTCCAGCGCCGTCAGCTCGGCCTGCGCCAGTTCCAGGATGTGGCAAGTCTTGCCGCCGGGGGCGGCGCAGGCGTCGAGCACGCGCATGCCGTCGTGCACGTCCAGCAGCGGCGCGGCCAGCTGGGCGCCGGCGTCCTGCACCGACACCATGCCGTCGGCGAAGCCGGGAATCAGGGCCACGCCCACCGGCTTGGCCAGCCGCACGGCATGGGGGCCGATGCGGGTGGCGGCCATGCCGGCCGCCTCCAGCGTGGCCAGGTAGTGTTCCACCGTGGCGCGGCGCGGGTTGACGCGCAAGGTCAGCGGCGGCGCCATGTCGCCGGCCTGCAGGATGGCTTGCCACTGCTGGGGCCAGGCCGTCTTGACGGCGTCCAGCCACCACTGCGGGTAGTTCCATTTGGCCAGCGGCTGCAGCCGGGCCGTGTCGAGCAAGCCGTCGCGCTCGCGCAGGAAACGGCGCAACACGGCGTTGACCATGCCCTTGGCGCGGGCCGTATCGGGATGGGCGTCGGCCGCCGTGACGGTCTGGTCCACCACGGTGAACGGTTCGTAGGGGGCGACGGCGTCGGGCGCCGTCAGCAGCGCCAGCGCGCAGGCCAGCAGGGCCGCCACCAGCGGCTCGGGCGCCTTGGGCGCCATCAGGCCGATCAGCGTTTCGCTCTGGCCCAGCTGGCGCATGCAGCGGTAGGCGATGTCCTGCATGGCGCCGCGGGCCTGGGGCGTACTCTCCTGTTTGGCGAACACGGCCGCCAGCGCTTGCGGCAAGGCCGTGCCGGTGCGCACCTGGGCCACGGCGTGGGCCGCGCCCAGCAGACAGAAGGCCAGCGCGTCGGGCTTGAGCGCCGTCTGGAAGCCGGTCTGCAGGGCCGGTTTCAGGGCGCGGGCGTGACTGGCCCGCAGCTTGGGCGCCGCCGGGGCGGAAGACTTCAACGAGAGCGTCGGACGCTTGTTCATATGCTAATTCCAGGTAGGTTCCGCGCGCGATCCAGGGCGGGCCGGCAGCCGCGATCGCGCAGTATACAGCAGTGCCCGCCGGATGGGCCATGCGGGCCGCCTCGACGCCCCGTTTGCGCCGATTGTAGCGGCTGGCGGGCAGGTGGCACGCGCGCTTGAGCAGCGCCTTGGCGCACCGCCCCGGCACGGCCCCGGCAGCGCGGTGACCGCGCTGCGGCAAACCAGTATAATTACCGCTGTTTGGCCGGGGCTAGCGCGCCGGCCGTTTTCGCTTACGGACGTTTTCTTTAGCGCGGCCCGGCCGCCAGATCGCACATGCTCGCCCACCAAAAACAAGATATCACCGCCCTGTTCCTGGCCGCCCTCGCTCCCCTGCTCGACGGCACCGGCATCGCCGCCAACGTGGTGCTGGAGCGCCCGCGCGACCCGTCGCACGGTGACGTCGCCTGCAACGTGGCCATGCAGCTGGCCAAACAGCTCAAGATGAACCCGCGCGAACTGGCCACCAAGGTGGTCGCGGCGCTGCTGGAGAACCCGGCCGGCAAGGACCTGGTGGAATCGGCCGACATCGCCGGCCCCGGCTTCATCAACCTGCGCGTGACGGCCGCCTCCAAGCAGGCCGTGGTCAAGGCCGTGATCGAACAGGGCGCCGGCTACGGCCAGAGCAGCGCCGGCACCGGCAAGCACGTGATCATCGAATTCGTCTCGGCCAACCCGACCGGCCCGCTGCACGTGGGCCACGGCCGCCAGGCGGCGCTGGGCGACGCGCTGTCGTCGCTGTTCGGCTCCCAGGGCTACCAGGTGACGCGCGAGTTCTACTACAACGACGCCGGGGTCCAGATCCAGACCCTGGCCACCTCGGTCCAGGCGCGCGCGCGCGGCTTCAAGCCGGGCGACGCCGAGTGGCCCGAATCGGCCTACAACGGCGACTACATCCAGGACATCGCCAACGATTTCCTGGCCAGGAAGACGGTGTCGGCCTCGGACGGCGCGCCCGTCACCGGCTCGGGCGACGTCAACGATTTCGAGTCGATCCGCGCCTTCGCCGTGACCTACCTGCGCAACGAACAGGACATCGACCTGCAGGCCTTCGGCGTCAAGTTCGACAACTACTACCTCGAATCGTCGCTCTACAGCGACGGCAAGGTCAACGCCGCCGTCGAGGCGCTGGTCAAGTCGGGCCAGACCTACGAGCAGGAAGGCGCGCTGTGGCTGCGCACCACCGAATACGGCGACGACAAGGACCGCGTGATGCGCAAGTCCGACGGTACCTACACCTACTTCGTGCCGGACGTGGCCTACCACATCGTCAAGTTCCAGCGCGGCTTCACCCAGGCCATCAACGTCCAGGGTTCGGACCACCACGGCACCATCGCGCGCGTGCGCGCCGGCCTGCAGGCGGTCGGCATGGGCATCCCGCAGGGCTACCCCGACTACGTGCTGCACAAGATGGTCACCGTGATGAAGGGCGGCGAGGAAGTGAAGATCTCCAAGCGCGCCGGCTCCTACGTGACGGTGCGCGACCTGATCGAATGGTCCGGCGGCGGCGACATCGGCAAGGGCCGCGACGCGGTGCGCTTCTTCCTCATCTCGCGCAAGGCCGACACCGAATTCGTGTTCGACGTCGACGTCGCGCTCAAGACCTCGGACGAGAACCCGGTGTATTACGTGCAGTACGCCCACGCGCGCATCTGCCGCATGCTCGAACAGTGGAGCGGCGATGAAGCGTCGCTGGCCGGGGTCGACCTGTCGCCGCTGACGGCGCCGTCCGAAGCGGCCCTGCTGGCCACGCTGGCGGCCTACCCCGAGGTGCTGGCGCGCGCCCAGGCCGAGCTGGGCCCGCACCAGATCGCGTTCTACCTGCGCGACCTGGCCGCCAACCTGCACAGCTTCTACTTCGCCGAGCGCGTGCTGGTGGACGACGAGGCGCTCAAGCTGGCGCGCCTGGCGCTGATGGTCGCCACCCGCCAGGTACTGCGCAACGGCCTGGCGCTGATCGGCGTCTCGGCTCCCGACAAAATGTAATTGCGAAGGACATCGCCCACAATGAATTTACGCTCCGGTTCTATCCCGCGTCAGCGCCAGCAAGGCAACTTCCTGGTCGGCTTTATCAGCGGCCTGGTGGTCGGCCTGGCGATCGCCGTCGTCGTCGCCCTGATGATCACCAAAGGCGCCACGCCGTTCACCGACAAGGGCAAGACCGGCAAGGCGGCCGAGCCGACGGCCGGCCAGGTGGCCGATCCCAACAAGCCGATGTACGGCAACAAGGAAGCGGCGCGCGAGGCGGCCAAGGACTTCGCGCGCGAGCCCAAGCCGCCCGCCGCCGATCCGCTGCAGCAGGCGGTCGACAAGATCCAGGCCCAGAGCGACGCACCCGCGCCCAGGGCGCCGGCCGCCGCGCCGGCACCGGCCGCCCCGGCCGCGCCCGCCGTCGCCGACAAGGGCAGGTCCGCCCTGCCGGCCGCCGCCACGGCACCGGCGGCAGGTGCCGCGCCAGCCGCGACCACCGCTGCGGCCGAGGACAAATACGTCTACTATCTGCAGGCCGGCGCCTTCCGCGAACTGGCCGATGCTGAAAGTACGCGCGCCAAGCTGGCCCTGCTGGGCTTCGAGGCCAACGTGTCCGACCGCAACACCGACACCGGCGTGCTGCACCGCGTACGCCTGGGCCCTTACTCCCAGGTCGAAGCCATGAACCGGGTGCGCAGCAAGCTGTCCGAGAACGGCGTCGACGTGGCCGTTGTCCGCAACCAAAAATAAACCACAGGAGGTGCAATGCGATTTCTGAAGCTGATACTGGGCGCCCTGGCGCTGAGCGCCGTTGCCGTGACCGCCGCCGCCTCGCCGGCCGATCCCAAGCAGGGTGTGGAGTACCAGGTGCTGCCCACGCCGCAGCCGACCGACAGCGGCAAGAAGGTGGAAGTGCTGGAATTTTTCGCCTACTACTGCCCCCATTGCTACGCCTTCGAGCCGGCGCTGGAAGCGTGGATCAAGAAACAGGGCGACAACATCGTCTTCAAGCGCGTGCATGTGTCGCGCGACGAGAGCGTGGCACCGCAGCAGAAACTGTACCTGACGCTGGAGGCCATGGGCCTGATGAACGACCAGATGCACAACAAGATCTTCACCGAGCTGCATGTGGCACGCAACCGCATGAACCGCGATGAACTGGTGTTCGACTTCGTGGCCAAACAAGGTATCGACCGCCAGAAGTTCATGGACACCTACCGCTCGTTCGGCATCGGCGGCCGCATCCGCCACGTCAACGCGCTGATGGAGGCCTACCATGTGGATTCGTGGCCGATGGTGGCCATCGACGGCCGCTTCATCACCTCCCCTTCGCTGGCCGACGCCGGCAGCAAGTCCGCCAACACGGAAACCCAGCTGCACACGGAAGCGCTGCAGGTGATGGACGCGCTGGTGGCCAAGGCCAAGGCGGAAAAGAAATAACATGCACACCACCGGCGCGACCTTCCTCACACCCGCACCATGACGCCGCAGCGCGTCTTCATCACCGGCGCCTCGAGCGGCATCGGCGCGGCGCTGGCCGCGCGCTACGCCGCCCAGGGCGCCACGCTGGGACTGCTGGCGCGCCGCAAGGATGCGCTGGACCAGCTGATCGCCACCCTGCCCAACCCCGAACGCCACCGCGCCTACGCGGCCGACGTGCGCGACCACGCTGCCATCGCCGCCGCCGCGCAAGCGTTCCTGGCGCACGCGGGCGGGGCCGACGTGGTGATCGCCAACGCCGGCATCTCGGCCGGCACGCTGACGGAGTACGCGGAAGACCTGGCCGTGTTCGAGGCCATCATCGCCACCAACGTGGTGGCCACGGCCGCCACCTTCGCCCCCTTCATCGCCGCCATGAAAGCCCAGGCCACGCCCACCCGGCTGGTGGGCATCGGCAGCGTGGCCGGCATCCGCGGCCTGCCCGGCGCGGAAGCATACAGCGCCTCGAAAGCGGCCGTGATCAGCTACTGCGAATCGCTGCGGCTGGAACTGAAACCGTACGGCATCCGGGTGGTGACCATCTGCCCCGGCTACATCGATACGCCGATGACGCGCCACAATCCCTATCCCATGCCTTTCCTGATGCCGGTCGAACGCTTTGCCGCGGCCGCCGTGCAGACCATCGCCGCCGGCCGCAGCTACGCCGTCATTCCGTGGCAGATGGGCATGGTCGCCAAACTCCTGCGGCTGCTGCCGAACGCGCTGTACGACCTGGCCTTCGGCAAGGCGCCGCACAAGCCGCGCAAGCCGGCCAGCACCCTGTAACGCCATGACCAGCACCGTACCAAACAGCCCTGCGCCCGCCCTGTCGGGCAGCGCCATCGCCAGCCGCTGCGCGGCCAGCGCCAGCCACGTCGAAATCGAAGTGGTGGCCGAAACCGGCTCCACCAACGCCGACCTGCTGGGGCGCATCGGCCAGCTGCGCGGCCCCGTGCTGCGCATCGCCGAACGCCAGACGGCCGGCCGCGGACGGGCCGGACGCCCATGGCTGTCCGCGCCCGGCGCCACGCTGACGTTCTCGCTGGCCTGGCGCTTCAAGGGCGGCTTGCACAACATGGCCGGCCTGCCGCTGGCCGTGGGCGTGGCGCTGGCCGAGACGCTGGGGTCACTGGGCGTGCCCGTGCAACTCAAGTGGCCCAACGACGTGCTGCGCGACGGCAAGAAACTGGCCGGCATCCTGGTCGAGGCCCAGCAGGGAACGGACGGCGCGTTCTGGGCCGTGATCGGCGTGGGCCTGAACCTCGTCATGCCCGACGAACTGGAAGCGCGGATCGGACGCGACGTGGCCGGCGCCCCCTGGCTGGCGCAAATGGACCGCAACGAGCTGGTGGCCACCCTGCTCAGCCGCCTGGCCGCCGTGCTGGCCGAATTCGACGACACCGGCTTTGCCCCGTTCTGCGAGCGCTGGAACGCGCTGCACGCCTGGCAGGGGCTGGAGGTGACCATCGTCGACGGCGGCCAATTGCTGCAACAAGGCCGCGCCGCCGGGGTGGACCACAACGGCCGCCTGCTGCTCGACACGGCCCAGGGCCGGGCCGAGGTGCTGTCGGGCGACGTTTCACTGCGCCTGGTGCAACCATGATGTTGCTGATCGACGCCGGCAACACCCGCGTCAAGTGGGCGCTGGTGGCGGCCGACGCGCCACTGGCCGCCTGGCACGCGACGGGCGCCGTGCCGCATGCGGAGCTCGAGCAATTGCCGGCCGCCTGGCAACGGGCGCTGGCCAGCCGCGGCATCGTCCGCGCCCTGCTGGCCAACGTGGCCGGCGCCGCGCTGCGCGAGCGGCTGGAACGGATACTGCCGGCCGGGCTGGACGAGGTGGAATGGTTTGCCTCGCTGCCCCAGCTGGCCGGGGTGCGCAACGGCTACCGCAATCCGGGCCAGCTGGGCTGCGACCGCTTTGCCGCCGCCATCGGCGCGCACGCGCTGGCGCCGGGCCAGCACATCGTCGTGGCCAACTGCGGCACGGCCACCACCATCGACGCCGTGACCGGCGACGGCGCCTTCCTGGGCGGGATGATACTGCCCGGCCTGGGCCTGATGGCCAGCGCGCTGGCGCGCAACACGGCGCAGTTGCCCCAGATCGCGCAAGACGGTAAGCTGCCGGCAGGATTTGCCGACAACACGGACGACGCCATCCTCAGCGGCTGCCTGGCGGCCCAGAGCGGCGCCATCGAACATGCCTGCGCCGTGCACGGGGCCAGCCTGTGCCTGGTGTCGGGCGGCGCGGCGCCGTTCGTGGCGCCCATGCTCAAGGTACCGTACCGCGTGGTCGACAACATCGTGTTGATCGGCCTGCACGCCACCTGCGGCGCCGTCCCCGTAACCACCCTGGATCGCCCGTGCTGAAATTTATCTTCTGGTCGCTGTTGGCAGTAAATGGCGCGCTGTTCGCGTATGGACAGGGCTACCTTGGCCATTTCAGCGGCAACGAGCGCGAGCCGGCGCGGCTGAAGAACCAGCTCAATGCCGACAAGCTGGCCATGATCCCGGCCGCAAAGGCCACGGCGGCGGCCTCCGCTGCCGTAGCCACGGCTTCTGCCGCTTCGGCTCCGGCGTCCGCCCCGGCCAAGGCCGGGCCGGAAGCGCTGGCCTGCGTCGAGATCGGCAACTTCGTGATCGGCGAGGCGCGCCGTTTCGAAGCCCTGCTCGAGCCGCTGGACCTGGGCGACCGCCAGTCGCGCCGCAACCTGCCCGGCACGGAAGTGTCGAGTTACATCGTGTTCATCCCGCCGCAGGGCAGCAAGGAAGCGGCCGACAGGAAGGCGGGCGAACTGCGCGCGCTGGGCGTGACCAACTACTTCGTCATGGCCGACTCCCAGACCATGCGCTGGGCGATTTCACTGGGTGTGTTCAAGACCGAGGGCGCGGCGCAAAATCAGCTGGCGGCGCTGGTCAAGCAGGGGGTGCACAGCGCCCGCGTCGCACCGCGCATGAGCGGCGGCAAGCAGCTGGCCTTCCAGTTCCGCGACATCGACACCGACATCCAGGCCCGCCTGGACAAGCTGCGCGCCGCTTTCCCGAACGCGGAATCGCACGCCTGCAAGTGAGCGACGCGGCGGCCGCCGCAAGTTAACGCTGGATCACGATCGGTTTCAGGGCGAGCGCCGCCGGCAAGGCTTGCGCCGCCAGCAGTGCCGCCTGGCGGCTGGCGAACGGGCCGCTGAACAGGCGATGCACGGAGCCTCCCTGCACCACTTCCAGCGATCCCAGCTTGTCGATCATGCGCGCCAGCCGGCCGCGCACCGCTTCCGCGTTTTCCGCGCGGGTATAGGCGCCCAGCTGCAGATAGTAACCACCCTTGTCGGCCCCGTTCGCGGCGCCGGCGCCGTCCGTGGCCTGGCCACTGCCCTGCACCAGCGATTCGAAGGCGGCCGAACCGGCCGCTCCCGTCGCCACCACGGGCTGGGGCGCCAGCACCAGCGGCGACGCGGCCGGCTGCCCCGCCGCGCGGGCGGCCAGCATGCGGTCGATCTCGGCCGGCAGGATGCGCTCGATCTGCAGTTCGTGGCTGCCCTTGCCCAGCAGCCCCAGTTTGAGCGCGGCCGTGTACGACACGTCGATCGCCCGGTTCGAATGGAACGGACCGCGGTCGTTGACGCGCACGATCACCTGCACGCCGTTGGCCAGGTTGGTCAGGCGCGCGTAGGACGGGATCGGCAGCGTGGGATGGGCCGCCGTCATCTTGTACATGTCGTACAGCTCGCCGGACGAGGTGCGCTGGCCGTGGAACTTCTTGCCGTACCAGCTGCCGATGCCGCGCTGGACGTAGGGCTGGTCGCCCGTGATCGGG
Organism: Rugamonas sp. FW305-51; assembly: GCF_058786935.1. Lineage (NCBI taxonomy): Bacteria > Pseudomonadati > Pseudomonadota > Betaproteobacteria > Burkholderiales > Oxalobacteraceae > Rugamonas > Rugamonas sp. FW305-51. The sequence goes on from NZ_JBYSZG010000005.1 coordinate 158,862, forward strand.
GTATAGGTCTTGCCGAAGACGACGTAGGGCCGGTTGGAGCGCGGCAGCAGCGGATCGTTGCGCACTTCCGCGTCCGGCACGTCGGCCAGGTTGGGCGGCGGATTGTCGCCGGGACCGTCGTCCTGGTAGTAGCCGCCGCGGCCGGAACCGGCCGGCGGCAGGACCGGCACGCCAGGCTCGGCGCGCCCCGCCCCCTTGCTCATACTGCCAGTTTTGGGCACGGTGGCCGACGGCGTCCCCTGCTGCGGCACCGTGCCGCAGGCAGCCAGCGCCAGCATCGCCGCCAGGCCCGCCGCTTTCAAGTAACCGTGTTTGTACTTAACCATCTTGCCATCCTTGTTATTTTTACCCGGACGGCATAGCGCGTCCGGTTGACGGCGCGTGCGCCGCCAACCGCGCATTATCGCTCAAACGGCCGGACGGCCGCGCAACGGTGGATTTTTGGCGTGGGCGGCACAGCCGCGATGGGACGGGTCAGGTCTGCACCAGCTTGCGGTGGCGCTGGATGCTCATCAGGATGCCGCCGCCCAGGCCCAGCGTGAGCAGCGCCGTGCCGCCGTAGCTCATGAACGGCAACGGCACCCCCACCACCGGCAGGATGCCGCTGACCATGCCCATGTTGACGAAGGCGTAGGTGAAGTAAATCATGGTGATGGCGCCCGCCAGCAGCCGGGTGAAGAAGTTGGGCGCATTGGCGGCGATCATCAGGCCGCGCCCGATCAGCAGCAGGTACAGCACCATCAGGATCAGGTTGCCCGTCAGGCCGAACTCCTCGGAGAACACGGCGAAGATGAAGTCGGTGGTGCGTTCGGGGATGAACTCCAGGTGGGCCTGGGTGCCGTGGGTCCAGCCCTTGCCCGTGATGCCGCCGGAACCGACGGCGATGGTGGACTGGATGATGTGGAAGCCCTTGCCCAGCGGGTCGGAGGTGGGGTCGATCAGCGTCATCACCCGCTCGCGCTGGTAGTCGTGCATCTGCGACCAGACCACGGGCAGGCTGGCCGCCCCCATCACCACCAGCCCCACCAGCGCCTTCCACGACAGGCCGGCCAGGAAGATCACGCAGAAACCGGCCGCCACCACCAGCAGCGCCGTACCCAGGTCGGGCTGTTTGGCGATCAGGCCGACCGGGATGGCCAGCAGGATCGCCGCGATCAGGTAGGAATGCCAGCGCAGCTGGCCGGCGCGCTGCTGGAAGAACCAGGCCAGCATCAGCGGCATGGCGATCTTCATGAATTCGGACGGCTGGATGTCGACCCCGACGTGCAGCCAGCGCCGCGCGCCCAGCTTGACGGTGCCAAACAGCGCCACCGCCATCAGCAGCGCCACCGCCACCAGGTAGGCCGGCACGGCGATGCGCATCATCATCTGGGGCGAGACATTGGCCACCATCCACATCACCAGGAAGGCCATGAGGATGTTGCGCAGTTGGTCTTCCACCTTGCCGGGGATGCCGATGCTGGCCGAGTACAGCGTCACCAGACCGGTCGACAGCAGCATCAGGATGATGACGGCCAGCGGGCCGTCGAACACGGTGAAATAGGGGCGCATGCGGCGCCACAGGGAGCGCCTTTCGTTGATCGGCATGATCCGTTCCTTACTCAGTGTTGCCGGGCGTTTCGGCGCCGGGCTTGGGTTCGCCGCTCACGCCCTGCTCGGCCTTGACGTCTTCCACCGAGCGCAGCTCGGCGTCTTCCTTGGGCACCTTGGTCGTTTCCTTCTCGTGCGGGCGCTTGCCCAGCAGGTAGAAGTCGAGCGCCTTGCGCACGATGGGCGCGGCCACGCCGGCGCCGAAGCCGCCATTCTCCACCACCACCGCGATGGCGATGCGCGGCTTGTCGGCCGGCGCGAAGGCGGTGTAGAGCGCGTTGTCGCGCAGGCGTTCGGCGATCAGGTTGGCGTTGTACTTTTCGTTCTTCTTGATGGCGATCAGCTGCGCCGTGCCGGTCTTGCCGCCCGACGTGTAGCCGGCGCCGGCAAAGGCCTTGGCCGCCGTGCCGCCGATCGTCACGCCCACCATCGCGTTCTTGATGATGTCGACGTTTTCCTGCTTGAGCGCGATGCGGTAGCTTTCCTTGGGCACGGTCAGCTTGCGCGCGCGCGTGACGCCGTCCTCGATGATCTTGACCAGGTGCGGTTTCATCACCACGCCGTTGTTGGCCAGGTTGGCGATCGCATGCGCCATCTGCAGCGGCGTGTAGCTGTTAAAGCCGTTGCCGATGGCGACCGAGATGGTGTCGCCGCCGACCCACTTCTGGGCCGCCGCGTTCTTCTTGAAGCGGTTGCGCTTCCACTCCTTGGACGGCAGGATGCCGGTCTTCTCGTGTTCCAGGTCGATGCCGGTCAGCTCGCCGAAGCCGAACGGCTTCATGAAGTCGTGGATGGCGTCGATGCCCATGTCATTGCCAAGCATGTAGTAGTAGGTGTCGCACGATTCGACGATGGACTTGTACATGTCCACCGTGCCGTGGCCGCCCGGTTTATCGTCGCGGAACTTGTGGCCGCCCAGCGTGAACGAGCCGGGGTCGAAAATAGTCTGGCCCGGGGTGCGCTTGCCCAGCTCCAGCGCGGCCAGCGCCATGAAGGGCTTGAAGGTGGAGCCGGGCGGATAGGTGCCCGACAGCGGACGGTTGACCATCGGCTTGTCGAGCGAGGTGTTGAGGTCGGACCAGCTTTGCGCATCGATGCCGTCCACGAACAGGTTGGGGTCGTAGCCGGGGCGCGAGACATAGGCCAGGATATCGCCCGTCTCCGGCTCGATCGCCACCAGCGCGCCGCGCCACTCGCCGAACGCTTCCTCGATCACCTTCTGCAGTTCGATGTCGATCGACAGGATCAGGTTGTTGCCCGGCGCGGCGGCCGTGCGCGACAGGGTGCGGATGGCGCGCCCGCCGGCCGACACTTCCACTTCCTCGTAACCGGTGGTGCCGTGCAGCTGGCGCTCGTAGCTCTTTTCCAGCCCTTCCTTGCCGATATGGTCGGTGCCGTTGTAGTTGGCCGCGTCGTCCGTGTCCTCGATGGCCTTGGCCTCGGCCTGGTTGATGCGGCCGATAAAGCCGATCACGTGCGAGGCCAGCTCACCGAGCGGATACTGGCGGAACAGGCGGGCCTGGATCTCCACCCCGGGGAAGCGGAAACGCTGGGCCGAGAAGCGCGCCACTTCCTCGTCCGTCAGGCGGGTGCGCAGCGGCACGCTCTCGAAATTCTTCGATTCCTCCAGCAGCTTCCTGAAGCGCTTGCGGTCCTTGGCCTCGATCTGCACCAGCTTGGCCAGTTCGTCTATCGTCTCGTCGAGCGTCATGCGCAGCTTGGACGGCGTTACCTCCAGCGTGTAGGCCGAGTAGTTGCGGGCCAGGACCACGCCGTTGCGGTCCAGGATCAGGCCGCGATTGGGCTCGATCGGCACCACGGCGATGCGGTTCTCCTCCGCCTGCGCCGCGTAGTCGCTGTGCTTGACCACTTGCAGCCAGATGAAGCGCGCCAGCAGCAGGCCAAAGCAGACGAACACCATCAAGCCCAGCGCCGTCAGGCGCAGGCGGAACAGGTGCAGTTCGCGTTCCGTGTTCTTCAGTTCAGTCATGCGGGTAAATCGTTACCGTCAAAGGGGGCGGCGCTCAGATCGGCCGCGTGTGATCGCGGTCGACGGCGCGCCGCTGGGGCGCCAGCAGCAGCCAGGTGGCCAGCGGCCACAGGGCGACGGCCACCGCGCTTTCCAGGAAATAGAACCAGCCGGGGAACTTGCCCGACACGATGAAACGTATGCCCAGCTGCACCGACTGCGCCATCAGCAGCAGCGGGAACACGTGCATGGCCTGCGTCATGAGCGGGAACCACAGCACGCGCCGGTGCAGCATGATGGCGAAATAGGACAGCAGCGTATAGGCCAGCGCGTTCTCGCCCAGCAGCGTGGAGTCGTGCACGTCCATCAGCAGGCCGAGGAAGAAGGCGGTGCCGATGCCCACCTTGCGCGGCTGGTGCACGCCCCAGAACACCAGCACCAGCGCCACGAAGTCGGGCGTGCCGATGAAGTTCCCCCACGGCAGGAGGTTGAGCAGAAAGGCGCAGAACAGGCTGAAGGCGATGAACAGGGGGCTGACGGGCAGCAGGATGTAGTGGGGACGGCTCATCGCGCGGTCTCCTTCGGTTTGGGCTGGAGCGGTGCGGCCGGCGCGACGGCGGGCGTGGCGCCCTGGGTGGCGCCCGATTCCTTGACGGGGCCCATCTTGCCGGCGTGTTTCTTGAGCGGGCGCGCTTCTTCCTCGGGCGGACGGGGCGGCATGTCCGGTGGCGTCATCAGGATCAGCAACTGGGTGTGGTTGGCAATGCCGGCCAGCGGCTGGCACACGACGCCGCCGAACGAGCCGCCGGCGCTGTTTTCCACCTGGGTCACGCGGGCCACGGCCAGGCCGGCCGGGTACACGCCGTCCAGGCCGGAGGTCACCACCACGTCGTTGACCTGGATGTCGGCATTGGGCGCCGTGAAGCGCAGCTCCAGCGTGCCGGACTTGCCGCGGCCATAGGCCACGCTGCGCAAACCGGTGCGCAGCAGTTCGACGGGAATGGCTTGCTCCTTGTCGGTCAGCAGCGTGACCTCGGAGGTGAACGGGAACACGCGCGTGACCTGGCCCACCACGCCCAGATTGTCGATCACGGGCAGGCCCAGCGTGACACCCTGCTGGGTGCCCCGGTCCAGCACGATCTTGCGGCTGTTGGCGTCGCGCGCGTCGTACAGCACTTCGGCCAGCATGGACTTGACGGGCAGGCGCTGGCGCGCATCCATCAGCTTGCGCAGCTGGTTGTTTTCAGCGAACTGGAGCTGGGCCTGCTGCAGGGCCTGGGCGCTGGCGATCTGCTGGCGTTTCAGCTCACGGACCTGTTTTTCCAGCGACGACAGCGAAGAGAAGTAATCGCCCATGCCGTAGATGGCGTCGCGCGGCAGCAGCGCGGCCATTTGCAGCGGATAGAGCACGGTGCCGGCCACCTGGCGCACCGTGGCCAGGCTATGCATGCGCGAATCGATCAGCAACAGCGCGATCGAAATGCACGCGAACACCGTCATCTTGACGCGGGCCGGGGCGCCTTGCTTGAAAAGTGGCGGAGGACTGTATTCCATGACTTCCAATTATCCGGCGCTCGCGCGCCAACCAACCAACGGCCTGAGCCTGTCACCTCTTCCACCAGCCCGGGGCCGCCGGCGGCCCCGGGCCACGGCCTTATTCGTAGGAGAAGATGGAACCCAACTGGTCCATCCGCTCGAGCGCCATGCCCGAGCCGCGCACCACGCAGGTCAGCGGATCTTCGGCCACCAGCACCGGCAGGCCCGTCTCTTCCATCAGCAGGCGGTCCAGGTCGCGCAGCAGCGCGCCGCCGCCGGTCAGCATCATGCCTTTTTCGGCGATGTCGGCGCCCAGTTCCGGCGGGGTCTGTTCCAGCGCGTTCTTGACGGCCGAGACGATGTTGTTGAGCGGGTCGGTCAGCGCTTCCAGGATCTCGTTGGACGAGATGGTGAACGAACGGGGGATGCCTTCGGACAGGTTGCGGCCCTTGACTTCCATTTCCTTCACTTCCGAGCCAGGGAAGGCCGAACCGATGGCCTTCTTGATCGCTTCGGCCGTCTGTTCGCCGATCAGCATGCCGTAGTTGCGGCGGATGTAGTTGACGATGGCTTCATCGAACTTGTCGCCGCCCACGCGCACGGAACCCTTGTAGACCATGCCGCCCAGCGAGATGATGCCCACTTCCGTGGTGCCGCCGCCGATGTCGACCACCATCGAGCCGGTGGCGTCGGACACGGGCAGGCCGGCGCCGATGGCGGCTGCCATCGGTTCCTCGATCAGGTACACCTGCGAGGCGCCGGCGCCCAGCGCCGATTCGCGGATCGCGCGCCGTTCCACCTGGGTCGAGCCGCACGGCACGCAGATGATGATGCGCGGCGACGGGCGGAAGAATTTGGAATCGTGCACCATGCGGATGAACTGCTTGAGCATCTGTTCGGTGACGGTGAAGTCGGCGATCACGCCATCTTTCATCGGGCGGATCGCCTCGATGTTGCCGGGCACCTTGCCCAGCATCTGCTTGGCCTCCTTACCGACGGCCTGGATGGTCTTCTTGCCGTTCGGGCCGCCCTCCTGGCGGATCGCCACGACCGATGGTTCGTCCAGGACGATGCCCTGGCCGCGTACATAAATCAGGGTGTTGGCCGTGCCCAAGTCAATGGCCAGATCGGTGGAAATATACCTGCGTAAAAAACCAAACATGAGTATCCTGTGGCGCCTCAAAAGTGCGCGTAAGCCGTTATAGGGAGTATCCGAGCGGGCGCCGGCGGGGCGCTGCGCTGTCAGTTCAGACGCGGCGGCAGCTTCATTCGGCGCCGGCAACGCATCAACCCGCCATTCTACCTTATAATTTGAATGCGATTTGCCGAAAATCCAGTCAAAAGTGTATCCCTTCAGGCCGCGATTTAAGCGGCTTTCGGAAGCTTTTGGCGGCCGATTACCGTCAATTCAAGTTTTTTGTCAATATAACAATTAAACCGCGCGGCTCGCCCGCGCCTATCGCCATGTCCCTGACCCTATCCGACGTAAAACGCATCGCCCACCTGGCCCAACTCGAGATGAGCGAAGAGCAGTCCGCCACGGCGCTGGGCCAACTGAACGGCATCTTTGCGCTGGCCGAACAGATGCAGGCGGTCGACACCGACGGCGTCGCCCCGCTCAGCCATCCGCTGGCGGCCCACATGAACAACATCGCCCTGCGCCTGCGCGAAGACGCGGCCACCGAACCGAATCGCCGCGAGGCTTACCAGGCCGTGGCGCCCAAGACCGAGGACGGCCTGTACCTGGTGCCGAAAGTGATCGAATAAGCGGCTCCCGCGCCGCGCACCCACGTCCGAACAACCGCCGTACCGTCATGCCCGCGCAGGCGGGCATCCATCCTGAGCATGGGTCCCCGCTTGCGCGCGGACGACGTGCCCTGAATTGACTGAAACGCCATGCACACCAAAACCATTAAAGAGCTGTCCGCCCTGCTGCAGAGCAAGGCGATCTCCGCCACCGACCTGGCCAAGCACTTCCTCGACCGCATCGAAGCGAGCGACCTCAATGCCTTCCTGCACGTGGACCGCGCCCTGACGCTGGCCCAGGCGGCAGCGGCCGACGCGCGCATCGCCGCCGGCACCGCCACCGCGCTGACGGGCGTGCCGATCGCCCACAAGGACATCTTCGTCACGCGCGACTGGCGCTCGACGGCCGGCTCCAACATGCTGGCCAACTATGTGAGCCCGTTCAACGCCACCGTGGTGGAAAAACTGGGCGCGGCCGGCATGGTCACCCTGGGCAAGCTCAATTGCGACGAATTCGCCATGGGCTCGGCCAATGAAAACTCGGCCTTCGGCGCCGTGAAAAACCCGTGGGACAAGACGGCCGTGCCGGGCGGCTCCTCCGGTGGTTCGGCCGCCGCCGTGGCCGCGCGCCTGGCGCCAGGCGTGACGGGTACCGACACGGGCGGCTCGATCCGCCAGCCGGCCTCGTTCTGCGGCATTACCGGCATCAAGCCCACCTACGGCCGCGTGTCGCGCTTTGGCATGATCGCCTTCGCCTCCTCGCTCGACCAGGGCGGTCCGATGGCGCAGACGGCCGAGGACTGCGCCCTGCTGCTGTCGGCCATGGCCGGCTTCGACGAGCGCGACTCGACCAGCCTGACCCCGGAACAGGGCGGCGTGGACGAGGATTTCACGCGCGCACTGAACCAGCCGCTGACGGGCCTGCGCATCGGCGTACCCAAGGAATACTTCGGCGAAGGCCTGGCGGCCGACGTCGAACAGGCCGTGCGCGGCGCGCTCGAGCAGTTCGTCAAGCTGGGCGCCACGCTGGTCGACATCTCGCTGCCCAACACGGCGCTGTCTATCCCGGCCTACTACATGATCGCGCCGGCCGAAGCGTCGTCCAACCTGTCGCGCTTTGACGGCGTGCGCTACGGCCACCGCGCCGCCGGCTACAAGGACCTGCAGGACATGTACAAGAAGACCCGCGCCGAAGGCTTTGGCGCGGAAGTGAAGCGCCGCATCATGGTCGGCACCTACGTGCTGTGCCACGGCTACTACGACGCCTACTACCTCAAGGCGCAGAAGATCCGGCGCCTGATCGCGCAGGACTTCGAGGCCGTGCTCAATGGCCCGAACGCCGTGTGCGACGTCATCATGGGACCGGTGGCGCCAACCGTGGCCTGGGACCTGGGCGACAAGTCCGACGACCCGGTGGCCGCCTACCTGGCCGACATCTACACCCTGTCGACCAGCCTGGCCGGCCTGCCCGGCATGTCCATCCCCTGCGGCTTCGGCCAGGGCGAGAAGAACGGCAAGCGCCCGGTAGGCCTGCAGATCATCGGCAACTACTTCGGCGAAGCGAAGCTGCTGAACGTGGCGCACCAGTTCCAGCAAGCCACCGACTGGCACCTGCGCGCGCCGGCCGGCGTATAAGACACCCTATAACGAATACATCAGCGAGAACACCAATATGGAATGGGAAGTCGTCATCGGTCTTGAGAACCACGTGCAGCTCACGACCGAATCTAAAATTTTCAGCGGTTCGCCGATCAAGTTCGGCGCCGAACCGAACACCCAGGCCAGCCCCGTCGACCTGGCGCTGCCCGGCGTGCTGCCGGTGATGAACAAGCAGGCCGTGGACCGCGCGATCCGCTTCGGCCTGGCCGTGGGCGCCAAGGTGGCGCCGCAATCCATCTTCGCCCGCAAGAACTACTTCTACCCCGACCTGCCCAAGGGCTACCAGATCAGCCAGTTCGAGGACCCCGTGGTGCAGGGCGGCTCGCTCACCTTCGGCTACGAGAAGGACGGCGAATTCGTCACCAAGACCGTCAACCTGACGCGTGCCCACCTGGAAGAAGACGCCGGCAAGTCGCTGCACGAGGACTACCACGGCATGAGCGGCATCGACCTCAATCGCGCCGGCACGCCGCTGCTGGAGATCGTCTCCGAGCCGGAAATCCGCAGCGCCGCCGAAGCGGTGGCCTACGCCAAGGCGCTGCACTCGCTGGTGATGTGGCTGGGCGTTTGCGACGGCAACATGCAGGAAGGCTCGTTCCGCTGCGACGTGAACGTGTCCGTGCGTCCCAAGGGCCAGACCGAATTCGGCACCCGCTGCGAGATCAAGAACCTGAACTCGTTCCGCTTCATCGAGGAGGCCGTGCATGTGGAAGTGCGGCGCCAGATCGAACTGATCGAAGACGGCGGCAAGGTGCAGCAGGCGACCCGCCTGTACGACCCGGACCGCAAGGAAACGCGCGAAATGCGCAGCAAGGAAGATGCCCAGGACTACCGCTACTTCCCCGATCCGGACCTGCCGCCGCTGATGATCTCGGAAGAGTGGATCGCCCGCGTCAAGGCCACCATGCCGGAACTGCCGGGCGCCATGCGCGCGCGCTTCGTCAGCGAATACGCGCTGCCGGAATACGACGCGCTGGTACTGACCCAGTCGAAGGCAATGGCGAACTACTTCGTGGCCGTGGTCGAAGCGGCCGGCAAGGAGAACGCCAAGGCCGCCGCCAACTGGCTGATGGGCGACGTGTCGTCCACGCTGAACCGCGAGAACGTGGACATCGCCGACGCGCCCGTATCGCCGGCCCAACTGGCGCTCATGCTCAAGCGCATCGCCGATGGCACCATCTCCAACAAGATCGCCAAGGAAGTGTTCGCGGCCATGTGGGAAGCCAAGTCGGCCGACGCCAACCTGGTCGATGCCATCATCGAAGCGAAGGGCCTGAAGCAGATTTCGGACACGGGCGCGCTGGAAGCGATCGTCAACGAAGTACTGGCGGCGAACGCCAAATCGGTCGAGCAGTACCGCGCCGGCAAGGAAGCGGCCATCAATGCGCTGATCGGCCAGGCCATGAAAGCGTCGCGCGGCAAGGCCAACCCGGCCCAGCTGACCGAGCTGCTGAAAGCCAAGCTGGCCGGCTAAGCAGCGCCAGCAGCATGAAAAAAAGGACGCCGCGGCGTCCTTTTTTCTTTGGAACAGCACCTCCCAAAAATGGGGGGCGCAAAAATGGGGACGTACCCCATTTAGGAAAAAATGGGGTACGTCCCCATTTTTTTCTAGTGAGATGGGGACTGCGATTGGTCTTTTGGTGGCTGATCCTGTTCCAGCACGGCCAGCGCTTTTTCCGACCATTCGATCCAGAACGATTCGAGCATGATGCCGGCCGTAAGCACCAGGTGTTGCAGCTGGCGTTCACGTGACTGGCCTGCGCCGGAAAAGTCGTCCACTTCGATCTGCTGGTACAGCTCGCGCTGGCGCCGGTGCAGCTCCAGCCGGCGGGCGATGTCGCCCCGTAACGAGGTCGGTCCGATCACGGCTTCGGCCCGCAGCCGCAGCATCAGTTCGTCGCGCATGGGCTTGGGGTCGTGACTCTCGGCCGTCCAGCGCCGCAGTTCCTCGCTCCCGGCGGGCAGCACGCGGTACGCGCGCTTGCGCCCGCGCCCCGATTCCGGCTCCAGCGACACCACCCAGCCAGCCTGCTCCAGCCGCCCCAGCTCGCGATAGATCTGCTGATGCGTGGCGTGCCAGAAAAAGCCGATCGACTTGTCGAAACGGCGCGCCAATTCCACGCCGGAGCAAGGACGCTCCAGCAAGGCCGTGATCAAGGCATGGGGTAAGGACATGGTGTTCGCAGGCGTGGCCCGATGTGGCAAAGGCGACATTATCCCATGCCACCTGGCATCGCTGCAGAAGGCCTGTCCCTTCAACGCGGGATCAGGTGGCCGATCCACCTGCCCATCTGCGCGCCCAGGCTAAATCAGATCGTGGCCGCCAGCCGCACGCCCTGGTTGATGGCGCGCTTGGCGTCCAGTTCCGCCGCCACGTCCGCGCCGCCGATCAGGTGCGCGGCGCAACCGGCCGCTTGCAGCTGGTCGTACAGTTCGCGCAGCGGGTTCTGGCCGGCGCACAGGATCACGTTATCGACCGGCAGCACACGGTCTTCGCCGTCCACCGTCACGTGCAGGCCTTCGTCGTCGATCTTGCGGTAGCTGACGCCGGAGGCCATGGCCACCCGGCGCGCCTTCAAACCGGTGCGGTGGATCCAGCCGGTGGTCTTGCCCAGATTGGCGCCCACCTTGCTGTCCTTGCGCTGCAACAGGTAGACGCGGCGCGGCGACGCTTCCACGTCGGCCGCGCGCAGGCCGCCGGCGGCGCGGTAGGCCGTGTCGATGCCCCACTCGGCGTAGAACTTCTCCGGATGCAGGGTGGCGCTCTCGCCGCTGTGGGTCAGGAATTCGGCCACGTCGAAGCCGATGCCGCCGGCGCCGATAATGGCCACCGATTTGCCCACCGGCTTGCGCTCGCGCAGTACGTCCAGGTAGCCCATCACCTTGGGATGGTGCACGCCTTCGATGTCCGGCAGGCGCGGCGTGACGCCGGTGGCCACCACGATCTCATCGTAGCCGCCCTCCTTCAGCTGCTGCGCCGTGGCGCGCGTGTTGAGCTTGACCTGCACGCCGCGCAGCTCGATCTGCTTGCCGAAGTAGCGCAGCATCTCATGGAACTCTTCCTTGCCCGGCACTTGCTTGGCCACGTTCAGCTGGCCGCCGATTTCGCCGGCCGCCTCGAACAGTTCCACCGCGTGGCCACGCTCGGCGGCCGCCACGGCGAAGCTCAAGCCTGCCGGGCCGGCGCCCACCACGGCCACGCGCTTGCGCTTGGCCATGGGCGCGAACACCAGTTCCGTCTCGTGGCACGCGCGCGGGTTGACCAGGCAGGAGGTGATCTTGCCGCCGAACGTGTGGTCCAGGCAGGCCTGGTTGCAGCCGATGCAGGTGTTGATCTCGTCGGCGCGGCCCTGCTCGGCCTTCACGACGAACTCGGGGTCGGCCAGCAACGGACGGGCCATCGACACCATGTCGCTGCAGCCGTCGGCCAGCACCTGCTCGGCCACTTCCGGCGTGTTGATGCGGTTGGTGGCGATCAGCGGGATCTTCACGTGGCCGCGCAGTTGCTTGGTGACCCAGGCGAAGGCCGCCCGCGGCACCTTGGTGGCGATGGTGGGAATGCGCGCCTCGTGCCAGCCGATGCCGGTGTTGATGATGGTCGCCCCGGCCGCTTCGACAGCCTTGGCCAGCGCGATCACTTCATCGAGCGTGGAGCCGTCTTCCACCAGGTCCAGCATCGACAGGCGGTAGATGATGATGAAATTGGGGCCCACTTTTTCACGCGTGCGGCGCACGATCTCGACCGGGAAGCGCATGCGCTTCTCATAACTGCCGCCCCATTCATCGTCGCGCATGTTGGTGCGGGCGGCGATGAACTCGTTGATCAGGTAGCCCTCCGAGCCCATGATCTCCACGCCGTCGTAGCCGGCCGACTGGGCCAGGCCGGCGCAGCGCACGAAGTCTTCGATGGTCTGCTCGACTTCGTCGGTGGTCAGCGCGTGCGGCTCGAACGCGTTGATCGGCGCCTGCAGCGCGCTCGGGGCCACCAGGCCGCTCTGGTAGGAGTAACGGCCGAAGTGCAGGATCTGCATGGCGATCTTGCCGCCGGCCGCGTGCACGGCCGTGGTGACCTGGCGGTGGTGTTCGGCGTCGGCCTCGGTGGTCATCATGGAACCGCCGCGCATCGGGCGCCCCGCCTCATTGGGCGAAATGCCGCCCGTGACCATCAGGCCCACGCCGCCGCGCGCGCGTTCGGCGTAGAACGCGGCCATGCGGGCGAAACCGTTGGGCGCTTCTTCCAGGCCCACGTGCATGGAGCCCATCAGCACGCGGTTGCGCAGCGTGGTGAAGCCCAGGTCCAGTGGGGTCAACAGGTGTGGGTACGAGGTCATGCGGGTCTCCATTTATGCAATCAGTTGCACGATTGTAGGTGCGTTTTTTTATTTGCGCAACCAGTTGCATAAATGCTTGTATCTATCCTCTAAAAATTGGGGGATGGACTCCGGATTGCACATCGTGAAAACCGGAGTCCGTCCCCAATTTTCCGGGTCAGGCCGGCAAGCCGTGCGCGCCCATCCACTGCAGGATGGCGGCGAAGATCTGCTCGCGATTGAGCTCGTTGAAGTTCTCGTGGTAGTTCTGCGGGTAGCGGTGCAGTTCCAGCAGTTCCGGCTTGATGGTGCGCAGCATGGCCTCGCCCGCGTCGGCGTCGGCCAGGCGGTCGTCGCCGGCGATGACGGCGAACAGGGGGTAGCGCCAGGCCGGCATGTGCGGCGCCAGGCCGGCCTGCGCCTGGTTCAGTGCGTGGCCGAAGCGCACCGTCACTTCCGTCGCCCGTATGCCATCGCGCTCGTCGGCGTGGTGGCGGGCCGTGATGGTGGCGTCATGGGTCAGCACGTCCGTCAGCGCATCGAGCGGCACCTTCATGCGCGGCAGCAGCGCGGCCAGCGCGCCCGACAGCGCCAGCAGCAGCGGCGCCACCTTGATGGCGTTGACGTAGTACGGCGAGGACAGGATGAAGCCCTTGATGGCCGGATCGGCCGGGATGCGGTGCAGCGCCAGGTGGGTGGCGATCAGGCCGCCCATCGAGTGCCCCATGACGTAGATGGGCAAGCCCGGATAGTGCTGCTTGACCCAGGACAGCAGCAGTTCGCTCTCGTCGAGGAAGACGTGGAAGCCGGGAATGTCGACCCGGCGCGCCATTTCGTGGCCCACCATGTCGTAGCTGACGGTGGCGATGCCGTGGGCGCGGAAGTACAGGGCCGGGGTCACATAGTCGCCCGCATGGGCCATGCCGCCATGCAGCGCCACGATGACGGCGCGCGGCGCGGCTGGCTCCCAGATGTGGACCTGGCGCTCAGTCTGGCCGCCCACTGGCAGGCGGGCCAGTCTGTCTTCGGAAAATCGCATTGCTACACTCCAGTTATGCTTTTGGCAAAACCGTTAGCTTAACGTAATTTCCGGGGCGCGGCGAGGGCCCTGCGGCCGTTACGACACAACGCTGAGCGAAATGCCCATGTCCACCAACAGCCGCAAGTCCGACAGTTCGAAGTCGAGGCTGGGCATGACGGTTTCGCCGTCCGCGTGGCTGATGGCGATGCGCAGCTCGGCCGCCACGTCGGAGCGTTCGAAGTGGATGCCGCGCGCCGAGCATTCGGCCAGGTAGGAGCGGATCTGGCGCAGCAGCACGTCCGGATCCTGGTGGGTGGCCACGCCCAGGTAGAAGCCCGAATCGATGCGGACCCGGCCATCCGGACGGGGATCGCCCTTGCTCCAGGTATGGTCGGGCTCGGTCGGCAAGCCGTCGCGGATGTCCGCCAGGCCTTCTTCGTCGCCGTGTACTTTCAAGGTTGCGATGTTCATTATTCAGCCTTTAATTTCTCGGCCGGGGCCGATATCCAAAACGCCTGGGGCATGCCCTAAAAATGTTACACCAAAGCAATTTCAAAGTCTACGCGGCGATGCTGAGCCGCATCAAGCGGCGGCCACGCCGTAGCGGGCGCGGTAGGCGGCCACCGCGTCCTTGTACTGCTGCAGCTGGGGATCGGCGCCGGCGCCGTTCAAGTAGCTGAACAAATCGTCAAGGTTGCCGATCGAGATCACGGGAATGTTATACGTTTTGCTCACTTCCTGCACCGCCGAGCTGGCCGACAGCGCGCCATCCTTGCCGGAACGCTCCATGCGGTCCAGCGCGATCAGCACGGCGCACGGTTCGGCGCCGGCGGCCCGTATCATGTCCACCGATTCGCGCACGGAGGTGCCGGCCGAGATCACGTCGTCGATGATGACGACCTTGCCCTGCAGCTTGGCGCCGACGATGGTGCCGCCTTCGCCGTGGTCCTTGGCTTCCTTGCGGTTGAAGGCGAACGAGGTGTTGCGGCCCTTGCCGGCCAGCGCCACGGCCGTGGCCGAGGCCAGCGTGATGCCCTTGTAGGCGGGGCCGAACAGCATGTCGAACTCGACGCCGGAGTCGAGCAGGGTCTGGGCGTAGAACTGGGCCAGCTGGGCCAGCGTGGCGCCGTCGTGGAACAGGCCGGCGTTGAAGAAGTACGGCGACTGGCGTCCCGCCTTGGTGGTGAAATCGCCGAAACGCAGTACACCCGTCGCAACGGAAAACGCGATAAATTCTTGCCGTAAGTTAGTCACAATAGCCTCATGTCAGAAAAGTGCCTGTATTTTAATCCGCGCGCCCGTACTGGACAATGCAAGCGCTCCGGCGCCGTTGCGCGCCGCCCCGTAAAACACGCTACACTGGCGCTTTTGCCCAGCCCGGCCTGCCCTGGCCCCTACGTATCCTATGCCAAAAATCATCTCCGCCAACCTGAATGGCATCCGTTCCGCCGCCTCGAAAGGCTTCTTCACCTGGATGGCCGCACAAGATGCCGATTTCGTCTGCGTCCAGGAACTCAAGGCCCAGCAGGCGGACATGACGCCCGAATTCCTCAATCCGGGCGGCTACCACGGCCATTTCCACTACGCGGAAAAGAAGGGTTACTCCGGCACGGGCGTCTACAGCAAGCGGCAACCGGACCGCGTGCTGATCGGCTTCGGCAGCCCCGAATTCGACGCCGAAGGCCGCTACGTGCGCTGCGACTTCGGCCAGCTGACCATCATTTCCGTGTACTGCCCGTCCGGTTCGTCCGGCCCCGAGCGCCAGGAAGCGAAATTCCGCTTCATGGACCTGTTCCTGCCCCATCTGGCAGCGCTGCGGGCCGAGGGCCGCGAAGTGGTGATCTGCGGCGACTGGAACATCGCCCACCACGAGATCGACCTGAAGAACTGGAAGGGCAACAAGAAGAATTCCGGCTTCCTGCCCGAGGAACGGGCCTGGATGACCCGCATCTTCGACGATGTGGGCTATGTGGACGTGCACCGCGGCCTGGACCCGCGCGAAGAACAGTACACCTGGTGGAGCAACCGCGGCCAGGCCTGGGCCAAGAACGTGGGATGGCGCATCGACTACCACGTCGCCACCCCCGGCATCGCGGCCCAGGCGCACACCGTGGCCATCTACAAGGATGAACGGTTCTCCGACCACGCCCCGCTGATCATCGACTACGCGGCCTGACGGGCCGCAGCCAACGGGCCGGGCGCGCCGCTACAGCGTGCGCCGGCTGGTGTAGCGGCGCCGCTCGCCCGTGAACGGGTCGTCGAAGGCGATGGCGCGCGCCAGCAGTTTCAAGGGCTGCGACACGTCGTCCTGCTTGCACGGCAGCGCCACCGGGTAGAACGCATCGTTGACGATGGGGATACCGAGCGACGACAGGTGCACCCGCAGCTGGTGCTTGCGTCCCGTGTGCGGACGCAGGCGGTACAGCGTGGCGTCGGCCCGGTGCTCGATCACGTCGATCACGGTTTCCGAATTGGGCTCGCCCTGCTCCTCCTTCATCAGGAAGAATTTTTCGCCATCGACCATGCGGCTGCGGTAGGTGAAGGGGAACTCGTAGCCGGCCAGGGGCGCGGCCAGCGCCTCGTATTCCTTCTCGATGGCGCGCTTCTGGAACAGCGACTGGTAGGCCCCGCGCGTGACCTGGCGGCAGGAGAAGATCACCACCCCGGCCGTCTCGCGGTCGAGCCGGTGGATGGGCGTGAGCTCCTCGTTGCCCAGCTTTTTCTTCAGCCGCACCAGCAGCGATTCATGCAGGAAGCGCCCGGTCGGTATCATCGGCACGAAATGGGGCTTGTCCACCACCAGCAAATCCGCGTCCTGGAACAGGATCTCCTCCTCGAACGGGATCGGCGTTTCCGCCTCGAGTTCGCGGTAGTAGAAGATGCGGATGCCGCGCCGGTAAGGGCTGTGCGGCAGCAGCGGCGTGCCGCTGGCGTCCACCACCCCGCCCCGCTCCATGCGCGCGCGCCAGTCCGCCGCGCTCACGGCCGGAAAACGCTCGGCCATGAAACTCAGCATGTCGGGCCAGTCGCCGCCCTGCAGCCACAGGTAGCTGGGCATGACGCCGTCGCGCATGGGCAGCGGCGGCTTGCCGTGCTTGTGTGCGTTGGCCGCCATGTCAGCGCTTGCTGATGGCCAGCGAGTGGTAGGGCGGCAGCGCGTTCGGGTCCAGCCCGCGCGCACGCGCGAACACGGGCAGCACCAGCGGCATGTTGCGGTTCATGTCGTCGATACGGGCATTGCCGCTGGGGTGGGTGGACAGGAATTCGAGCGGCTTGCCCTGGTTGAGCTGGCCCATCTTGGTCCACAGGGCCACGCCGGCGCGCGGATCGTAGCCGGCCCGCGCCGCCAGGTCCAGGCCCACCTGGTCGGCCTCGCTCTCGTCCTCGCGCGAGAACTTGAGCACGGCCAGCTGGGTGACGGCGTTGGCGCCGGCGTCCGTGATGCGCTGGTCCACGCCCAGCCAGGCCGACAGGCCGATGCTGGCCACCCGGCCGAACAGGTTGGCCGTGGTGGCCTTGCCGGCCCGCTCGCGGCCATGCTCGCGCAGCGCGTGGCCGATCTCGTGGCCCATCACGATCGCCACTTCATCGTCCGTCAGATTGAGCTTGGTCAGGATGCCGCTGTAGAAGGCGATGCGCCCGCCCGGCATGCAGAACGCGTTCACGGTGCCGGAATTGAGCAGGTTGACTTCCCACTTCCAGTTGGCCGACTCCGGGTTCCAGCGCGCCGTGTAGGGGATCAGGCGGCGGGCGATGGCGCGCAGGCGGATGACCTGCGGGTGGTTGTCCGGCATCAGCGCCTGTTTCTGCTGCGCCTCGCCCAGCAACTGGGCGTACTGCTGGCGCGATTGCTGGTCCACCTGCTGCTGGTCCTCGAAATTGCGGAACTTCGACAGCGGCTTGACGGGGATGCCGTCCGAATAATTCTGGGGCGATGCCAGCGGCGCGGCGGCCAGTCCGGCCACCAGCGCCAGCGCGAGGGCGCTACGTTTGAGGGTGTTCATGTGGTGCATTCCATGGTGCGATTTTCGGCAGCATCATCATGGCAGGAAATGCAAGGACGAAGCACACGATAAAGAACGTGAACCAGCCCGTTTCGGCCACGATGAAGCCGACCGAGGAATTGATAAAAGTGCGCGGTACAGCGGCAAGGCTGGAAAACAGCGCGTATTGGGTAGCAGTGTAACGCGGATCGGTCGAGCGCGATATAAACGCCACCAGGGCGGCCGCGCCCAGCCCCGTGCTGGCGAACGCTTCGAAGCCGAAAACGGCGCTCAGCAGCACGGCATGGGGCCCCACCTGGGCCAGCCAGGCAAAGCCCAGGATGGCCAGCGCCTGCAGCACGCCGAATACCCACAGCGCCCGGTTGATGCCCAGCTTGACCATCCACACCCCGCCCACCACGCCGCCGGCCAGGCTGGCCCACCAGCCGGTGGCGTTGGCCGCCAGGCCGATCTGCCTGGTGCTGAAGCCGATGTCGAGGAAGAACTTGGTCGACAGCGCCGTCGCCATGCTGTCGCCCAGCTTGTACAGCAGGACGAAGGCGACGATCATGATGGCCTTGTTCCAGCCGTCGCGCCGCACGAATTCGCGGAACGGCAGCACGATGGCCTGCTGCATGTTACGCGGCGGCTCGCCGTACACGGCCGGTTCCTTGACCAGCAGCGTGCAGGCCAGCCCCGGCAACATGAAGGCGGCCACGATCCAGAATACGCTCTGCCACGGCATGCTGTCGGCCAGCACCAGCCCCAGCGCGCTGGGGATCAGGCTGGCCGCCTTGTAGGCGTTGACGATGACGGCTGCGCCCAGGCCCTGCTCGGCGTCGCTCAGCGACTCGCGCCGGAAGGCGTCGATCACCACGTCCTGGCTGGCCGACAGGAAGGCGACGGTGGCGACGAATACGGCGATCAGGCCCAGCTGGGTTTTCGGGTCCAGCATGCCCATGGCGCCCATGGTCAGGAACAGGGCCAGCTGGGTCAGCGCCATCCAGCCGCGGCGCCGGCCCAGCCGGACTATGCTGTAGCGGTCCATGAACGGCGCCCACAGGAACTTGAAGGTGTAGGGCGAAGTGACCAGTGCGAACAGGCCCAGGGCTTTCACGTCCAGGCCGGACGTGGCCAGCCAGGCCTGCATCAGGTAGATCAGGGTGTAGAGCGGCAGGCCGGAGCTGAAGCCGAGGAACAGGATGGCCACGGTGCGGCCATTGAGGTAGCTGCGCCAGCCGGCCGCGGGTGCGCCCGGCTGCCGGTCCGCCGGCTCCGGCGCCGCCATCAGGCCGATGCCTTCTTACGCAGCCGGAACACGGCCAGGTCGCCCCGCAAATTGGGCAGCACGGAGACCTGCTCGCCGGCGGCCAGGGCCACGCATTCGAGCACTTCCAGCCCGCAGTCCTCGGCCAGTTCGCGGAAGTCGTTGATGGTGGCGCAGCGCACGTTGGGCGTGTCGTACCACTGATAAGGCAGCGACTTGGACACCGGCATGCGGCCCTTGAGCAGCGCCACCCGGTGCGGCCAATAGGCGAAGTTGGGGAAGGAGACGATGGCTTCGCGCCCCACCCGCACGATGTCGCGCAGCAGCGGTTCGACGTGCTTCATCATCTGCAGCGACGACAGGCACAGCACCGTGTCGAAGGAATTGTCGCCGAACAGGCTCAGACCCTTTTCCATGTCCTGCTGGATCACACACACGCCGCGCCGGGTGCTTTCGAGCACCTTGTCGTCGGCGATCTCGATGCCGTAGCCGCTGCACTGGCGGTCGCTCTGCAAATAGTCGAGCATCACGCCGTCGCCGCAACCGACGTCGAGCACGTGGGCCTGCTTGGGCACCCAGTGGGCGATGAAGGCCAGGTCGGGACGGGCGCTGCTTAATTGTTCAAAATTCATCAAATTTATTCCGAGAAACCTCGTCCTTCAGAACGAGGAGTGAAAGGAACCGGCTCCGCAGGAGTCGATGCGCGCGTGGCAGTCACGGAACTCATTCGTCCCCTACTGGTCAAACATACATGAAACTGGTCTACCGGTACCGCGTCAAATCGTTGACGGGCTTGCTGAACCGGCAAGCGCGGGCGGTTAATTTCGTCTGGAACTACTGCAATGACCGACAGAAGGATGCCCTGCGTTTCGGCCGGCGCTGGCATACGGGGTTCGACCTGATCAAACTGACGACGGGATGCAGCAAGGAACTCGGACTGCATTCCGGCACGGTCAACGATGTCTGTCAGCAATACGCCAAGTCCCGTTCCCTGTCGCGCCGTCCCTATCTGCGCTATCGCGGCAGAAAGTCCCTGCCCTGGGTACCGCTGAAAGGACGAGACCTGAAGCGCGAGGGCGATGCTTTCCGGTTTGCCGGCAACACGTTTCGGGTCTTCCTTTCCCGGCCTCTGCCTGAAGGCAAGATTCTTGACGGTAGCAATTTTTCGTGTGACCGGCGCGGCAACTGGTATCTCAATATTGTCGTTGAAGTGGCGCCAGCCCCGACCCGGGCGCCGGTACTCGGCGTCGGCATCGATCTGGGCTTGAAGGAATTGGCCACGCTGAGCGACGGCAGCACCATCGCCGCGCCCCATTTCTACCGCAACGCCGAGGCGGCGCTGGCCGTGGCGCAGCGTGCGCGCAAGAAGCGGCGCATCCAGGCCATCCATGCCAAGGTCGCCAACCAGCGGCGGAACTATTTGCATACCCGCACCAGCGCGCTCATTGCCGCCTTCGATTACATCGTGGTCGGTAACGTCAACGCCAGTGCGCTCGCCAGAACCAGCATGGCGAAGTCGGTCTACGACATTGGCTGGTCGTCCTTCCGTCGTCAACTGGCGTACAAGGCTGTTAAGCATGGCGCCTGGTTTGAGGAAGTGGACGAACGTTACACCACCCAGGTCTGCTCGCATTGCGGCGCCATGCCCGATACGAGGCCTAGCGGTATCGCAGACCTTGGAGTAAGAGTGTGGACTTGCAGTGATTGCGGTGTGGTACATGATCGTGATCGTAATGCTGCGATAAACATACTCCGTCGCGGACGTGCGACGCCAGTTGTGGGAATCTCCGTCCTTTAGGGCGGAGAGGACGTCAAGCGTATTCCTTTTTGCTGCCGGCGGGCGCGGCCTGGATCGGCGCGCCCAGCTCTTTCCACACCTGCTCGTAATAGGCCCGCACCAGGTTCATGTAGCGCGGATCCTCCAGCAGGAAGGCATCGTGGCCGTGCGGCGCGTCGATCTCGGCATAGGTGACGGGCCGGCGGTTGGACACCAGCGCCTGCACGATCTCCTGGCTGCGCTCGGGCGAGAAGCGCCAGTCGGTGGTAAATGACGCCAGCAGGAATTTGGCCTTGGTGCCGGCCAGGGTCCTGGCCAGGTCGCCGCCGTGGGCGCGCGCCGGGTCGAAGTAGTCGAGCGCCTTGGTGATCAGCAGGTAGGTGTTGGCGTCGAAGTATTCGCTGAACTTGTCGCCCTGGTAGCGCAGGTAGGACTCGATCTCGAAATCGACGCCGAAACCGAACTTGTAGTTGCCGTCGCCGTTCTTGGAGACGTCGCGCAGCTTGCGGCCGAACTTCTCGGCCATGTCGTCGTCCGACAGGTAGGTGATGTGGCCCACCATGCGCGCCACGCGCAGGCCGTTGCGCGGCACCACGCCGTGCTCGTAGAAGTCGCCGCCGTGGTAGTCGGGGTCCGACAGGATGGCCTGGCGCGCCACGTCGTTAAAGGCGATGTTCTGGGCCGACAGCTTGGGCGTGGAGGCGATCACCACGCAGTTGCGCAACCGGTCCGGGTACATGATGCTCCAGGCCAGCGCCTGCATGCCGCCCAGCGAGCCGCCCATGACGGCGGCGAACCGGGTGATGCCCAGCCGGTCGGCCAGCAGCGCCTGCGAGGCCACCCAGTCCTCCACCGTCACCACGGGGAAGGCGGCGCCATAGGGCTTGCCGGTGGCCGGGTTGTTGTGCATGGGGCCCGTGGAGCCGAAGCAGGAGCCCAGGTTGTTGATGCCGATGACGAAGAACTTGTCGGTGTCGAGCGGCTTGCCCGGTCCCACCATGTTGTCCCACCAGCCCGTGCTCTTGGGCTTGCCCTCGTATTCGCCGGCCACGTGGTGCGAGGCGTTCAGGGCGTGGCAGACCAGCACCGCGTTCGACTTGTCGTCGTTCAGGGTGCCGTAGGTTTCGTACATCAGCGTGTAGTCTTGCAGCGTGGCGCCGCTCTGCAGCGCCAGCGGCTGCGCAAAGTGCATGGTTTGCGGCGACACGTATCCAATCGATGGCATGTGGTTTTCGGTTGTCTATGGGGCGGCCCCACGGGCCAGATTATCAATGCGGAACCGCGAGGGTGGGTTCCGCAGGCTTGCCAGCAATGCAGATTGTACCGCGATGGTGGTTACATCAGCTGCAATTGCCGGACCGCGTCGGCGATGGCATCGGGCTCCATCGAACGCATGATCTTGCGCGTCTGGGGCGCCAGCCGCGTCAGGTCGCTGTTCAGGATCTCCTGCTTGACCGACAGCAGCTGCGCCGGGTGCATGGAGAATTCGCGCAGCCCCATGCCCAGCAGCAGGCGCGTGAGCTTGACGTCGCCCGCCATCTCGCCGCACACGGCCACGTCGATGCCGGCCTTGTCGCCGGCCGCGATGGTCATGGCGATCAGCTGCAACACCGCCGGATGCAGGGGATTGTAAAGGTGCGCCACCTCATAATCAACCCGGTCGATGGCCAGCGTGTACTGGATCAGGTCATTGGTGCCGATCGACAGGAAGTCCATGCGCTTGACGAACATGGGCAGCGCCAGCGCGGCGGCCGGAATCTCGATCATGGCGCCCACTTCGACCGTTTCGTCGAATTTGACGCCCTCCTCGCGCAGCTCGGCCTTGGCCTGGGCCACCATGGCCAGCGACTGGTCGATCTCGAAGGCGTGCGCCAGCATCGGGATCAGGATGCGCACCTTGCCGAAGGCCGAAGAACGCAGGATGGCGCGCAGCTGCGACAGGAAGATCTGCGGTTCGGCCAGGCAGTAGCGGATCGCGCGCAGGCCCAGGGCCGGGTTGAGGGCCGTGTGTTCGGTCTGGTCGAGCGGCTTGTCGGCGCCGATGTCGAGCGTGCGGATGGTGACGGGACGGCCCTTCATGGCCAGCACGGCCCGTTTGTACTGCTCGAACTGCTCGTCCTCGGATGGAATGCGGCTGTTGCGGCCCATGAACAGGAATTCGGAGCGGAACAGGCCCACGCCGTTGGCGCCGGCCTCCATGGCGGCCGCACAGTCGTCGGGCAGCTCGATGTTGGCCAGCAGCGTGATGGTGGTGCCGTCCTTGGTGATGGCCGGGGTTTTCTTGAGCTTGTTGAGCTTCTTGCGGGCCCGCTGCAGCGCGTTCTGGCGCTCGCGGTACTGCTCCAGCACCAGCGCGCTGGGGTTGACGATGACCACGCCGGCGTCGCCGTCGATGATGATCCAGTCGTCCTGCTCGACCAGGGTGGAGGCCTGCGACATGCCGACGGCGGCCGGGATGTCCAGGCTGCGCGCCACGATGGCCGTGTGCGAGTTCTGGCCGCCCACGTCCGTGACGAAGCCGATGAAGGAGCGGTCGCGGAACTGCAGCATGTCGGCCGGCGAGATGTCGTGCGCCACCACGATCATCTGGGCCTGGTATTCGTCGTCGCCGGCCGTCGGCAGCGCCTGGGCGCTGCCCATCAGCACCTTGAGCACGCGCTCGGCCACCTGCTGGATGTCGGCCTTGCGCTCGCGCAGGTAGGGATCCTCGATTTCGTCGAACTGGGCCGACAACTCGTCGATCTGGGTCAGCAGCGCCCATTCGGCGTTGTAGTGGCGGGAGCGGATGATGTCGAGCGGCGCCTCCGAGATCATGGGGTCCGACAGGATCAGGGCATGCACGTCGATGAAGGCGCCCAGCTCGGTGGGCGCGTCCTTGGGCAGGTCCAGCCACAGGGTCTGCAGTTCCTTGTGCACGGCCACCAGCGCCTGCTGCAGGCGCTGCACTTCGGCCTCCAGGTGCTCCTCGGCCACCAGGTAGTGCTTGACCTCGAGCGCGGCCGCCGCCAGCAGGTGGGCCCGGCCGATCGCAATGCCGCGTGAGACGGGAATGCCGTGGAGCGTAAAGGATGCCATGGGTGAACCTGTCGGGGTACGTGGACGGCTGCGTTCCGCGGGCATTACTCGCCTTCGCCGAACTTGTCGTTGACCAGTGCTGCCAGTGCGGTGATGCATTCCTGCTCGTCGGCGCCGTCGGCCTCCAGCGTGACCTTGGCGCCCTTGCCGGCGGCCAGCATCATCACGCCCATGATGGACTTGGCATTGATGCGGCGGGCATTGCGGGTCAGCCAGACATCGCTTTGAAATTTTGCTGCCAGTTGGGTGAATTTGGCCGAGGCACGCGCATGCAAACCAAGCTTGTTGATAATCTCAAGTTCTTGTTGAATCATATTTTCTATCGTCTCAATCAGGAATGCGCACTGCAAAAAAGGCCACCGCCAGCCATAACGGCGGCCACATATTGAACCGGACGCACTAGGCGGGGCCCAGCCGTATCCGGTTGTCGACCCGCACGGCGCCGCTTTGCGCGCCGGCCAGGGCCATTTCCACCACCACGTCCAGCGTATCGCGCCGGTAGGTGATGGCCCGCAGCAGCATCGGCAGGCTGATGCCCGCGATCACCTCCACCCGGCCGGCGTCGGCCAGCTTGTTGCAGCAGTTGGCCGGGGTGCCGCCCTTGATATCGGTGATCACCAGCACGCCGTCGCCCTCGTCGAGCCGGGCGATGGCGGCCGCCGCCAGCGCCTGCACTTCGGCCAGGTCCTGGTCCGCCACCACGTCGATCGCTTCCAGCCGTTCCGTCGGGCCCCGGAAAACGTGGGCGCAGGCAGCGATGAACGCCTGCCCCAACGGCGCGTGAGTCATAAGCAGTATGCCAACCATAAGTTTAAACCGCCAGTAAGCGCGCCCGCTTTACAACGCAGGACGCACAAATTATCTGAATTTCGGGCTTCATGCCTGCGCCGCGCCCTGCTCCACCGCATCGATGAACATGGCCGCCACGTTAAAGCCGGTCTGCTGCGCGATCTCCTGGAAGCAGGTGGGGCTGGTGACGTTGACTTCGGTCAGGTAATCGCCGATCACATCCAATCCTACCAGCAACAGGCCGCGGCTGGCCAATACCGGGCCCAGCGTCTCGGCGATCTCGCGGTCGCGCGCGCTCAGGGGCTGGGCCACGCCGGTGCCGCCGGCGGCCAGGTTGCCCCGCACTTCGCCCGCCTGCGGGATGCGCGCCAGCGCGTACGGCACCGGCTTGCCGTTGATGACGAGGATGCGTTTGTCGCCGTGGACGATCTCGGGAATGTAGCGCTGCGCCATGATGGTGCGCCGGCCATTGTCGGTCAGCGTCTCGATGATCGCGCCGAGGTTCATGCCGTCGGCCTGGACCCGGAACACGCCGGCCCCGCCCATGCCGTCCAGCGGCTTGAGGATGACGTCGCCGTGGTGGGCCTGGAAGGCGCGCAGGCGCGCCTCGCTGGACGTGACCAGGGTGGGCGCCGTGAACTGGCTGAATTCGGCGATGGCCAGCTTTTCATTGTGGTTGCGGATGGCGTCGGGCCGGTTGAACACGCGCGCGCCCTGGCGCTCGGCCAGCTCCAGCAGATAGGTGCCGTAGATGTACTCCATGTCGAACGGCGGATCCTTGCGCTGGATGACGGCGTCGAACGAGGTCAGGGCCGCCTCGTGGTGCAGGTCGGCGCGGAACCAGTCGTGGGCGTCGCCCGTGAGCGTGATGCGGGCCGCGGTGGCGTACACGGTGCCGCCGTCGAGCGCCATGTCCTTCTGCTCGAAAGCGTAGACGGTGTGGCCGCGGGCGGCCGCCTCCGCCATCATGGCGTAGGTGGAATCCTTGTAGGTCTTGAAGCTGGCCAGGGGATCGGCGAGGAATGCGATTTTCATGGGCGTTTCCATTCTGGGTAATGCCTGATTTTAGCCGACAAGCGCACTTGGCCGTGCGCGCCCCCCTCAAACGGCCCGTTCAATACACTTCCGGGTTCGGGTCGGTGCGTTCCATTTCCAGCGACGCGGCCAGCAGCGCCAGCCGCGCTACCACGCCGTACACGTAGAAACGGTTGGGCGCGGCCGTGCCGGGCTTGGCCTTCAGGTCGGGCACGGCATGCTGCTGGGCGAACGCCAGCGGCACATACTGGGAGCCGGGCGCGTTCAGGTTCTGGTCCACGCCCTTTTCCGCATGCACGCGGTAGAAGCCGCCCACCACGTAGCGGTCTATCATGTAGACCACGGGCTCGGCCACGGCATCCTTGATGCTCTCGAAGGTGGGCACGCCTTCCTGGATGATGATGTCGGTGACGGTCTTGCCATCCTTGACGATGGACAGGCGCTCGCGCTGCTGGGCCGTGAGCAGCTTGATCTCGGCCGAATCCTTGATGGTCAGGATGCCGGCGCCATAGGTGCCCGCGTCGGGCTTGACGATCACGAACGGCTTCTGGTCCTTGATGCCGTATTCCTTGTATTTCTTGCGGATCTTGGCCAGCAGGGTATCGATGTTGGCGATCAGGCAATCCTCGCCCTCGCCCGTCTGGAAATTCACTTCACCGCACTTGGCGAAGAAGGGATTGAGCATCCACGGGTCGACCCCGATCAGCTTGCCGAACTTCTTGGCCACTTCGTCATAGGCGGCGAAATGGTTGCTCTTGCGGCGCAGGGCCCAGCCCGCGTGCAGGGGCGGCAGCAGGCTTTGCTCGTGGATGTTCTGCAGGATGTCCGGGATGCCGGCCGACAGGTCGTTGTTGAGCAAAATGGTGCAGGGGTCGAAATCCTTCAGGCCCAGGCGGCGGCCGTTGGCCGAGCGCACCAGCGGTTCGATCACCAGCATGTTGCCGTCGGGCAGAGCCAGCGGCGTGGGCTCGGTGATCTCGGGCGACAGCGAACCGAGCCGCACGTGCAGGCCCGTCTGGCGGAAGATCTGCATCAGCCGCGCCACGTTCTGCAGGTAATGGGGACTGCGCGCGTGCACTTCGGGGATCAGCAACAGGTTGCGGGCGTCCGGGCAATACTTGTCGATGGCGGCCATGGCGGCCTGCACCGACAGCGGCAGCATTTCCGTGGCCAGGTTGTTGAAGCCGCCCGGGAACAGGTTGGTGTCGACGGGGGCCAGCTTGTAGCCGGCATTGCGCAAGTCCACCGAGCAATAGAACGGCGGCGTATGTTCCTGCCACTCGAGACGGAACCAGCGCTCGATGGCCGGCGTGGCGGCCAGGATTTTTTCTTCTAGATCTAGCAGCGGTCCGGTCAGGGCCGTAACGAGATGGGGAACCATGATCACTTCCTTAATTGATGCGGGAGGACGACCCTCCAGGCACGCTGAACCACCTATATTACCGTGCAACTATACCAAATCGGGGCAATATTGCCTTTTTAAACCCCCAATAACGAAAAAAGGCGCCTCTTTGGGGAGGCGCCTTGCTCAGGCCCGCCAGCGGCGGGCCGTAGGGCATGCAGCGGATCAAGCGTGGTAGGCCGATTCGCCGTGGCTGGTGATGTCCAGGCCTTCGCGTTCCTCTTCTTCCGGCACGCGCAGACCGATGACGATATCGACCAGTTTGTAGGCGATGACCGAAACCACGGCCGACCACACGATGGTGGTGCCGACGGCCGTCGCCTGGGTGGTCACCTGGCCGACGATGGAGTAGGCGTCGGTCGACATCTTGTTGGTGACGTAGTCGAAGATGCCCTGGCCGCCCAGCGATGGTGCAGCGAACACACCGGTCAGCAGGGCGCCCATGATGCCGCCCACGCCGTGCACGCCGAACACGTCCAGCGAGTCGTCGGCGCCGATCAGGCGTTTCAGGCCGTTCACGCCCCACAGGCAGACCACGCCGGCCAGCAGGCCGATCACCAGGCCGCCCATCGGACCGACATAACCGCAGGCCGGGGTGATGGCCACCAGGCCGGCCACGGCGCCGGACGCAGCGCCCAGCATGGAAGGCTTGCCCTTGACAACCCACTCGCCGAACAGCCAGGAGACGGCCGCCGCAGCGGTAGCCAGCAGGGTGTTGACGAAGGCCAGTGCGGCCACGTCGCCCGCTTCCAGTGCGGAACCGGCGTTGAAACCGAACCAGCCCACCCACAGCAGCGAAGCGCCGATCATGGTCATGGTCAGGGAGTGCGGAGCCATCGATTCGCGGCCATAACCGACGCGCTTGCCGATCATGATGGCGCCGACCAGGCCGGCAACGGCGGCGTTGATGTGCACCACGGTGCCGCCGGCGAAGTCCAGCGCACCCTTCTGCCACAGCCAGCCAGCCTTGGCCGTTTCAGTGGCCAGCGTCGCGGCGTCCTTGATGGCGTCCGGACCGGTCCAGAACCAGACCATGTGGGCGATCGGCAGGTAGGAGAAGATGAACCACAGCACGACGAAGGCCAGCACGGCGGTGAACTTGGCGCGCTCGGCGAAGGCGCCGATGATCAGGCCGCAGGTGATGGCGGCAAACGTGCCCTGGAACGCGACATAGACGAATTCCGGCAGCACGACGCCCTTGCTGAAGGTGGCGGCCGTCGAGAAGGTGGCCTTGACGGGATCCCAGATACCGTTCAGGAACAGGCGGTCGAACTTGCCGTAGAAGGCATTACCTTCCGTGAAGGCCAGCGAGTAGCCGAAGATGCACCACAGCACGATGATCACGGAGAAGATCATGAACACTTGCAGCAGGATGGACAGCATGTTCTTGGAGCGCACCAGGCCGCCGTAGAACAGGGCCAGGCCGGGAATGCTCATCATGATGACGAGCAGGGTGGAGGTCATCATCCAGGCCGTGTCGCCCTTGTTGGCCGTCGGTGCCGGTGCGGCAGCGGCGGGCGCGGCGGCAGGCGCGGCGCCGGCCGCGGCGGGCGCGGCCGAAGCGGCTGATGCGGCGGCGGCCGGGGCGGCAGCTTCCGGCGCCGGCGCGGCGGGCGCGGCGCTGGCGGCGGGAGCGGCGGCGGCAGGCTTCACCTCATCGGCGGCCATGGCCGGCAGAGCTGCGCCCAAAGCGAAGAGGACGGTGACTCCGGCCAGCCATGTTGTTATCGTTTTTTTCATCAATCTTCCCCTTAGAGAGCGTCGTTACCGGTTTCACCGGTACGGATACGAATGACCTGTTCCAGGTTGTACACAAAAATCTTGCCGTCGCCGATCTTGCCGGTGCGGGCAGCGCCTTCGATCGCTTCGATCGCCTGGTCGACGATGGCATCGTCGACGGCCGCTTCGATCTTGGTCTTGGGCAGGAAGTCGACCACATATTCGGCGCCACGGTAGAGCTCGGTGTGGCCTTTCTGGCGGCCGAAGCCCTTCACTTCCGTGACGGTAATACCTTGCACGTTAATCGCCGACAAGGCCTCGCGGACCTCGTCCAGCTTGAACGGCTTGATGATGGCGGTAATCAGTTTCATGGCAGACTCGCTTAGAAAGTTTTCGTGATGGTCAGGACGGCGCCGGTCTTGGCCAGGTTCTTGCCGTTAGGCGCGATGTACGCTTCCGTATCGGCATAGATGGCGGCCAGCGACACGGAGGCGAAACCGAAGTCCTTGGTCACGCCCACTTTGTAGTCGGTGTAGCTGGACGCGCCGTTATTCTTCACGTTCTGGTGGCCCACGTGCAGGTTCAGGTTGTAGCCGTCGTACACGTCGTAGTTGAAAGCCGCGTCCAGGTAGCCGCTGTTCTTGCTGTCGGCAAAGCCGAACAGGTTGGTGGTCGAATGCGAGTACTTGAGCGAGAACGGGCCGGCGCTGAGCTGGCCGTACAGTTCGAAGGTGTTGGCGTTCGGGTGCAGGCCGTTCGATGGGTAGAAGTAGTACAGGCCGCCCACGTCGTAGGAAATGTCCTTGGCGATTTCGCCGCGCTTGCCGCCGTACAGATCCCATTCGACGTCACCGTCACCACCGGCGTCCTTGGTCCATTTGATGGTCGACAGCCAAGTGCCGGCGTAGAAACCGGTCGGGTTGTGGGTATAATCCGCACCGCCCTGCAGCGCCGGGTTCAAACGGGTTTGCGAAATGCCGCGGTAACGGTAATCGCTGGCCAGGCCAATGTTGTAGCTGATTTCATTGTCCGGTTTTGCCTCAGGTTTCGCGTCTTCCGCGCGGGCCACGCCCATGGAAGCGAATGCTAAAGTCAACGCTGCGGCAAGAGTGAGCTTCTTGGTAAGGCATTTCATAACGATTTCCTTTAGGTTGAACTTGGTTAGCAGATGCGGTTTACAATTTAGGCTGAAAAACAAACGTTCCCTCCTTCTTTAGCAGAATGCGTGCCAGCTTGCGTTAAGGCAAGGGCGCTATAAAAGAGGCAAGCGTGTGCCGCTTGCTGGGGCAGCGGACGGCATCCGCGCGCGGACCGGAACAACTGTCACAGAATTCGCACCATATTAAAGCCGGGGTGCACCGCAATGGTGCGATGCATTGCCGACAACATCAAGGACTATCATGGACATGAACACTTTTTTTAATGACTTGCAGAGCAAGATCAACCAGGCAATCGAGAATTCGCCGGCAAAAGATATCGAAAAGAACGTCAAATCGATGATGACGCAAGGCTTTGCCCGTCTGGACCTGGTCACCCGCGAAGAGTTCGACGTGCAGGCCCAGGTGCTGGCCAAGACCCGCAGCAAGCTGGAAGCACTGGAGGCGCGCGTTGCCGAACTGGAAGCACGCTTGACCGCAGAAAAGTAATGTCATATCCGGACCGGGCGCTCGCACCGGTCCGCTGTGCAGCGGGCCACGTCGAGGCCGCCTGCTTTCCCCAGCTTGCCCCCGCTGTGTGACAGCGTGATGACCGTCGCATGGATGCGACACCTCCGTCCCTTGGGGCAGCTCAATATCGCACCGCCATAACGTCCTACGATTTCAGCAGCCTGTCCCCTTCCCCACCCAAGGATACCGATGAGCTTAGCTGTGCTGAAAAGCCGGGCGCTGGCCGGGATGGCGGCGCCGGAAGTGAGCGTGGAAGTGCATCTGGCCAACGGCCTGCCCTCCTTCACCATCGTCGGCCTGCCGGAAACGGAGGTCAAGGAGGCGCGCGACCGGGTGCGCGCCGCGATCCAGAACGGCGGTTTCGAGATGCCGGCCCAGCGCATCACCGTCAACCTGGCGCCGGCCGACCTGCCCAAGGAATCGGGCCGCTTCGACTTGCCGATCGCGCTGGGCATCCTGGCCGCGTCGCGCCAGATTCCCGGCCACCGCCTGCACCATTATGAATTTGCGGGGGAACTGTCGCTGTCGGGCGAACTGCGGCCTATCCGCGGCGCCCTGGCCATGTCCTATGCCATGCTGCGCGGGGGCAACCAGCACGCCTTCATCCTGCCCCAGGCCAATGCCAACGAAGCGGCGTTGGCGGGCGGCACCGTCATCCATCCGGCGCAGTCGTTGCTGCAAGTGTGCGCTCACTTTTCCTCGACGGACGCGGCGGCGACCTTGCCGCGCCATCTGCCCCAGATTCCCGTGGCCAGGCGCGATTATCCCGATTTTGCCGACGTCAAGGGACAGCAGGAACCGAAACGGGTGCTGGAAGTGGCGGCCGCCGGTTGCCACAGCGTGTTGCTGGTGGGGCCGCCCGGCGCCGGCAAGACCATGCTGGCCTGCCGCTTTCCCGGCCTGCTGCCCACCATGACGGACGCGGACGCGCTCGAAGCGGCCACCGTGCAATCGCTGACGGGCGAATTTCGCGCCGAGCAGTGGAAGCAGCGCCCGTTCCGGGCGCCCCACCATACGTCGTCCGGCATCGCCCTGGTGGGCGGCGGCAGCGTGCCCCGTCCCGGCGAAATCTCGCTGGCCCACTGCGGCGTGCTGTTCCTCGACGAACTGCCCGAGTTCGACCGCCGTGTGCTGGAAGTGCTGCGCGAACCGATGGAGTCGGGCCGTATCACCATTTCTCGGGCCGCCCGCCAGGCCGATTTTCCAGCCCGTTTCCAGCTGATCGCGGCCATGAATCCCTGCCCTTGCGGCTATCTCGGCCATCCGGCCGGCACTTGCCATTGCGCGCAGGACGCCATCGCGCGCTACCAGTGCCCATCGCGGAAGTTACACTAAAATTGCATTAAAATTTCAGCCAAATTTCCGCGTTTTTCCCTCGGGCAATTTTATAGCTGTCGACTTACAGTCTTCTATCGGAGGATTTCGCACCACCCGCTGTCGTATACCACGCAATTGATTTAACGCTCGCTGGGCGGCAAATTGCGGAACACATCGATGCTCTTGTAGAGCTCCTCGGCGAAGCCGGACTGCATCAAGCCGGCGACCCTTGCAC
Source organism: Rugamonas sp. FW305-51 (assembly GCF_058786935.1). Classification (NCBI taxonomy): domain Bacteria; kingdom Pseudomonadati; phylum Pseudomonadota; class Betaproteobacteria; order Burkholderiales; family Oxalobacteraceae; genus Rugamonas; species Rugamonas sp. FW305-51. The sequence continues at coordinate 190,959 of NZ_JBYSZG010000005.1, forward strand.
GGACAGAGTGCCCTTTCATTTCGTGACCAAATCTGGAAATAAACCAAGGACCACTGTTACCACATTGGCTGGCAAACTTCGTTCTTATGAGCTCTGCGTATTCTGAGTTCAGCGCTCGCGCCTTCGCAAACAGGACTGGTTGCTGTTTTTGCAGAGGATTCGCGAGTACCTCTTGGACCTCGAGTAAGGACATGCCACAGACTTCCTCCACCCGGCGGTTTGTCAGCACCACAAGCAAAACCACCAGGTAGTCTCGTAGCATTGTTGCCCGCTCGTCGCGCCGAGCTGGTGCGAGCGCAAGGTCTTTATCAAATTTCGTGCACAACGATGCAAATTCCGCCTGTGTAGCCAGCCTTCTTTGAGAAAGCAGCTTGTTCAATTCCTGGGCCTCTGAAACTCCCAGCGCACGCCGAACGGCAGATTTGGTGACTGCTAGTCCTGATGCTTTTAGTCGACTAACCACATGCGTGATTTGTTCAGCAGAGAGTCCGCGGATTCTTAATGTGAGGTCGGAATCGAGAACGTCCGAAAACCATTGGGGGAATGGAATCATGCTCTTTGCCACAAGAGACCGAGATAGTCCCGCATTCTTCATGCAGCCTATGAATCTGTCCGGCCAATCTTGCATCAACCAGTATGCGTTTTCTAGGATTTCTTTGCGGTGGCGTAAGCTAAGCAATTCAATACTGCGCGCAGTTGAGCCAACATAACCTGCACCGAACGGAAGCACTCGACGCAACCTCGAACATGACCGACTCAACAACAACTGGGCAAGGCACCAGAGACCATCGAATAAATCGGTTATCTGGAAACATTGAGATACCTCCCGAGGAACTAGCCCTGTATTTACGGCTCGTGACAATGGCAGAGAAAAGCTATCTGCTTCGCCACCCCAACCATCTCGCAGCGCGGTCGCACAAAAAGGACAATGGCCCAAGTCTTTCATTTGTTTGGTGGGTAGTACCTTCAACGTGGCCGGCCAAACAGGTGCATTGCATGTGCCGCATCTCTCCAGGAGACTACAGCCGTGTATTGGGCATGTGCAGATAAATGCGAGACGCCACGTCAGGCGGAAATACGGCACTTCGTCCTCAGCCAAGCATTTCGGACAATACACGCTGGCTATCTTTCCATCACGGTTTCCGATAGGTATGACCCACCGAGGCTTCTTGAGAACCCCCGAGTGAATAAGCGCTCCATCGCATAAGTGCTCAAGCGTCATTTCTTCGAGAGCCTCGGGGTTGATGCGATACGAAGCACACAACCATTCCGCGTCGTACGCGGAGATACCTCTATCAAAATCTCTCGCGTGGCTCCGCGTGGAATATAACGGAAATCTGACAAACCCATTAGCCAAGCCACTCCTCTGTCTCCAGGAGGAAAGAGACTCATCCAAAAGAGGTAACGGCCTGACCAAGAACATCATGTCAACAGTCGAGATAATTATTGATTATCGCATTCAAAAACGGGTTTTCTTTTTCCGTAATAAATATCTGGCTTTTTGCATTAAAAAATGCTTACTGGGATTTTTCCTCCTACTTACCCCAAGCAACGCTAAATGCTTCTAGAGAAATACGAAAGCATTGATTTTATAGCGTCGAAATTTTTGCTATTAATATAACCAGTCATTCCTACGGCTCTAAATTTATTTAAAATATACAATATTAATTGTGCCGCCTTATAATCTCGCTCAAAAAAGCTATTTTCACCTCCTGCAATATTTGTGTGCGTTAAGTGCCACGGTGCAAATTTTTCATAGAGCGTAGTTAACCATGGCGGCCGCTCAATAGCGGGGGAGTTTTCTAACAAATAACCACAATTGCAGCGGTAAAGCGACTTACGTAGATACGTCAAGACCGAGTTACACTTCGGACAAAAATCGATTGGGAGAGCCCCATGCCGCGGACACGCTATCGGAATCGATGAATGAAAACTGACGGATTGCATCAAACCCTCTTTTATACAATCTGGACATACGCGTGATTCAACAACCAAGCCCAGACGCCGTCTATTATCCGCTCTTTGTATTATTCTAGGCTGTATATTTGTATAATTAAAATCCAATGGCCCAGGAACATCGGAGATTAGCATAGCCAGAGAATTGTCCGTGATTGCCAACAGCTCATGGAAACTAAATGCAAAGAACTTCATCAAATGTGGTATTCCATCTAAACGGTTTTCTTCGGCCAAATGCATTAGAAATTCTTGCCGATTAGGATTGACTGACGGTTCTGCGCGAACGTGTAAAGCATTGCGCTCGGATTGGCTCTTTGAATTAATTTATTTATCCTTTAAATTTTTTTAGGGATTTTTTAGAATCGAAGATTCCCCATCGAAATTGGGATTCGAAGTATCAAACCAGTTATGAAATGGCTCATTAGGCCTGTCAAGTAGTCGCTGAGGCCCTCCCTCGGAGAACGGGTTAACCCCTGCTGCTGCGTCCTGAAACAAACTATCAAAAGCACACTTCAAATCGCCACGAGCGATATGCTCTCGTCCATCTTTTACAGCTAATGCCACAGCCTCAGTCATCAATTCAAAAATATAATCGGAAATACCTCCTGTAGCCCAGTAAATGCTGTGTACCAATGCCAACTCATCTAACTTCGACAACTCGGCCAAGGGCAAACGCTTATCAACTTCGCGCAGAAATCTCGAAAAAATCCTAACTGACTCATTATTTCCGATATCGAAATACCTTATAATCATCTGTTTAGGTACGCGCCTTTTTAATTGAGCATTTTTTTCAGTAATTTGCTTAGCGGCTGGAGTACCAAACAATACAACCAGACATTGAGATTCATCAATTAAGTCTCTAATCCAGTTACCTACCTGCATTACACCACCGGCACTTCGCCTCTCAGGAATGTCTTGTACATCGTCAATCATGATAATGCTCGTTTGTGCAACTTTCAGATAATGGATGCCTCGATTAAACAAATCTTGCGCGCTACCAAAATTTGCTTTGGGTTGCTCAAGGGCACGTAAAAGTTGAACTCCCATACCTTTCTGCGTCGGTGCTGACGGAATCCGAAAGTGAACGACCGGAAAAAGACTCACTTGACCTGAGTGGTCGGGCGGACTAAGTCTTGCTATAAGATTTATGAGATGGCTCTTACCGCAGCCGCTACCAGCCAGTACGAGCATTGCTGAACCTCGTTGCTCGTTCTTGCATCTTTCAACGCCACGCTTTAACTGCCCCAAGACGCGCACGATTGCGGGATAAGGGACAGACATTTTGTTAGCCATGTAGTGTTGGCGTATCGATAATTCGACACCAACCCAGGTCGACTTTTCTGGAGCATTTGTTTTCATAGTTCTGGAAACTCCCATTCCTCATCGCTTGTATCGATTTTCACAGACTCTATTTCCATAATTTGGGATTCAAGTTCCGTCACAATTACTGTCTCCGAATTTGATTTTCCTGAAATGTCGAGAATCTCGCCAGCTCTTGCTGCAAATTTTCTTTCCCTAAATTTTGGAGACCGCGCCCATTGCTTTACAAACTCCGCCAACCTTCCCCGTGCTGCAAGGAGCTGTGGTATCGCAGGATTACGCAAGCCATCTCTAAGGGCCGACTGCCGTATGAGCTTATGCTGGGCTAGCGTTAGATACTTCGTGTACTCTGGATTGACGCTCGGCACTGAAAACCACTCTCTAAGAATCTCATCCAAGACGTAAATTTCATGCAAGCGCTCTGGGTCAAATCGAATACTAACTATGGCGTTATATCCAACCTTTTTCCTATATATTTCCAGCCAATTATTTTTATACGAAAGACCAACAAATAAAATACCTTCTGGACGAAGCCTTAAATTATGACGAAACATTGTGGCTATTCTCACCTTTTGAATATCAAAAGGTAATCTAGACCTATTACCTTCCTGTGCACACTCCCATTTTTGACGTGGCGTCATACCACCGGCCCTAGGAGTATTGCAATATACGTCATACACCCAACAGTGAAACCGTTTCTTAAAATCCTGAACTGTCAGAATGGCAGAGGCAAGTCCCTCATCAAGTAAATTTCGTGTTACCTTTGGCCCACCAAACCCAGGCAGTTTAATTAAGAAATCCTCTGTTAAAAATCCATTAAAATCCTCGACACATGACTTTTGCGTTGGTGTATATGGCTGCGCCCAAGAAATAATGGCATTCGACATCTCCAGCGCCGCCTCCTCAAGATTTCTGGCATGGTTATATAGTGCATTATCAAATACTATTTTCCCCATAAGCCCCATAAACGGAACTTCACTTTGAACTTCACTCCAGTCTGGGCCACTGAGGTCCTTCGGCAAAATTGAATTTGCTATTGCATTAATTGCGGACCAAGTATTCCGTGGCTTGTCGCTAATGGAGAATCCAAGCGGTACAGTGCTGTATTGGTCCACCCCTGAGGTAAGATATATTCTTCCGCATGGCAATCCTGTTCTTTCATCTATTGAATAAACTCTAGTATCTTTATCATCGAATTCAACAACTTCCAACGGGAATGTAGCTCGATTTCGCGGGTGCCAACTACGATATTTTTTGTTTGCTTCTTTTTTTCCGTATTTACGCAAGTATATTTCGTACTCCGTAAACTTAGATTTTACAATTGACGTTATTGTCGTTAATGAAGGCTTTAATAAAAACGCCTTTTCTTCACCATGTGAAATAATTAACCTATGAAATACATCGGCTTCAATTTTTCTAAAATTGATTTTTTCTTTACGGTCATTCTTTATTTTTTCTGTGCTTTGAAGAATTGCGCTTGCAGCTTCTGAACTAATTCTAGGTTTCCCGACTCCTCCACGGTTCTTGTAAAGAGGAATTGCTGCTCGCTTATCGCCTCCATTTCTCTCGATTGCCAGCCACCGCGTATAAATCGTTGACGCTTTCGGAGGTTTTGCGTCGCCTATTTCCTTGGCGATTCTCTCTACATCAAGTTCGATAAGAGGCTGTGGCCGCAGATTCCGATAACCGCGTGCTTGAAGCTCTTCGATGTATTTGAGAATTTTTAGTCCATAATCAACAGCGTTTTTGCCGTGGGTGGTTACCGCATTACCTAACACCTTGGGAGCGTCGTCCTCCACGAAGACATCGCCCGAAATCGCTCTGACTGCCTCTTCTTTCGTGCACGGAATAAGGTCGCCTCGCGCATATGCCGCTGCCAGTTCTGCGGTTTTTATGTGCTTAGCTTCCAACGTAAAAATATGCTCAAGACGCAAATAGCTTCCGAAATCTTCTGAAATTCGGAATACTGTCGGGCCTTTGCGGAACAATTGACCGATTTCGATGGCAAAGTCTGTTGGCGGACCTTTGCGATTTGCCTGATTAGCCATGTCACACTCCCCAGTAGAATCCCTCCAGCGCTCGCCACCAATCATCGATGTGGTTCTCGCACCCAAGGAAGAGCGCGTCGTAATCTTCAAACGGGTTAAGGCTTAACGGACTATCCGGTGCAAGGGCCGCTGTGATTGGGAAAAATACTTCCCCTTGCCACGCCGCCGCAAAGAGCAAGTCTGAGTTGAATCCGGCCCGGAAGAAATCCTGATAGTGTGGATTTGAGGCGCCCTTAATCCACGCCAAGGCGTCTTGAATGTCCGTGTCTTTTAGCAACCTCTCCCGGCGCGCGTTTTCGGCCAACCGCATTTTGCTCAAATTTTCACGCACATATCTTGTAAGGGGGCGTTTATCAGTCCACAACAAATAGGTCATACCGAACTCTTGAAAGCGCGCCCGCAGCACTTCGATACGTCGGTGCACCTCTCGAGTCAAAAATCTGTTCGACTTCGTTTCGATTACGACGAGTTTGCGAGATGGCCCCGCTTCCACCAAAAAATCCGGATAGATTTCGAATCCGAACTCGAGCTGACTTGTCTTAAATGGCTGTGGTTTTATGCGTCCAACGTGCCCTAGTTGGTGGAGATGCTCTAGTACCCGTAAGTTCTCCGACTCATTGCCGCCTTGTACGCCATATCTTTGTCGGGGTTCGTCGTCCCCTGGTTCACCAAGGGCGTCCGAGTTCTTGAGGTGGTACTGAGTCGGCCTTGAAGGCCCTTTGAGTTTGCGCGCGGGGGGAGTGGAGAAGACAACATCAGCCCACTCGGGTGTACCCATACTCCCGGGCGGCCGGTTGGCCGTTGACAATGGCTCGGCCGAGATATCACCAGCGCGCGCTGATAGGTGTAGGTTTTGCATAAGGCCCTTCCTTCCGCACCGACGCGGAACGTTTTTTTAGATAAAAAGCGGCCCTTGACCTGCGGGCGGAAGATAGCTACTCTAAGATTTCCTAGTTCTTAGTGGGTAGCAATTCCACAACCAACAAGCGGCGGGCTTCAGAGATGGGGTTCGTCGCTTTTTCTTTACATAGCTATCGCCTCCTCTATCGCTTTGTACACCTGCTGCATTTGACCAGGCGTTGAGTTGTACGCCTTTTCAGCAAGGCAGCAAACTATCTTCGCCCATGGTCCAGGTGCCACTCCAAGGAGGTTGACGACACGCTCGGCATGAGCCAAGGACTGCAGCTTCTCAGTAAGCGTTCGAGATAAATTCAACGCCACGCATAGCCTTGCGACGGTGCGCGAAGGTGGCGGTAAGCATTTTGAATTTTCTACTCGGCTGTAGTACCCCCTAGTTAAACCACTGCGACGAGCCAACTCTGCAGGCGTTACGCCCGCCGCTTCGCGACGTTGGTATAACTCTGCGCCAAAGCGATGCGAAAGGGAGACGTGACCGTTCATATCGCGTCCAGCGCAATCAAGAATTTCCAACGCATCCGCAGTGCCGCCGGTGGTCAGTGTTCTCTCTTTCTCTGCAGACAAAGTTCGCATGAACAAGTCTCCCAATTTTGTGAAGTGTGTAAACTTTACAAAATTCGAGACCGATTGCCAAGAACTTTTTTTGAAATTTATCCTTTTAAATCATGCACTTACATATTGCGGATTACTTATTCCACGGTATACTGCTTTGGCTGATTCCTTGGTATACGCCGGGTGTTGGATGAAAGTATTAGTGGAAATTTCGCGAGCTTGGCCGGGCCTGAGTAACCAAGGCGGGGCTTGCGCAGTAAGGGGAATGATGATGCTGAGACCGACATAGTTGCTTATTAAACAATTGCAAGGAAGAGTGATTTACCACCAATTGTGCACAGCACGGCGCTATACCTTTGCTACCCTGCACTTACAACGAAATGGCTGCTTCGTCGAGCATATCGCCGGCCAAATCCTCAGCTTTGCTGAATACGTTTCCCGGAATCACATGCGTCGTCCTTCACTCAGCCTGCATACTCATCAGGCTGGTTGAATCAGCACGAGCCCACTGCATTCCCGGCGGCCCTGCTGAAATCATTCCCCATGGGGTTCTATTCAAGCCCACAGCTCATCCGGTACGCCCGAGGACATTAGGTAGAGGGTTCCCCCGTCGATATGTGCATTAGCGGCTGGGAGTCCTCTTTAGAGACTTTAGGAGGTAGTCTGCAGCCCGCGATAGGAGCGCCACTTCTCCTTATCAATTCCAGAGTCAGAAACAATCCTCTTTAGATGCCCAAGGTCACGGCCAAATAGGAAGTGTCGGCAGTTGGCCGCCAGGAGATTATTTAGCGCTCGAATCTCGTTCCTGCTGACAGTGCGCTCAGCGAAGGACGTACCACGGTCTTGCATAAGAAGAGCACAACTTTGTACGGCAGAGTTTTATCCACTGCAGGAGTAGTAGGCCAACGCCATATCGCCTTGAGGGGTGCCCCGGTCCGGCTAGCAATGTGGTGGTTGTAGATAGCAACTATCTCTGAGACGCCTGAAATTTTGGTTGAGCGAATCATTTCTCGCTCGAGGCTACTTGCAGCCCCCCGTCCTCCGCTGGTAAGCCAAAGAATGTTGCCAGTCTGTCCGACGAAAAAGGCAAGAACGAGCTAATGGACCTCTCGCTGAATGCTACGTTCCCTCCCGAAAATACATCCGCGCTAAGTAGGAAATACCGAACGACCTCCCGATTTGTCTTATCCAATTGAGCCGCCATTACAAAGTCTGCTCCCTCGGCCATGGTGGCCGGCAATCGCCAACGATAGTAGTTATGCGGCATTTCGTGGCCGCAGCGGATAACACGCACTGACAGTGTCAGCATGTCATTGACGCGCAACGTGTACGGTACGCTGCTTCGTTCGGTGCTGCCCCCAGCGGCGGCAACCAGGGATTCGATTTGCGACACAATATTTGCCCTCAAGGAGTAAGCATGCGCACGGGTCTCCAGGAAAGAGTTATCGGGCTTGTTGGGAATTCCTGCCTGCACATAAGCATCGAAAAGAGTGCCAAAGTGACGTGCCACTAGCTTGGCTGTCGGAGCCGCCGGGCACTGGTCTATCAACGTACTGGATATTCGGCCGTGTTCGCAATAGACGCTTCGAAGGATATCGAGTAGCTCCGCCTTCGAATGACGGCGATAGCGCCGCGAGCGCTCTCGCTGGGCAGCTCTAAAGAGTTCCTCCGGCACTATCGACGGGAAGGCGCCGTCACACCGAACCCACTCGTCTAATGGGTTCTTCACCGCCTGGCGTTTGAGTTTGTATGACCTCCTATTGAACACGAGGTTCCCGAGGTACTTCTCATTCTTAAGCATTCCTCTAATAATGTCAGAGGTCCAGGGGCCACCGCGCTCCGAGGGGATGCACTGCTGATTCAAAACAGCGGCAATTTTCCGGTCGCCAATCCCGTCGACATACCATTGAAAGATTTGATTCACTACCGCGACCTCGAGCGGCGGCCCTGGGATGAGCACAACCCTATGGCTCTGAACAGCCTTCCACTGGCCGTTGGCTAATTCACCAATTACCTGACCACGTTCGTCCAGAAGGCGTCGCCGCAAACCGTAACCCGCGGGCCCGCCAGTTTTGTATCCAAGCTTAACCATCCGACATTGAGCGGCGAAAACCTTGGCCGAAAGCTCTCGACTAAAATCGGCAGCAGCGACGCGCTTGAGCACTTTGAAGATGGCGGCATACGGCGACCCGTCGTTCTCAAACATCTCAGCGCAATAGGCAACGCTAACGCCATTGATGCGGCAGAGGTGTTCGTAATATGCACTCTCATCGATATCCTGAAACCGGCCCCATCTGCTGACGTCATAGACCAGAATGACTTTGAAATCATGGCCTCGCTGGACGTCATCTATGAGCCGGGACAAGCCGGGCCTGCCGCTCTTAGTCAACCCACTTTTGCCAGCATCTTCATAGATGGAGACGACTTCAAGGTTTCTCGCTGCGGCATACTTCTCGATAGCATCCATTTGATTGGCAGTCGAATACACCTGCCTCTCCGTGGACATCCGCACGTACGCAGCCGCACGAATTGGCATTAGGCTTGACGCGGCGGTCGCATGGTCGTAGCTCATTGCATTCTCCTTCCGCAGGAAAACACTGGTACTTTTGGGACAATTTCTCACGCTGAGACGTCAGAAACTCTACCGCAATTTCGAGTGGAATCGAATGCTCTTGCAGAAAAGCAGCAGCAAAAAAAACACCATGAGTCTGCACGAAGTCGTGGCCTACGAAGCACTTCAAGAGGTCTGTCGGTTTCATGAACCGACTATATGTTCCGGCTGAGGACACGCATTGATTTTGGTCAAACGCGGTTGTTAGAGGCACAGCAGCTTGCAAAGCATGGTTCAAAACTCCCATGGAGGTTCGCGAGGACTTGCGCGACAACATCCATAAGGACTACCTAGCTCCGCTCATCTTTCATGGCGAATCCGTAGCTGCGGGGCACCATTCGCGAAGCAACGGTTCGGCGCACGTGAGGTGGTCTGAACTACGCTTAAGCGTGTATGAAGGTCACCTTCGAGGAGGAGGTCGGCGCAGTCAACGTTATATATTGGCATTAGTGGAACAGTTTCCGAGGGAGGTATTGGGCGCACAGCTGTTAGGTGCTTAAGGGGTATGGCAGTCTGAGAATATGTATGGCATCGCGGCAGTTCCAGCGGCCTCATCATTCATCATCAGATTCAGCGTCAGTCACTTCATCGGGCGGCAAATTGTGCATTTCTCTCAGGTATGCGGCATGAGAAGCTGCTAGAGACGCAAATTGCTCCAGCTTATTTATCTTGTTCTCCAATATTTCACGGGATAATTTCGCATCATCGGAGGAACGGTCAAGGCCACCGTCAATAAAGTTGATGATGCGGACTTCAAGCGTCACATCCGCTTCCGCATCGACAGCGCTCCGTATCCAAGGCTTCGATTCTTCCGAGGCCTGCTCAGCCGCTGCGGCCAAAAAGTACTGCACCAAAATCCGCGACGCGTCGTCAAGTTTCACCGCGAGGCCAAGCAACTTCGCAACGTCATTTTCAACTTCAACGTCTGCCGGCGGCTCGTACATAGAGCGAAATCGCGGGCCGTTGGTGGTATCAAGTGAGTCAAGCGTCCGCAGGAGTGGCTCTAACTTCCTCAAGGGGCGGAGTCGAGGTGGCAGACTGTACCTCTGCGCCCATAGCTGAAAGACCAATTCAGCACACGAGTTTTGTGCCGTGACTCTGTCCTCAGGAGGGGCAGCCTCGGCGTTGTGGATACGTTCAGCAAGCAGGTGCGCCATCCACTGAGTAAGTTCGTCGTCTCCAAGCTTCAGCTGTGCGATAAGCCGCTTGCCGAGTTCAATCACTGCTCTTGAGCGTTCTAGCGATTCCATCTTCTTCAATTAGGTAGTAGCGGTTGTAGGGGGACACATACGAGCTATGGTCATCGTTATCTGAACTATAGCGCGGGCCCCGTCGGCGCAGCCTGAGACCAACGACGAGGAAGTGCCCAGGATTGGCGGCGAGGAGCTCCTTCAAAAAAGCTCTGTCAGCACTCAAGCGGGTACCTGGAATTGTTTCCTCTTCGCGACCGTAACCACTCGATTGGGTCCATGTCTCACTTCGCATGAGCGCACCGTTCTTGGTCACCCACCTACGCCCATCGTCCACGGAGCGTAAGCCCATCGTTGAGATGGTGGCGGCGTTCGGCTCATCGCCGGGAACACGTACGCGCTCACCCCAAGGGTCGTATTCGTCAACACCAGATGATTCACCTTGGTCAGACTTCCACCGACGTAGCCTAAATTGAGCACTCAGGTTAATCACCGATGTCGGCTCAGGAGCTTCACCATTTGACCTCGTGGCCGCGTCTTCATCCGGCATCGCTTGGTCTTCCTCGAATCGGAAGAAGTAGCCTCGGGGGTCCGAGGATGTTTGCGCCGCGCAGAGAAATGCCGCCGCAGAGAGTCTTGGCACCAACGCACTGTTCACCGAAATGGTCTCTACGGAGTCATTTATACCACTTGTCCAGTCCCCAGCTACTACCTGCAGCCCCTCGTCGGTCTCCATAAGACTATCGAGATGGTCAGTGGTTATCTGCCAGCGCCATTCTTTGTCGCCGTATCTCTCCGGAGCAGGAGGATTCTTGGTAAGTTGAGGGTCGCGTCTATCCGCCGCCCACTTGCCGTCCTTGCGCGTAAGAAGGCGATATTCAATCCACTCGTCAAAGTCATTTTCGATGCTGTAGGTCGCCTTGCCAACCGGGTTGGTTTTAAGCAGCTTCGCAGCCACTATCATCAGTGCATGATACGCACTGTACGCCGCAAGGTCTTCAACGCGGGGCATGGTTCCATGTGAGTGGCTGGTCTGCTCGTGTGCAAATACGCCATGCGTGTAGCGCGCGTCGTGATTACGCATGGTGGTAATACCCCCCATATACTCGCGGATGGCTTGGACGGCGCGTCTAGCAATTCCGCGTGGCGAGATTCCGAAGACTCGGCCTAGAGGAGTAAACCAATATGGGCCAATGTCCAATCCAAAGTGGTATTCATCCACGACCTCGTCAGTCGAGTCGCCGGATGCCTCGGACTCTATCTCAGGTTCTCTATAGGAAGCATGCTCGACGAGTGGCAATTCAGTTGCGTTGATTTTCTCAGGGTCGCCCAGCGTGGTTACCTCACCCAAAAGTTCAGGAAGTTCGCGCAAAGCGCTGGCTGCGAAATGACGCAGGAGCACGTGCTCTTCCTTAGCTGACGTTAAGAGAAATTCGCCAAAGAGGAATACCATGTCACGCTGCTCAGCAGCACACCGAGCTAGCGCAATGTTGAGCCACAGACGAGAATGCCATTCATAAAAGGCAAACCGCTTATCAACGAAAGCGCCCGGTTTGCTCACGACAGCCACTTTGGCGAGTGCAGACAGTACCGGGACCCAACCAAGCTCGATGGTCGCCCGCACGGCGTGTGCAGCCTCCCAGCGCACAGACGCACTAGGTGAGCCTAGTGCGGCCCACAGATAACCAGCCACCGCGCCCTCGCAGCTATCCTCCGGCTTCATGACATCGCTCCAGGGACCGTCGCCGTCTTGGGGACGCATGTCCATCTCGTGAAGTGACAGCCCAAAGTGCAACGCGTCGTCGGCCTCGTCGCTCGTTAAAAGATGAGACAGCGATTCCAGCATTTGAAAGAGCTCCCCAGAGTTAAGCGTCGAGACTTTGACAAGAAACCCTTCAAGCGTTACTTCCACAATCTGGTCATCGGTAACAATGCCTTCGCTGATGAGCTCGCGGTATGGAAACGAGCTTCCCCACCTCCGTCTCCTGGCCCACTCGGGGCTTCTTCTACATACGGCTAGCGCTACGCTTGCCAGTGCCTTGCGTAGAGCAACCGGCTTCATACTTTGCTGCCCGAGCACATCTAAGAGATGCCTTAATTCATAGTTCCCAAAATCCGGCCACTGCGCAACGGCTAGACAGAACTCGGCGGCACCGCCCAAGCCACATCGCTGCAGCGCCTCTGTGTAGAACTCAAAAATCTGGTAAGGCGGGTCGAAATTTTTCAGTAGCAAGTAAGCGCTGCGAAGCTCCACTGAGCTCGTTAGGTCTACTCCGTTGAATAGAACATTCCAATCGGGGTCGTTGCGCTTCACCGACATCTGCGGCGCGTTCTGCCTTACAGAATTCCCGCTATCACTCTTCGGTTGCCTCGCTGCAGCGAGAAGCCTGTCAAGGTCGGAATCCACGAAGTCGCAAGCGCGTGCCAGCGTTGAAACTCCCTCGAGGTCGCTCTCGGAAGGCGAGCTGAACTTAAAATAGCGATAGCCAACACCGAGAATTTTGCGCTGAACATCCTTGGCAGACTCGTGTTCAAGAGCTTTCGCCAGGTCCTCTGCCCGTGACCACTTGTCGCCAATCGGGCAAAGCGCAATTGGCGCTATGGGCGGTAACAGGCCGCGCTTCACTGAGCGGTCGACAGCGATTTTCAAAAGTTTGTCTGCGTATCCAAGCTTCCGGTCTCGCCAACGGCTCAGAGTTGCTATCGTGGAAGCTGGGCATAAGCTCAATAATCCATCGATGGTGTGGTTCCAGTCGAAATGTTTGTCTCTTTCAACATAATCGTAAGCTAGCTCTGCGCCTCGTGCTAGCCTGTAGGCAGACTTTGGTCGGACTGAGCTGTTGTTTCCGCTTGCCTCGGCGAGGCAAAGGAGCGCCCCCCAGCGGTCCGAGTTCTCCTCCCCGATGCGGCTTGAAATCTCTACCGCCCGCTCGAAATAGGAGCGGGCCTCCGCTTTACTTGTCGGGAAAATGGCGCGCGCAAGATTTTGGTAGGACTCGACTCTAGATTCAGCGCGTTCGCGGTGATTTTCTATAGCTTCGTAGGTCCGAACAGACACTTCGAGCGCAATACTCTCGAGGGCTTTTTTGCGGGCTGCCAGGCGACAGATAGCTGTCATGGCAGCGGTCCCGAAAGCGTCCGCTTTCTCTTTAAACCAGTTCAGAAATGCGGCAAGGGTTTTGGTGTCCGATACCGACGCATCACCTATCGCTCGTATCCATTCCAGTGCCGCGATTTGCTCTAAGTTGAAGACATTGTAGTAATCTTTAGACCTAGCAGCTTTCGTTGCATTGAGCGCCTCCTGGGTGGCCGCATTAAACTCTGGCGGAATCTTTCCACACGCAATCTCCGCGGTCAGGCGGAACCAAGCCAAGACACCTCCCGTAGACCTTTCAAACGCTTCGGCTTCGGAGCTTCTGCTGTGATGGTTCGGTTTCTTCTCCAGTTCTTCACGGATTTCTTTTGGGGCTAAATCAATAAGCACAAGTTGCCTGCCCAATAAAGCGGCCTCTAGACAATACGCCCTCAGTATCGCCGGCCGGTCCGAACCGTGACGCGCCGTCAATTCTATGGGTGGATGTTCTGGCAGATAGCGACGTATGACCTTCGCCCATGTCGCGTCATCACGAGGCAGCGCTCGTAGTGCCTGTAAAACAGCGGATGCGACACCGTTAATCACGCTCCAGTTGGAAGTCGAACTATCCGGGTCATGAAGTTGAATTCGGCGGCTAGCCAGTGCTCTCATGAGAGTCTCAACCGGCTTGACCGGAAGAGTGTGACCACCCTTGCACGCTTCGACGGCCAATCCCAGCATTAGCCAAATATCGCGCGCTCCGTGTTCCGCCAACTGGTCAAGCAATTCATATCGTCCAAGGTCAACAAGGCGACGCGCCAAGATACCGCCTGCGGTCATCGAGAGCGGCCTTGGACTCCACCCGCTGAGAAATCTGACTGCGTCTTGCGGTCCTTCCGCTAGCAACTTAGCCATCGCCAGTTCGGCTATGTCGCTAGTTTCGACTCGCTCGTTCGATTCTTCACGCTCTTCCTGGGTCATGCCTGCCCACGAATATAGCCAATCTATCGCCATCCTTAAGTGGCTTCGCGCTTCAGAAAGGAATTCCACTCGCCCCGCCAGCAAGGCAGCTTCATAGGCGTGATGAGCACCTGTCCAAGTTCCCCGGAATGCGCGCCGAGACACCAGTTCGTCGATACGGTCGGAAGAAAGAAGCGCAGACGCGATGTCGGTGTTTCCCTGTATTAGGTCATTCTGGCGCGCGACGCCGGCGAGTTCACCGGCTAATTTGAGCGCAAGTTTTGCCGCCGAAGCGTAGCGTTTCTCTTGTAGGCAAGCCTTCAACGCAAAGGTCAGGCGCTGCACCTCCACATCACGACGTTCGAGTGGGTTCGCTGCGGGCAGACCTTCGGAAGATAGAGCCAATTCGACCAGCTCATCCATTCGCCCCGCTGCCAGCAGCAGTTGGGGAATGGCCGATGCGACATAAGAGCTAGAGGCTGTTAGGGGCTTCAATCGATGCAAAAAAGTAGCCAGCCTTTCCTTTTCAGGCTGGAAGTTCTGCCGGAACCAAGTTTCTGAAGGCTCATCTAAGAAGTGAAGACTTCCACCTTTCACCAGCAGCGGTCGTCCCAAATCATAGGCGAAGCTCTTTACTGCGCTTTCAGTCGTGCCTGAAATCTCAGCAAGAACTGCAATTGGAACCAACGGCCGCAGCACGGCTAAGCCTTCGCAGATTAGTCCAATCTGTTCAGCTTCGACATGGCCTTCTCGAAACTTCAGCTTCTCGACCGCTTGCGCCAGCAGGTCGGCGATAGCCCGCTCAACTGTCGATGGTGAAGGCCCTAACGCCTTCAACATGTCCTTTAATGGCAGCTTACGACTCAAAGCCACCGCCTGAACTCGCGGATTGGAACTGCTTAAAAATCCGAAATCGGAGATATCGCTATCGGTAGCGTCTGGATAGAAATTCTTTAGATGTTTAGCTGTCTCCTCGCGGCTGAATGGGCGAAGTTCAACAAGAATCGCATCGGGTGGTGCCTGCAAATGGTCTCGCCGATGGGTCCGGCAGGTGAACACAAGCTTCACACCATCCGGCATCACCGTACGAATGAGGTCGGGCACGAAGGCCGGGTCATCGAACTCTCTAGCTGCCATAACCGCGTTGTCCGCAGCATCGACTATCAAGAAAAGGTTGGCAAGGGGAGTTTTGGCTCGAAGTAAGGTGACAGCCTGAGCCAGTCTTGCCACAAATGCGCGCATGTACTGCTTGCTATCCGTTCCCCGAACTGGAATCAACGGATGACACAACCCCTGAGCGGCAAGCTCGTTTGCTATTTGCGGAAGCGCGTCCTTTTCTCGGTGTCGGTAATGTTGCGCGCTCCTGTAAAGCCCATCGCCAAAGCAATCGTAGAGAACCGCGACGGAACCTTCGGGGGCAGACTTGGAAAGCTGCCACACGAGGATTGACTTCCCGACGCCACCTTCTGCATGCAGGATGACAGGGTGAGTCGCGGACTCCAGAATAGCGCGAATTTCTCCCTCCTGCTCCCGCGGAAGTGCGCCGTCAGCAGGGCCGGCAATCAAGCACAGCGCTGGCAAAAGGTCCGCCTCATCAGTCTCGAGCGCACGGAGTACATCAGGACGACGAATAGATGGATTCGAAGCTTGCTCAGACGTAGCCTTCCTCGTCACCAACTCCTTGAGCTGAAGCGGAGCACCGGAATCAGTCTCGACCAGGTATGTTCTTACATCCTTGAACAGTAGATTGCGCTGATTCCAGAGGTCAGGTTCCCCTGGTTCAACTGTGAAGAGCTTGAAGAAATTTGCCGTCTCACTCTCGAGTCCCTTCACATATCCGAGCAGAGTATTCGCAACTGAAGGGTGTCGCGTAGTTTTCCCAGCGGCGAGGTCCTCTAGCGCTTCAATCACTTTTTCATCGATGGGACGGTTGGTCGTGAAGGTGAAGCGCAAGGTATCCTTGAGTTCATCCCACGTGAACGCCTCGCGCAGCTTCGCAAAACGGTCTGCAAAGCCTTTAAGCGTGTTGCTCAGCCCGCTGGCAGTCCACGGGTCGCGCGCACGCTTCGTTGAATGCTTCAACTGCACATAGCGAATGAGGCGCGCGTCCTTCAATCTCTCGCTACCAAAGTAGAAACCTACATCGATAAGCTCATCGCCTTCGTTGGCAGAGCCCGGCCCCTCGAGAGCCGATGCGCCCTCAATGGAAATGGCAACTAAGTCGCTAACGCCCGGCAATAGCGATAGGCAGTGGCGCGCGGCCCAATGGTAGTGGAACTGGTCGCCATCTCTGCTCGTTCGCACCAAGTCCGAGTCGGTGGTTACAGCACCGGCGGTAGTAGCTTTCGAGTTCATGAAGCTTCGGAATTCCGCAGCTGCGTACCGTCACCTTCTAATAACTCGGCCGGGCCAATAATAAGCATAAGTGCATTCGTGAAAGTTGCATAAACCAGAGTCACAACACGAGCGAGCTCTGTTTTGTGTTGACTATCGTACAAAGGTAACATTCGGACTGTAGAATCATGCTTTATTTACACAACTTCATATTGCCACGTTGGACGCATTTCAGATAGTCCTCTGCGGAATAAGTAGCCATCTGTTAAGGGGCAATTTGCGCTATGCAGCTATGACTTGGTTTGCGGACATTCCACCCACTCTGGCTTGCGGACTTTTGGTGTCGAGGTCGCAGGTCTTTGGCATCGGCGAGCAATGACTAGCGCGACGCAAGCTCTCGCTCCTGGTCACCGCCCTTGATGTGGCAATCCTGCGGCCGGAGCGCTACGATGTTTGGCTCAGTTTTAAGAATCCTGAGTTTGCGCGCACGCATAGAGCTGTACCCTGCTAATGAATTGAGCGCACAGCCGGTGCTGGCCAATTCAACCACCTAGAGGAAACCAATTTATGGTGCAACCTTTTCCCCAAATGCTGTTACCACAAGCGTTGACTTACGAGTTTCTGGGAACATTTGCGCGCTGTGAATATGCACTCAAAGGCTCAGGTTTCACAAAAAGCAAAACGACCTCAGTAGAGGCAAACTGGGATACTTTTGCTACAGCTATCGATTGGCACTTGTGGCGTGTAACCGACGAGGCCTTCAAGCAAGCCGTACATTTTCTATTAAGCGAGCCTCCGCGAAAGCAGGTCCTTCGGAATGGAAGGGTCGACTGGAAAGACTCTCCACCAGACCCAAACCTCCCCAAAGCGCAGCAGGTGCTCCTGATGGTTCGCCGAATTAGGAACAACCTGTTTCATGGCGCGAAAGTGTGGTCACCAGAGTATGGCAATCGTGCCCGCGACATCAAGCTGGTTGAAGCCGGATTGCTCGTTCTCAAGCACTGCAGTTCACTCAACCGAGAAGTACAGATGGCCTACGAGATTGGGGCCTTCTAATCCTCTCGCCCAAACGGCCGTCTACTGATTCCTCTTTTGGATTCCCACTGGTCTTCGGTTCCTGATGATGATAGATTGCCAGCATTACAGTCCAACCTTGGAAATCACGCATGAGTACATACGCCGAAATCAAAGCCCAAATTGCGGAGCTGGAAAACAAGGCAAAAGAGGTGCGCCTATCGGAAATTGCGTCGGCAAAAGCACAAATTGCTGAAATCATGCGGACCTACGGCCTTACCACTAGTGACATCGGCAACATCGCAAAGCCGACAATATCGAAGGTCCGCCAGCCAGTTCCAGCAAAATATCGTGATACGGCAACCGGTGAAACCTGGACGGGCCGCGGCCGCGCCCCTCGATGGTTGGCGGGTAAAAACAAAGACGACTTCCTTATCAAGTAACTGCCTAGACTAGATGATGTGATTGGGGTTAAAGCCCTCCCGCGTAGTTGCAACGTTTCAATCATAGTTGCTTTATTATTACAATATCGACGCCATGCCACATAAATTTGCCATCAACGGCATCTGTATCCAATATATGTGGCATGACGAAGAAATCACTCCCGAGATTTCCCCAGGTGGTAAAGCAAATGGAGGCGCTTGGGGAGCGTATTCGGCTTGCCAGGAAGCGAAGGGAACTCACCTCTCTGCTGTTCGCTGAACGCATTAACGTCTCACGCGAAACGGTTCGGCACCTAGAAAAGGGGGGCCACACTATTGCCATCGATACCAAGCCTGCGGGTCCGCCAGTTTTATTCCCGCGCTTGACCATCCTGCATTGAGCAGCAAATACCTTGCTCGATAGCTCATGGCTATACTTGGCCGCAGCGACGCGCTTGAGCGCTTTGAAGATGGAGGCGTAAGGCGACCCGCCGTTCTTAAACATTGGTTATCCGGATTTTCGTGTGGACTACCAAAGGATTCCACTCTACTGGCAAGCACCATAGATAGGTCGCTATATAGCATAAAGTCTCATCTATGGTTCAATCTCGTGGCCAGTGCCGTTCATAGATAGGACGTTATGCCCTATAATGACCTATCTATAACGGAGAAAATAATGCCAAAGAAGCTCTCCAAGCCTGAAGCCTGGCCAACCCTCGTGCAGGAGCGACTTACTGCATGGGGTCAGTGTATCCATACACAGCGCTTACGACAGCGTATCGCTGCCGCTGATTTGTCTGCCCGAGTGGGCATCTCACGAACGACGCTATTACGGCTCGAAAAAGGGGACCCAGGTGCATGTGCAGGAGCATATTTGACAGCACTTCTTGCGCTAGGCATCGTCGACCAGGCGGCACCAGCGCTGCCTACCGCGCTTTGGCAAGGTGACTTCGGTCAGCGCGTCAAGTTGAGCCTGCCGGAGAAGGGAGCTGACGATGAGTATTTCTAGTACCGATAGCTTTCCACACGTTAATCCGGATAGCCTAAACATTTCAGCGCAGTAGGCGCCCTTGACGCCATTGATGCGGCACAGGTGCTCGTAATACGCACTTCCATCGGTATCCTGAAACCGCCGCCATCGGCTAACGTCATAGACCAGAATCACAGTGAAATCAAGTGGTCGCTGGATGTCATCTATCAACTTGGATAGGCCCGGCCGACCGCTTTTGGTTTACCCACTATTGCCAGCATCTTCATAGACGAAGACGACCTAAAGGTTCCTCGCTGCGGCATACTTCTTTATGGCATCCACTTGATTGGTCATGGAGTACACCTGTTTCTCAGTGAACATCCTTACCTTCGCAGCCGCGCGAAATCGACATTGGATGTTGCTCGACGGTCGCTTTGTCGTAGCTCACTGCTTTCGTCTTCCACGGGAAAGCACCGGTACTTTAGGGACAATTTCTCACGCTGGGACGTCAGAAACTCTATCGCAATTTCGAGTGGAATCGCATGCTCCTGCAGAAAAGCAGCAGCAAAAAACACGCCATGGGTCCGCACCAGGTCGTGTGCTACGAAGCACTTCAGGAGGTCTGTCGGTCTCATGAAACTACTGTATCGGCCGGCCGAAGGCACGTATTGATTTCAGTCAAACGCGCCGCCAAAGCCCGAAGAAACCGGCAGAATTGCCATTCTGGAGCCTTGCGCAAGGCGAATAAATGCCACATTAAATTGGCATAATTGTTGTTTTGGCCTAATATATGTGGCATGCCAAAAAAAACGTTGCCTATTTTCCCGAGTGCCGAGAGACAGATGAAAGCTCTGGGTGAGAGGCTGCGCCTAGCGCGCCGGCGCCGGGAGATTCCCGCTGCGCTGTTTGCAGAACGTGTCGGCGTGTCGCGCGAAACCATCCGCCGGTTGGAAAACGGTGACCATACAATTGCAATGGGAACCTATCTCCGTGCGCTGCGGGTGCTAGGGTTAGACCGTGACCTCGATGAGGTTGCTAAGGACGACGTCCTGGGCCGGAAGTTGCAGGACATCGCTCTCCTTCGACAAAACACGCAAAGTAAAAGCGGGACGTGATGAGCCAACTGCGCTCCTCCCTCGTAGCGCTCTTGGTGCAACCCCACGGAATTGGTGAGATGACTACCCGCGCGAATCACTGGTTATCATCGGTTTTGAAACCTATCAGAATAGTTACCTCGTGATACCGTGACCGGACTTCGGTCTAAGCGCGATTTATTCCCTGCGTCCGACACTATACTTCTGTCCCTAAGCAGCCTTCAACCAACATGCTCGAACTGACAGAAGAACAAATAGCAGGACGCGAGTTGCGCGCCGCGGCATACCACGAGGCCGGCCACAAATCGATGTGCCGGCGCTTCGGCGGCGACGGTGACGCCGTCGTCTGGAAAAACCCTAGTAGAAAACCAGACGAAAGGGCATGGCTTGGGCAGTTTCGGATGCGAGTCTGCCCCCAGGCAATGCACGACAGCTATAAGAGAGCCGGACTTCCCTCCACCGAACTACCTACAAACTGGAAAGCCCTGCTCGGCATGGCCGGCGCCGTGGCAGAGGAAATCATGACCGGCCACAACGACTCTGTGGAACTCATAACAGAGGAGTTAGCCCACAGGACTACGTACGGAGCCATGTCATCGACTGACCTAGCGCAAATGGGCATCACTGATATCTTCGAGTTCGAGTTGGACGTGGACGAAGTAGCGCAGGCTTGGCTCTATCTCAAAGAGGACTGGCCATCCATTCGAGAGGAGGCCGAATACCTCATCGCAGAGGCGTCGAGACTAGATGGCTGAGGACTCTCCCATGTAAGGATAGTGCGTCTCGTCGTAAATGCCCTGTCGAAGGACAAGAGCATTGTCATATGGCTGCGGACGCGGCCATCAAGAGCAGACAATATCAGCTACTTGGGACAGCTGGCACGTTAATTAGAATTCGAGTTTTGCTCAAACGCAGCTAGTGCCGCCGTGGCTTGAGATATTGAAATGCTCTGTACTGCCGCCGTTACGCGCGGAACGTTGTAGGACACCGGCCGATTTGGTTTCAGGGCGTGCACACAGGTCGCGTCCACGCACGCGACGCCGCATTTTGCAGCAGCGACAGCAAGCCCATGAAACTTCATAGGCTTGCTGGGGATGCCGTCTCTGGCCCAGCAGTCGTTCGATTTATACCGGGCCGCGCGGCCCACGTCGGCGGCCAGCATCGTGAGCGTGTCGGAGTTCCAGCTGGCCACTTCGCGGTGCACCGCCAGCATGTGCGCCGTTATCGTCGTGTGACGGCCCTTGAAGGCGCACAGCGCCTGGCTGACATTGCGCTGGCCTCGCTGAAAGATTTCAACCATTGCGCACGTCACGCGCACATCGACCTCGGCGCGCGCGTGCTGGCATGGCACCGAGTAGTAATGCCCAACGATATCGACATGGTAGTGGACGCTGGTCTGCCCCACCGCCCAGTCGGCGTATTCGTAGTGGCGTTCCGGCAGCGCGCATGGCCGGCAGGTCCATCTCGGCGAAGGCGCTGCCGCTGCAGCCGGACCGTTTCTTGAAGGGCCGCAGTTTCAGGTTGAGCAACAAGGCACGCAGCGCCCTGTTGAGCTCATTAAGGTTGAAAAAGGCGCTGGCGCCTCAGCCACGCCAGCACTCAGTGCGTGACCACCAGCACGCCGTTCTCCACTTGAAGAACGAAGTCTGCCGCAATCCGGAACGGAGTCAGCCAGAAAAGAAGCTGGCGGCATGAGTTGACGCGGCACCTTTATTGACAAACAATGAAATGGAGAGGTGGGATGATGAGCGAAGCACCCGGCGAAACGATAGGGTGGGAACGCGAGCTGACAGGAGTTTACGACGCCGGCTCAGCTCAGTATGGCGGAAACGCGGCCCAGCCTTGATTGGATACCACCGGGGCCGTTGCGTCTTCCCCGTGGACTTGCCGCAGCGTGGCAAAGTCGCTTACCGCAGCCCCGGCTTCAACTTAGAATACTGACTACCGGGTTCCCTGATTGAGAGGAGTTTTCCTTAAAGTTGTGAATTACTGTGGCTCAGTACCCTGAATCTGCTCTATCCCTCCCTCCATCGACGAACACTCAACCATCTTCAATCGGAGTAACGCCCGAATTTGAAGTACCTCATGATGTAGTCGGTCGTGGCTAATCTGAATTCGACCATTTTGTCTCTATCGGGAAGCAGGTCGAAGGCTCGTTCGTCTAGGAATGTCTTAATTCCCTTAGGCCCGTCAACTTCTGGCCTTGAGTTATTGAGTGCCCCCTTATAGGTTTCAGGAGATATTCCGCTGTTCAGGGCAAATGCCTTCGAATTTTCATTTCCCATCGAGGCTCCCTCAATGTCTTCGAGTATCAGCTGCCAAATCACATCTCTGTCATCGATTGCAGTACACACACTATGGGCGCAGCGGTGGGCAGAAATCTGCGTTTGGGAGAGCTGAATGTCATCAGGCGAAATTTGCTCGGACGGCTCTCCAAAGGCACCGTGTGCCCAGTCAAATACCGGTTCCATGTTACTCAGTGACTGGATTGCTGGCCCGAAACCTTGGGCTGCGGCTTTCTTATACCAGTATTCCGCCTTCTTGAGATTCTCATACCCTTCGGCATTCATGGTGCCATCGGGCGTCCGGGAAATGGAGACGTAGTGCTTAGCCAGGTTTTGCTGTGCAGTGACCTCACCCTTTTGTGCAGCAAGCTCCGTGTACAAGACGTATTCGCCAATGACACTTTGCGGAACGGAGTCTCTTCCCTTCATTTCGATTGCACTATGCAACATCGTAGACAGGAAAAGCGCCGCATCCGCGCTGCCAGCCTGTGCTGCTTGCCTGATAAATTCTCCAGCTTGCACTGGGCTTTCTACCTTCAAAAGTTTCTCAATATCCTTTGTGGTTGTTTTTGAAATATCAGTTGGCCGCGCTTTTCGCTTGAAAAACTCAAACATCCCTTTGCCCCTTTTATCTTATTGTGCCGATTATCGGCTTATGACCTGATTTACCCCATTACGGTGAGAGTACCATACCGATACTGCAGGCCCAACACGTGCGTATAGGTAAAACCAGTGCCACATAAGCTCTACTGCACACCGCTGTTAATGATTCTTAATATTTCGATTCTATCAAAATAAACTTGCGGGGTTGGAAATATCTAAGAAACTGTGGTTGCCGGTTGAGCGAAATTGACGCGCAAGACGCATTTAGAACCGGCCGCCAGGGCACAGGATATGCGCGGTCTCGAACGGTTGGCGGAGCTATCCGCAGGTCTTATTCCGGTCGACTTGCTGTGGGCGCGACATGACATCGTTCCCGTAGCCTGTCCATTATCCATCCCTGTTCCTCCACAGTGAACGTCCACTTGCCTTCTGCAGCTTTGTTTATCAGCCCGAGGCGAATTCGTTCTAGGTTTTTCTCGTCGCCCCACTCAGGGTGTTCGCACTTTTTACGCTGAAAATAGGTGACCAGCCGGCCAACCAAGTCCTCGGCAACCTCGTATCGGTGGAGAAGCTCCTCTGGCGAACGCTGAGGAGGGCCGTACATCCCGTTAGCTCGCTTAATCAGAAGAAGCTTTGGTTGCGCCCCGCCGATGGAACCTGGGCTGCGGCCGGTCGGAAAATCCGGATGTATAGTGGGTTTCACATCTTCAGGAAAATTTGGCATGGTTCAACGACAGGCTAAGGTTAGCGTTTCGATGAAAGTTCCTCACTGAGCACCTTCTTTACCCAAACAGCGCTTACCGCCCGCTGGTGCTCGTGTCGCGGGCCGAGGTGAAAGCAGACGCGCCTCGGAAACCTGCTCTCCAAGCCCACGATAACGGGTAGGTTTGCGCCGGTCAATGCACTTGAGGGGCACGTTGGCAAATTGAAAATTAGGCGGTATACGGATTGTTGGTGTTGTGCGACGTTGGTGCTTGACGCATGGGCATCCCGGATTGAGAAGCGGGCGCGCGTGGAGCTGTGCCCAGAAAGGTGCGTTGAGACGGAGGCAATCGCCAACGCCTGCAGGCACCTATTAGGGGGAGGCTATCTACACCAGCCCAACATACATCAGCAATTATCCGTATTTCGGATATCTTGCATTTATCCGTTATCCAGATAAAATATATTTATCTGGATAACGGATACTCCCCATGCCGCTCCCTCTTTCGTCGCTCCTTATCCTCACCTCTCATCAGCTCGGTACGCAGCTCGTTTTGTCGCGCAAACAGGCCAAGCTGACGCAGTCCGACATCGCAATACGGCTCGCGCTCAGTCAGAATCGCGTGTCTCATTTGGAACGCCACCCGGACGAATTCAGTGTCGCGCAGCTGCTCGCCTACTGCTCTGCCGTCGGACTAGAGATACGGCTGGCAGAGCGGGATAAGTGGAAGGTAGAAAGCACCTCAGAGTGGTAGTGCCGAGCACTCTCCCTTAGCGTCAAATCATATCACCCAAAAGCTAAAGAGTAGACTTACCACGGGTTTGGAACTGCGACAGGGCGACCACGTGCTCGCTTATGTCGTACATGGATAGCCGCGGTCCGGCAGCTTAAAAGTAACCCGAATCCAATTAGCAGTTTTGGCTTGCTGTCCAGTCCGCCACATTTTCCATGCAAATATTCTTGGAGCGCCTATTTCAGGGAATCTTTCAGGTACTCGAGTTCGCACTCGGCAAGATGAAGTAAGTGTCCAAGGGAGACCATTCTTGAAGCTGCACTTCCATGCCCCCACTGCACATCTTCGCCAACGCGTACCTTTTCATACAGTTTATGCGACAAATGGCGCCATACTGCGCTGAGGCGAGAATACACTTGCACTTCTACTCTAACCCCGTCGCAATATTGAACATCCAAATGGAATGCAAAGTACCCGTTTTGCATCTTGCTCTCCTCCTGCAGCTGGACTGACTGGATGTCAGAATACAGACTTGAGTCAAGTTGCAATTCCTTGGCTAAGTCTTGCCACATACTGAAAGACTTGGAGAAGTCCCTTGCATAAGAGAATGTCGATGTTACGACCGACGTGCGAATCAAGTCACCAATCTCGCTCCGCAGCGTCTTTGATGTTACATAGCTCCCTACTACTCTACCTTTGTTTTTGCGCCACAGTTTGTCCAAGACTGAATCGACATTCTTAAATAATTTATCGTAATCATCAGACCGCATTGCCGCTTCAAGTAAGAATTCTGTTTTTGAGTCAGATATGTCTAGGCCGCGAAGTTTTTGTGCAAGTTGAAGAAAGCTGTTTATCCTCGACATAAGTTCAGCGAGTTTATGCAGTCGGTCTTTCTGCGAGCCTTTCAGTTCGGTTAGTGCCGCTTCAACTCCTTGGACAATGTCACCATCAGGTTCGACATGCTTGTTATGCCAATCTGCGTACAAGCTCTTCTCGTATAACTGCGGGAAGTCAGCCACGATGGCCCTCCAAGTAGAGCAACCGAGCGACTCGCTCCGCTAAACCTTTTACTTCGATGCTGCAGTAGCTTAGTTGGAAGGCTTCAGCCACGGAGTATGCAAGGTGCGCTTTCTGCGAGTCATAGAGTTCGAGATAGTAAGTCAGGCCCGTAAATACCATAATTTCCTGACCAGTCCATCTATCTTTTTCCCCAAGACTCTGAGCCATCCATTCAAAACGCATCTGTGCACCTCCTAGCGCGCTTGCCAGTTGAGTTGAGTTGCCGTCGTATTTTGAGAGAATCTCATCCCAGAGCTTGTACCCGTTCCTATAGAGGCTAAAAACTCCTGCGTCCCCACGCCGCAGCTTGTCGAAGGTGTAGAACATATCTTTCCCAAAATTAAAAATGAAAAACTGGCTAACTTCCAGGCTAAGGCATCGCAGTACACTGGTCACGACCTTCAGAAGCTTACACAACATGTTCCAGATTGGCAAAGTCGATAATAAACAGGTAAGCGGAGAGATGCTGGCAATCGCTAGAATGCTGGTCAACCAGCAGCGACTACTGCACACCAAGTTGAGCCAAGTGGAGCTAGCACAGCAAGCGAACGGGGCCTGGGTTACCAAATTTGAAGGATTCAAAATCATCCTCCACCCTGAGACAAGCAGCTATGGAGCATTTACCTGCGAGTTATAGAAATTGATTTCAGCCCCGCCTGCGGCCCGGCAAGTGGGCTTGGACGCGACATGTGCTCAGACTACCGCAGCCAAAATTCGCAAAGCGCCATGAAGGAGGCTTGTCACATCGCAGTGACTATGGGAAGGTTCGAACCCATCTGACAATCGCCGCCAGGTCAAGTCTGAGCCACTTCACTGAGCTCCACGTCGAGCTCACTCGGGTCACTCAATGCTGAGATTCCCTATACATCAGCGCATTCATCATCATAATGTTCAAGTCCACTTCCGTCATCAGACCACTGGCACAGTTGGTCATACTCGAAGGTGTATTCGACGTTTTCTTGAGTTACCTGGGCCGCTACGCACAATGACATGTGCTCAAGAATAGACTTACGTTCTTGAAGATACCGTGCAGCCGTCTCCCAACACCGCACTCGTATCGCATTTTTCTGTTCAATTTCATTTTGCATGGACATGGTACCGGCGTTGACGATACCCCGAACGATATGAGTCAGTTCTTCAATCTTTCCCTTGTCATCCGCGCCATACTCGTCAAGAAGCTTTTCGCATCTCGCTGATGAGGCATCGCTATCAAAGAGCAATTGAGCTGCAACTCCGGAAAGCAAAATCGAGATTCTGTTTTCAGCATATATCTTCATTGATTCAGTTGATGTCAAGTCATGCATGGGGTAAGTTGCTGCACTTCCGAGGTGGCCAAATCCGTACCTATTGGAGAGGACTTTTATCCTTATCCCTCCTCGCTTAAATTGGAGATGGCCCGCCACAAGCCAGTGCCCCAACTCATGTCGAATGACATGCATTTTGTATTCGTTAAACGCCACAGTTCCCCCTACGGAAATGACTTGATGATTACGAGCACGCGTATGCGTGTCCGTTAGATTGAATAGCGTTTGATACGCCTGGTTCTTAGAGTTCGAAAATATCTCAACGTCCGCTTCCGACTAGAACGGTCAAGATGAACTCCAACTCATATGACATTCTAGGTTGGGTCAGTCTACGCCTTTTCAGATGAGAGACGCCCGCAAACTAGGCTGTGTCATTTCAAGCTATTCACCTGGCCAAGGCAATGCATCAAACTCCTTTCGGACTTCTGCAGCGTAGGTCTCATCTACCGTTTTGGCAAAATTGATTAGTCCCAGCAGATGTCTATAAAGTCCTCCAACCGAGTCAAACTCTCGCCGAATTACATGGTTTTGAATTCCAAGTTTCCACAAGTAATAAAGATGCAGGCGAATGTTGTCTTTGAACTCTTTGGTCAGGTTCGGAAGCGCTCCATCGACTAGCAGGCCTAGTACAATTTTTTTCGCACCTGGTGGGGCCACACGAGTCTTTTGCCTATTTAGGTAAAGCCCTACTTGCTTCAGAACACTTGCAGTGTCTTCTATTAGCGCGTTCGCCCGCTCGCGATTATATGCACCTTCCGTTGAGAAAGTAATATCGTCACTATATCGCGTGTAACGAAGATTGTGGCAGGTGGCTAGCTTCCGGTGCGCGTCAAGATAGTTGTCGCATAAGTCCGGTTTTAGAATGCGTCGATTCTGTCCTTTCCTCAGCAGGTTATG
>NZ_JBYSZG010000006.1:0-69590 GCF_058786935.1 Rugamonas sp. FW305-51
CCCCCGCCCTCCCTGCCGCGCAGCCCAAGCTGGTCGTGGTGCTGGTGGTGGATGGCCTGCCCAACGAGCAGGTGCTGCGCTACCGCGAGCAGTTCGGCCAGGGCGGCCTGCGGCGCCTGATGGACCAGGGCGCGTGGTTCAGCAACGCCCACCAGGCGCACGGCGTCACCGTAACGGCGGTCGGCCACAGCGCCGTGCTGACCGGCGCCTATCCGTACCAGCACGGCATCATCGGCAACAACTGGATAAACCCCGTCACCAAGCAATCGGTCTACTGCACGGAAGACCACAACTACCACTACATCGGCGCGCCGACCAAAAGCGACGACGGCACCTCGCCCGCCCGCCTGCACGTGAGCACGGTGGGCGACGAGCTGCGCTACGCCACCGGCAACCGCGCCAAGGTGGTGACCGTGTCCGGCAAGGACCGGGGCGCCATCCTGCTGGCCGGTAAAACGGGCACCGCCTACATGTACATGGAAAGCACGGGCAACTTCGCCAGCAGCACCTACTACATGCAAAGCCACCCGGCCTGGGTGCAGCACTACGAAGCGAGCAAGCCGCAGGATCGCTACTACGGCAAATCCTGGGTGCCCCTGCTGGCCGATGCGGCCTACGCGGGCGACGCCGCCGACAACCTCACGCCCTCCAAGCCCGGCGTGCGCAACACCTTCCCGTTCTCCTACTACAGCGAGAGCGGCGAACTCGATGCCGGCTATTACAAGCGCCTCAAGAGCGGCCCCTTCCTCGACGAGCTGACGCTGGACTTCGCCCGCGCCGCCATCGAAGGCGAACATCTGGGCGCCAATCCGGCCGGCGTGCCGGACCTGCTGGGCGTGAGCCTGTCGGCGCACGACTACGTGAACCACGCCTTCGGCCCGGAAAGCAAGATGTCGCACGACCACCTGCAGCGGCTGGACCGCATGCTGGCCGGCTTCTTCGGCTACCTCGACCAGCGCGTCGGCCTCGACAACATGCTGGTGGTGCTGACGGCCGACCACGGCTTCCCCAACGTGCCCGAATTCGCCCAATCCCAGCACCTGGACGCACAGCGCCTGGACGGCGACAAGCTGATCGCCGCGCTGAACCAGCACCTGGAAGCGCAATACAAGGTGGGCAAACTGGTGAACGCCTGGTCGCTGCCCAATGTGCACCTGGACTACGCCCTGATCGACAAGAGCGGCCTGCGCCGCGAGGAAGTGGAAAACACGGCCGCCCGTTTCGTGCGGGACCAGGCCGGCGTGGCCGAAGTCTACACCCGCACCCAGTTCGACAACGGCGCCGTGAACGGCACCCGCATCGCCACCCTGATGCGGCGCGCCTGGAACCGGGAAGCGTCGGGCGACCTGATGGTGGTCACCAAGCCCTACTGGTACTTCGGCACGGGCACCACGGGCACCTCGCACGGCTCGCCGTACGCATATGACACCAACGTCCCGCTGATGCTCATGGGCAAACGCTGGATCAAGCCCGGCTACTACGGCCAGTATGCGGAAGTGGTCGACCTGGCGCCCACCTTGGCCAACCTGCTGCACGTGCGTCCGCCGGCCGCCGCCGAAGGCCGCGTCCTGACCGAAACGCTGCGCTGACCGGAAAAATGGGGACGTACCCCATTTTTCCCCTTTTCGCAGTGCGGCGGGCCGTGCGCAGCGACCAGCCCAAGCAGATTAAAAAAGGGGGACGTAACACGGTTTTCAGCTTGCCTGAAAACCGTGTTACGTCCCCCTTATTGAACACCGCGTTATGTCCCCAACCTTTTTAGGGACGGGGTCAGGCGTACCGTCTATTGGTTCCCTTATTTGCCCGAGCTCAGGCACTTCTTCATGAAGACTTTGCGCTCGTCGCCTTTCATCGGACCGGCGTCGGCATTGCAGGTCTTCATCTTGCTCTGCTGGGTGGCAGGCTCGGCGGCGGCGGCCGGTTTGTTGCTCAGGCACTCTTTCATGAAGGCCTTGCGCTCATCGCCCTTTTTGCCTGCGGCGTCCGCGTTGCAGGTGGTCATCTTGCTCTGCTGGGCTGTCTTGGAGGCGGAGGCCGCTTCAGGCGCGGCAGCCAATGCGGCGGTCGACACCAGGGCGGCCAGACATACGGCGATCATCTTTTTCATGAAATATCCTCGTTTTTTGAATTGAATTAAAGTTATTACTGCACCCGCCACGCAGCGCACCGAGCGCCGCGCGGTTATCCCAACAATCGTCCTGCCAGCATGCTCAAGCCTTGCGACAGCATGCTGCCTTCCGGCATCTGGCCACCCGGGCTCAGCTGGTCGATGAGTTGCGGCAGCAATTGCGCCAGGCCGCCGGCAGCATGTTCCGGCGCCACACCGGCTTGCCGCGCCACCTGCGCCAGCTGGTCCGCGCCCAGCGCCTCAGCCAGCTGGCCGGCCGACACCGGCAGATTCGCCCCGCTGCCTATCCACGACGCCACATGGTCGCCCAGGCCGCTCGCCCTGAGCTGTTCCAGCAGGGCCGGCACGCCGCCCGCATTGTCTATCATGGTCATCACGCCGGCCATCAGGCTGCCTTGCGGCGCGCCATCCTGGCCTTGTGCTCCGGCCGCAGCCGTGATCTGCCCCACCAGCTGATCTAGTAATCCCATCATGTTCTCCTGAATTGGCGCTGCGCGGAAAGTGGCCGATATGCCGCCCCGTCAAACTTGCGGCATATTAACAACCTTATGTTACTGCAAATGGATGAGCTGGTAACACGAATTTCAATTGGGACAGCGCCGTGCGCCGCGTCTGCCCAAATTGCGTTAGATTGGCCAGTACGCAAGCATTCTTGGCTCGAGGAGGAAGACGATGTCGCTGACGTTGTACTATCACCCGCTGGCATCCTACTGCCACAAAGTGTTGATTGCGCTATATGAAAACGGCACGCCATTCGAGAAGCGGCTGATCGACCTGGGCAAGCCCGAGGACCGGGCCGAACTGCAAGCGCTGTGGGCGCCGGCCCGTTTTCCCGTGCTGCGCGACCATGGGCGCGCGCGCGACGTGCCGGAATCGACCATCATCATCGAATATCTGGACCACCATTACCCGGGCCACCGTCCGCTGATCCCCGCCGACTGGGACGAAGCGCTCGAGGTACGGCTGTGGGAACGCTTCTTCGACGGCTATGTGCAAGACCCCATGCAGCGCATCGTGGCCGACCGCCTGCACCATGCGCAGGCCGACATGGCGCCCCAGCGCACCATGCTGGCCACGGCCTACGGCATGCTGGAGCGGCAACTGGCATCGCGCACCTGGGTGGCGGGACCGGGGTTCAGCATGGCCGATTGCGCGGCGGCGCCGGCCCTGTTCTATGCCAGCACGCTGCGCCCCTTGCCGGATGACCACCACCACCTGCACGCCTATTTCACGCGGCTGATGGAGCGCCCTTCCGTGCGCCGGGTGCTGGAGGAAGCGCGGCCCTATTTCCAGTTCTACCCGTTCCAGGAAGCGATACCGCAGCGCTTCCGCTAGCTACACTAACGCTTGCCGCGCGACGACACGACGATGCCGCCCACGATCAGCGTGAACGCGGCCACGTGGTAGCCGTGCGGCGCCTCGCCCAGAAAGGCCGACGACATCACGGCCGCGAACAGGGGCGTGAGGTTGACGAAGAAGGCGCCGATGGCCGGCCCCGCCTCGCGCACGCCCTCCCCCCAGCAGCGGAACGCGATCACGGCCGGGCACACGGCCACATACAGCAAGGCCGCCGCCAGCGTCCAGCTCCACTGCACGGGCACGCTGCCCAAGGCCCACTCGCCGGCCGCGAACGCGCCCGACCACACCGTGCCAAACGCCACCTGCGCCAGCAGGAAACTGGCCCAGTTGGCCCGAAGGTCGGCTGGTTCATGGGCTCGCGTCAACAGCCAGCTGTAGAGCGACCAGGCGATGGTGGCCAGTATCATGAACATGTCGCCCGCCACCAGCCGCAGCGCCAGCAGATGCTGCCATTGACCGCGCGCCAGCACCAGCAGCACGCCGGCGATCGACAGCACGGCGCCGGCCACCTGGCGCCGCGTGACCCGCACGCCGAAGAACAGCCAGCCCGTCAACATCATCCACACCGGCATGCCCGAGGCCACCAGCGTGACGTTGATGGGCGTCGAACTTTGCAGCGCCATGTATTGCAGCGCGTTGTACATGCCGATGCCCAGCAGTCCCAGCACGGCGAAGCGGCGCCAGTGCGGCCACAGGCTGCTGCCGCGCCGGAAGATGGGGCCGGCCAGCGGCAGCAGGATCACGCAGGCGATCAGCCAGCGCAGGAAATTGAGCAGGATGGGCGGCACCATCTCGTGCACCAGGCGGCCGACGATGGCGTTACCGGCCCATAACAGGGGCGGGATGGTCAGCAACAGGGCGGTCCGGGGCGTGAGGCGGTGGGTCATGCGGCGTGTCCAGAAAGGTGAATCGAGCAAGATTGAACCCTTGAGCATAACCGATCCCGCCCGGGCTTGCCGGCCGCGCGCGGCCGCCTGGCTGTACCGGCGCCGCCACAGTGCCGGCGCGATCGGCATAATTCACGTCAATTGAAGGTAAAATAAGATTCCGCCTTTTATAACGTTGCATGCGTGTAGTGACCGGTTTTCCGGACGCACCGCCTCCTCCCCTCGCCCGCCGGACTGAAAGGATTTGCCATGCGCCCTACCCTGTCCGGCCTGCCGGCCGCGTTGTTGCTGTGCCTGCCCGCACTGTGCCTGGCACAACAATCGGAGCTGCGGGTCTACGGCATCCTCGACGTATTTGCCGGCAATTCCAACAACAGCGGCGGCGTGGCGACCAGGGCCGTCAACAACGGCGGCATGACGACATCCTATTACGGCATCGGCGGCCATGAAGAGCTGGGCAGCGGGCTGAAGGCCGTGTTTGCGCTGGAAGGCGTGGTACGGCTCGATACGGGCGAATCGGGCCGCTTTCCCAACGACCCCATGTTCTCCCGCGCGGCCTATGTGGGCTTGAGCGGCAGCGGCGGTACCTTCAAGCTGGGGCGGGTGCCCAATCCCCTGTTCCAGGCCTCGGCCGCCGTCAATCCCTATGCCTTCTCGACCCGCTTTTCGCCATTGATGACCCAGCTGTGGAGCGCGCCCTACGGCAGCGCCGTCACGGGCGACACGGGCTGGAGCAACGCGCTGCACTACACCTCGCCCACCTTGGGCGGCGTCACCATCGTGGGGCAATACGCCCCGGGCGAAAATCCCGCCACGCCCAGTCATAACGCGGCCGCCGTGCTGCGCTACGAGGCCGGGCCCCTGCTGCTGCTGGCCGGCGGCCAGCGGGTCGAGGCCGGGCTGGGTATCACGGCCGCCGCGCCGCGCCAGGATACATGGCTGACCGGGGTGGCATACGACCTGCACGCCGTCAAACTGTACGCCAGCTACGACCGCAACCGCACCGACGGCACGGGTCGCCGCACCCGCACCGCCCAGCTGGGCCTGCAAATACCGTCCGGCGCCGGACGCTACCTGTTGTCCTGGGCCCGTTCGCACGAGGAAACCCTGGCCAAACCGCAATTTCGCCGCGACACGGCCACGGCTGGCTACGACTACAGCCTGTCGGTGCGGACCGACGTGTATGCCGTGTTCGTGTACGACAAGCTGAGCACGGCCAGCGACGGCAACACGACGGCGCTGGGCATACGCCACAAATTCTAGCGGCCGGCAGCGCGCACTTTCCTGGCGGCAGCGATAGAATTACCGCCGCCGCGCCGGGCGCGGTAAAATACGCGCTGCAGACTCACCCACCTAGCCAATATGAAACTCACTAAACAACACCAGTTGTACGAATCCGACCACACTTTGTTCATCAAGTCGCTGAAGGCCAAGAACCCCGGTATTGAAAAAGGGCAACAAGAAGGTCGCGCCCTGCTGTGGGACCGTCCGCCCGTGCCGCTGGCCGAGCAGGAACGCCAGCTGGCCTCGGCGGTCAAACAACAAGCCTACGTTTACCAGAACAAGCTCTAAGCACCCCAGGCGGGCACCATGTTGCCAGAGGAAACGGCGAGCGCCGACGCGCTGACGCCGGCCGGGGAAGCCGCGCTGGCCGTGGCCGATCCGCTGGCCGCAGCGCTGGCCGCCACGGCGGCCGTTGCCCTTGCGCAAGCGGCCGCATCGGGTGACGCATCCGGCGCCGACGGCGTCCCGGTCCAGGCCGGTGGCGCCGCCTTGGCACGCCTGTACGGCGAACCGCTGCTGCGCCTGCCGACCGACCTCTACATTCCGCCCGACGCCCTGGAAATCTTCCTGGAAGCGTTCGAAGGTCCGCTGGATTTGCTGCTGTACCTGATCCGCAAGCAGAATTTCAACATCCTCGACATTCCGATGGCCCAGGTCACCCTGCAGTACCTGAAATATGTCGACCAGATCCGCCTGTCCAACCTGGAACTGGCGGCCGAATACCTGCTGATGGCGGCCATGCTGATCGAGATCAAGTCACGCATGCTGCTGCCGCAGAAGAAGGCCGAGCATGAGGACGAGGCCGGCGATCCCCGTGCCGAACTGGTGCGCCGCCTGCTCGAATACGAGCAAATCAAGCTGGCCGCCTACGACCTGAACACGATACCGCAGGTGGGGCGCGATTTCGTGCGGACCCAGATCTTCATCGAACAAAGCCTGGTGCCCCACTGGCCCGACGTGGCCGCCATCGACTTGCAGCAAGCCTGGCTGGACGTGCTCAAGCGCGCCAAGCTGACCCAGCACCACAAGATCAGCCGCGAGGAACTGTCGGTGCGCGAACACATGACGGGCATCCTGCGCAAGCTGCAAAACGCCCGTTTCGTCGAGTTCGCCGACCTGTTCGACCTGGCCGGCGGCGTGCCGGTGCTGGTGGTCAACTTCGTCGCCCTGCTGGAGCTGGCCAAGGAAACCCTGATCGAAATTACCCAGGCCGAACCGTTCGCGCCTATCTACGTGCGTCTGGCCTACTCGCCCGCCTGACGGCCGCCCATCGAATTCTCTTTATGCCCATCGCACCCTAGCCATGAAAATCATCTCCTCCATCGAAGAATTGCGCGACCAACTGAGCGGCCAGCTGCGCACCGCGTTCGTGCCCACCATGGGCAACCTGCACGAGGGACACTTGTCGCTGATGCGGCTGGCGCGCAAGCACGGCGACCCCGTGGTGGCGTCCATCTTCGTCAACCGCCTGCAGTTCGGCCCCAACGAAGACTTCGAGAAATACCCGCGCACCTTCCAGGCCGACGTGGAAAAGCTGGAAAAGGAAGGCGTCTACGTGCTGTTCGCGCCGACGGAAAAGGACCTGTATCCCGAGCCGCAGGAGTTCCGCGTCCGTCCGCCTGACGACCTGGGCAACACGCTGGAAGGCGAATTCCGTCCCGGCTTCTTCACCGGCGTGACGACGGTGGTGATGAAGCTGTTCGCCTGCGTGCAGCCGCGCGTGGCCGTGTTCGGCAAGAAGGACTACCAGCAGCTGATGATCATCCG
This sequence comes from Rugamonas sp. FW305-51, assembly GCF_058786935.1. Classification (NCBI taxonomy): domain Bacteria; kingdom Pseudomonadati; phylum Pseudomonadota; class Betaproteobacteria; order Burkholderiales; family Oxalobacteraceae; genus Rugamonas; species Rugamonas sp. FW305-51. The sequence continues at coordinate 7,426 of NZ_JBYSZG010000006.1, forward strand.
CAACATGGCGCGCCAGTTCGCGCTGCCGACGGAAATCATCGCCGCCGAGACCTACCGTGCCGACGACGGCCTGGCCCTGTCCTCGCGCAATATGTACCTGTCGGAAGCGGAGCGGGCCGAAGCGCCGGCCCTGTTCCAGAGCCTGAACTTCGTGGCCAACGAAATGCGGGCCGGCCACCTGGACATCTTCCAGCTTGAGCACAAGGCGATGGAAGAGTTGGCCAAGCGGGGTTGGAAGCCGGACTACATCTCGATCCGCAAGCGCATCGACCTGCAGCCACCGAGCGCCGGCGACCTGGCCCAGGGCACGCCGCTGGTGGTACTGGCCGCGGCCAAGCTGGGCGGCACCCGCCTGATCGACAACCTGGAAATCTAAGCCAGGCCGCCACCCGGGGGAAACGGGCAAAAAAATGGGGACGTACCCCTTTTCCGAAAAATGGGGACGTCCCCCATTTCTGCCCTTGGGCGCGCGCTTGACGGCCTGCAAATAGCTAGGCCCGGCTGTCCCTGGCGCGCCCTTGACCAGGTCGCACATGACAATCATTCGCTTGTGCCAAGTCAGCGCCATATCAACATCGACCCGCCGACATCGTGCTAACTTCGGTCAACACGACTAGCGGATCCAATCATGCCTCGCCATGCCCGCATCATCCTCGCCAATGTGCCCATTCACCTGATCCAGCGCGGCCATAACCGGCAAGCCTGCTTCTTCGCCGACCAGGACTACTACACCTACCTGGAATGGCTGCGACGTCATGCGGTGGAATCGGACTGCACCATCCACGCCTACGCATTGATGAACAACCATGTGCATCTGCTCCTGTCCGCGGCCACGCCAACCGCACTGGCCGCCATGATGAAAGCACAGAATCAACGCTACGTCCAACACGTGAACAAGACGTATCGGCGGACAGGCACACTGTGGGAAGGACGGTTTCGTTCCTGCCTGACGCAGGAGGACGGCTATTTTTTCACCTGCCAGCGATATATCGAACTGAACCCGGTACGGGCCGGGATCGTCACCCATCCGGCCGACTATCGCTGGTCCAGCTACCGGGCCAACGCCGAGGGCGAATCGAATCTTCTAGTGCGGCCACATGCGTTGTATTTAGCCCTGGGTGACAATGAGACACAACGCCAGGCGGCCTATCGGGACTTGTTCAGGCACGCACTCCGGCCCGAACTCGTCGAACAGATCCGGCATGCCACCAATGGCAATTTTGCGCTCGGCAATGCGCGGTTCACTGAGGAGCTCGACAAAACACTGAAATGTACGATGACACCAAGAAAAGTCGGCCGGCCGCGTAAAACGACGGAATCAGGATGCAGCTACCTTATTGAGCCGACAGACTGAGCGAAAAACCAGCACAATGCATTCGCATTCTGCGTACTGCCCCCGCCTTCGTAAATGGGGTACGTCCCCATTTCCGAAAAAGGGGTACGTCCCCATTTCAGCGCTACCTGATTGAGCCGATAAACTGAGCGAAATACCAGCACAACGCATTCGCATTCTGCCCGCCTTCGTAAATGGGGTACGTCCCCATTTTCGATGTTACATCCCCATTTGTCCGCCTTCTTGGCATGCGGGAGCCAGAAACAAGAAAACCAGCCGCAGCTGGTCTCGTCTTGTTCGACGGCGAGTTGTCAGCTGGCCACGTTCTGCGCCCAGGCCAGGGCCGACAGGTGGGCTTTGTTCACGTCCAGCGGCGTCAGGTTCAGCGATGCGGCCAGCGAGGCCACCAGCGCGGAATTGAGTTCGCACGCTTCGGCCAGCGCCAGGTAGGGGCCGTACTTGCCGCCGCGCGTGAGCAGCGCCGCGACCACGTCGTCCGACAGCTGGATCGCTTCCAGCACTTCCTTCATCGGTATGCCCAGCAGCCGGTCCAGCAGCGAGAACATGCCGGCCACGAAGATGTTTTCCGCTTCGCTCTTGCCCAGCGCGCCCTGCCCCAGCAGTTCGGCCAGCCGCCCCCGCACCACGGCCGTCTCCAGCAGCACGGGCGAGTAGCCGCTGGTGCTGGCCGTGGCCAGCAGCAACGTGAGCCAACGGTACAGCGGCGTGTAGCCAAGCAGGGTCAAGGCCTGGCGCAGCGACTGCACTTCACGCCCGGCGCCAAAACCGGCCGAGTTGATGAAGCGCAGCAGCTTGTACGACAGCGTAGCGTCGCGCTTGAGTACCGCTTCGATCTGCTGGATGTCGGCGTTCTGCTTCACCATCTGCATCAGCTGCATGATGATGGTCTGGGCCGGGTTCATGCCCTTGGCGTCCGTGCCGGGCCGCGGCGTCAGGTGCAGCTTGCCGACGAAGGCGTCCAGCCCCAGCGAAGCGCAGGCGTCGAAGTCGGCCCAGGTGGTCACGGGCCGCCCCACCATGCGCACCGTCGATTGCTTGAGCAGCGCGTAACTGCGCGCCTGGGAGGCCACGTCGGCGCCGGAAAAGCGCACTTCCACGTAGGAGGCAATGGTGGGCAGGCGGTTGCCGATGCGGGCCAGGTCTGCGTCGCGCAGCAAGATGCCCACGCCGCCCGCGCGCAATGCCTGCACGGCCTGCAGCGTGGTGGGATTGGCCAGCTCGCTGGTCTTGATGGACAGCACGGTGTGTTCGGGCGGCATGCTGTGCAGCGCGTCCGTCGACAGCATGGCCGGCACGGCCTGCAGGAACAGGGTCTTGTCGCGCAGCAGCCAGCCGCCGTCGTCGTCGTTGACCTGGCCGGCCACGAAGCCGACCAGCTGCTCCAGGTCGTCCGCCGTGATCGGCGCCGCCGACGATTGCTGCCACGTCAGTTCATACCCGACCACGCGCTGCTTGGGATCGAGCAGCGGTTCACGGACAAGGAAATTGGTTTGATGCATGGTGATCTGTCCAGGGGGCCCAACGAAAACTGCCGGCCACAGCCGGCAGCCTGCCTTAAAAGCCGAGACTGTCGAGCAGGTCGTCGACCTGGCTCTGGTCGGCCACCACGCCCTCGCCGGTCGGATCGATCTGCGGGCCGTTCAGCAAGCCGTTTTCATGCTCCTTGCGCATCTGCTCGGGCGCGAAATCGATCAGCATCTGCACCAGCTGCTGCTCCAGGTTCTGCGCGATCGAGGTGACTTTCTTGATCACCTGACCCGTCAAATCCTGGAAGTCCTGGGCCATCATGATGTCCATCAGATGGGCCTTGGTGGCGCTGGTGGCGACGCCCGTCGCGCCCAGCGCGGCTACCGTCTGCAGGGCCAGCGCGCGCCACTGCGCTTCGCTGGCACCGCCGTCGAGCAAGCCTTGCCAGGCAGCGCCCAGCTGACGGGCTTGCACCGCGATCTCATCTTGCAGGGGGCTGGCCGCGTCCGTGGCGTTCAATACCTTTTGCGCCGCGTCTTCGCTCAGGCGCGCCACGTAGTCGAGGCGGTCGCGGGCATCGGGGATGTCCGAGGCCGCCTTTTCGATCAATTTGTCCAGTCCCAGGCCGCGCAGGCTTTCGTGCAGCGCACGGGTCATGTGACCGATGCGCGACAGGAACTCCTCGCTCGGCTCCGCCATCTGCTGCAGGACGGCGCCGCTGTGATGCTCACCCATGGTGTCAGGCCCCGAGTTTCTCGAAGATCTTGTTGAGCTTTTCGTCCAGCGTGGCGGCCGTGAAGGGCTTGACCACGTAGCCGTTGGCGCCGGCCTGGGCCGCCGCGATGATGTTTTCCTTCTTCGCTTCGGCAGTCACCATCAGCACCGGCAGCTTGGCCAGCGCGGGATCGGCACGGATGTTTTGCAGCATGGTCAGGCCGTCCATGTTGGGCATGTTCCAGTCCGACACCACGAAGTCGAACGATTCAGCGCGCAGCTTGGCCAGCGCCATCACGCCGTCCTCAGCCTCGTCGACGTTGGCATAACCCAGTTCTTTCAACAGATTCCGGACAATGCGGCGCATCGTCGAAAAATCGTCTACTACTAAAAATTTCATCTTTGGATCAGCCATGAATTACTCCGTTGATTCTCTTACGCGGTTGTTAATAGTGACTACAATTGTCAGCAAGTTGTAGGATAGCATTTTCGTTGCTGCAAGGCGAACAAAGTCGCAGTAAAACGTCATCCTTGTCCTGTTTACACGCGTAAAGCGCGCATGCCGTGGGCGGCCAGGTAACCGAGCACCATGCCCGGCAACGCCTGCAGCGCCCCCACCTCGTGCGTGGCGCCGACGGCGATCGCTTCGCGCGGCATGCCGAACACGACGCAACTGGCTTCGTCCTGCGCAAAATTATACGCGCCGGCCGTCTTCATCTCCAGCATGCCGGCCGCCCCGTCCTTGCCCATGCCCGTCAGGATCACGCCCACCGCGTTCTTGCCGGCGCACTGGGCGGCCGAGCGGAACAGCACGTCCACGGAAGGCCGGTGCCGGTTCACCGGTTCGCTCTGCTCGATCTTGGTCATGTAGTTGGCGCCGCTGCGGGTCAGCAGCAGGTGCGAGTGGCCGGGGGCAATGTAGGCGTGGCCGGGCAGCACGCGCTCGTTGCCGGCCGCTTCCTGCACCGAGATCTTGCACAGCGAGTCGAGCCGCTTGGCGAACGAGCGGGTGAAGCCTTCGGGCATGTGCTGGGTGATCAGGATGCCGGGGCAGTCGGACGGCATCTGCATCAAAAATTCGCGGATCGCCTCCGTGCCGCCGGTGGAGGCGCCGATGATGATCAGCTTTTCCGACGAGGTGAGCGGATTGCGCAGCTGGGGCAGCGGCGCGTGGCCGTCCGCGCCGGGCTGGGGCAGCGTGCGGGCCCGCACCCTGGCCTTGGAGGCGGCCCGGATCTTGTCCGTGATCAGCTCCGTGTATTCACGCATGCCGGCCTGGATCGAGATCTTGGGCTTGGTGACGAAGTCCACCGCGCCCAGTTCCAGCGCGCGCATGGTGATCTCGGAGCCGCGCTCGGTCAGCGACGACACCATCACCACCGGCATGGGGCGCAGGCGCATCAGCTTTTCCAGGAAATCGAGGCCGTCCATCTTCGGCATTTCCACGTCCAGGGTGAGGACGTCGGGATTGGTCTGCTTGATCAACTCGCGCGCCACCAGGGGGTCGGGGGCCACGCCTACCACTTCCATGTCGGGCTGGCTGTTGATAATTTCCGTCATGACGCTGCGGATCAGCGCGGAGTCATCGACGATCAGGACTTTGATCTTCATACACGGTCTTTCCGGGCCTGTTGCCCTTTTCTTTTATCAGAACAGATCGATCGCACCGGCCACCGGCGCCACCTTGAGGCGGCTGGCGTACTCGATCTCGCGCCGCGCCAGCGTATCGTTATGGGTCTGCATCAGCTTCTTGACCAGCACCTTGCCGGTGCGGGGGAAGAAATACACCTTGCGCGGGTGGATGTCGTTCAAGTCCTCGGCCACCACGCGGATGCGCTCGACCTTGAGGAAGTTGAGCACGAAGGCGGCGTTACGCTCGCCCACGTTGATGGCGGTGAAGCCCTTGAGCACGGCGCCGCCGCCGAACACCTTGGCCTCCAGGTTCTCGCGCCGGGCGCCGGCCTTGAGCAGGTCGTTGATCAGCACTTCCATGGCGTAGGTGCCGTAGCGGGCCGAGGCCGACACGGGGCTGCCGTCGCCGCCGCCGTCGGGCAGCATGAAGTGGTTCATGCCGCCCAGACCCGTGGTACGGTCACGGATGCAGGCCGATACGCACGAACCGAGCACGGTGACGATCAGCATGTCCTTGTTAGTGTAGTAGTACTCGCCCGGCAGGATCTTGGCGGCGTCACAGTCGAACGTTCTATCGTAATAGACGTTGGTGGCAAATTGTTCGAGGTCCATGTTCTATTCTCATGTGCGTTGCGACGCGAGCCTCTGCACGGCGCCCTGGTGCTGGCCTTCGAGCTCGTACACCGTCTTGCCGCGCAGTTTCAGGGAGTCCGACACGTAGAGGAAGTTCTCCGAGTGGCCCGCGAACAGCAGGGCATGGGGTTTCATCAGCGGCACGAAGCGCGACAGGATCTTGCGCTGGGTCGCCTTGTCGAAGTAAATCATCACATTACGGCAGAAGATGACGTCGAACGGCCCGCTGATCGGCCAGCCGTCGGCCAGCAGGTTGAGCTGCTTGAAGGTGATCATCTGGCGCAGCTCGGGCCGCACCCGCACCAGGCCCTCGCGCTCGCCCTTGCCTTTCAGGAAAAAGCGGCGCTGGCGCTCGGGCGACATCTTCTCGATCCGGTCCATGGTGTAGACGCCGTTGGCGCCCGTGGCCAGCACGTTGGTGTCGATGTCGGTGGCGATGATCTGGCACGGCGGCGTGAGCGTGTTGAACGCCTCGCACATGGTCATGGCGATCGAATACGGTTCCTCGCCGGTGGAACTGGCCGAGCACCAGATGGTGATCGGCCCCTGCAGGTGCTTCACATGCTCGGCCAGCAACGGAAAGTGGTGGGCCTCGCGGAAGAACGACGTCAGGTTGGTGGTCAGCGCATTGGTGAACGCTTCCCATTCCTCGCCCAGGCGACCCGCTTCCAGGTCGTCCAGGTACTTGCCGAAACTGCCGATGCCGGTGGCGCGCAAACGCCGCGCCAGCCGGCTGTACACCATCTCCTGCTTGCTGTCGGCCAGCGAGATGCCGGCCCGTTTGTAGATCAGGCCGCGGACCCGTTCAAAGTCCTTGGCGTTGAAATCAAACTCCTTGACGGTGTCTTTACTATGCGGCATTTGTCTTACCCTTCACTCTATCCTGCAACAATGCCTGGCTTGCTACGCTTGCTTAAAACTCTTCCCAGTCGTCGCCGGGCGCCGCGGCGGCCAGCTTCTTGGGCGTGGCCGGACGGGCCGTCACGGCCCGCACCGGCACCGGACGCGGCGCCGCCACGGCCGGCGCGGCCGGACGCACCGGCGGCGCCGGACGGCGGCTCTGCTCGTCGTGCGACAGCTTGAAGATGCTGACCGCCTCAGCCAGCTTGTGGGCCTGTTCCTGCATGCTCTCGGCCGCCGCCGCGGCCTGTTCCACCAGGGCCGCGTTCTGCTGCGTCATTTCGTCCATCTGGGTGATGGCCTGGTTCACTTCCTCGATGCCGTTGCTCTGCTCCTGGGTGGCGGCCGTGATTTCGCCCATGATGTCGGCCACCTGCTTGATCGAGGTCACGATCAGGTCCATGGTCTGGCCAGCCTCGTCCACCAGCTTGCTGCCGGCATCGACCTTGTCCACCGAGTCGCCGATCAGTTCCTTGATTTCCTTGGCGGCGCCGGCCGAACGCTGGGCCAGGTTGCGCACCTCGGCCGCCACCACGGCGAAGCCGCGGCCCTGCTCGCCCGCGCGGGCCGCTTCCACGGCCGCGTTCAGGGCCAGGATGTTGGTCTGGAAGGCGATGCCGTCGATCACGCCGATGATGTCGACGATCTTGCGCGACGATTCCTTGATCGAACCCATGGTGTCGACCACCTGCGACACCACGGTGCCGCCCTTGACGGCCACCGACGATGCCGACACGGCCAGCTGGTTGGCCTGGCGCGCGTTGTCCGCGTTCTGCTTGACGGTGGAAGTCAGTTCCTCCATCGAGCTGGCCGTCTCTTCCAGCGAGCTGGCCTGCGATTCCGTGCGCGAGGACAGGTCGGCGTTGCCGGAGGCGATCTCCTGCGAGGCGACGGTGATGGTCTCGGTGCCCGAGCGTACTTCGCCCACGGTCTTGACCAGGCTCTCGTTCATGTCCTTCAGTGCCTGCAGCAGTGCGCTGGTCTCGTCACGGCCTTCCACCGTCACCTGCGAGGTCAGCTCGCCGGCCGCCACTTTCTGCGCCACTTCCAGCGCGCCCGACAGCGGCACGGTGATGGAGCGGGTGATGATCAGCGCGCAGCCCACGCCCAGCGCCACGGCCACCGCGCCCAGGCCGAACAGCATCAGCATGAGCTGGGTGTCGGCGGCCACCGAGCCGTCCATCACGTCCTTGGCGGCGGCCTGCTGGATGTCGACCACCTTGTTGATCAGGGCCAGCGTCTGCTGGTTCAGCGGGTCGATGCGGCTGGCGATCACCTTGGCCGCGCCTTCGCTGTTAAAGGCCAGCACCTGGCCGATGGCTTCCTTGAAGGCCGCATCGGTGTCGGTGTCGAGCGTGGCGATGTCGGTCAGGATCTTCTTTTCCGCCTCGTTCAAGCCCAGGCTCTTGAGCTGGCCGATGGCCGTCTCGTACAGTTTGCGCTGCTCCTTGACCTTGGCCTCTTCCTTCTGCATCAGGCTCACGTCCGACTGCAGGCCGATATTGCGCATGGCGATGCCCGTTTCCAGCATCGCGCTCTTCATGATGGCCGCCTGCAGGCTCTTGGCGGTCGACAGCTGCAAGCCCTTGGTCAACTTGGCCTTGTTGCTGTAATTGAGGAAGTTGGCCGACAACACCATGGCCACCAGGATCAGCAGGATGACGCCGAAGCCCATCATCAGCCGGGATCCAATCTTAACATCGCGTAAATTCATTTCAGTTCTCCCCTTGTGCCTGCTTGTTATACTGCGCCCCGGACACTACCCGGGTGCTTGCCGTCCTCCGGCTCTCTGCGGAGCGTCGCCGGCGTGTTATGCGTTGCCGCTTGCGCGGCGCCAGATGCCCGCCTCAGGCGGCCAGCGTTTCGATCAATCCCATCTCCGGGCTCGACATCAGTTTGTCGATGTCGACCAGGATCAGCATGCGCTCGTCGATCGTGCCCAGCCCGATCATGTAATCGGTGCTGAAGGCGGTGCCCATTTCCGGCGCCGGCTTGACCTGCTCCGGCGTCAACGTGGTCACGTCCGACACCGAATCGACCACCATGCCGACTATGCGTCCGCCGATGTTCAGGATAATCACCACGGTAAATTGGTCGTAGACCGGGGTGCCCAGGTTGAACTTGATGCGCATGTCCACCACCGGAATGATGATGCCGCGCAGATTAATGACACCCTTGATGAACTCCGGTGCGTTGGCGATCCGGGTCACGGTCTCGTAGCCGCGGATCTCCTGCACCTTCAGGATGTCGATGCCGTATTCCTCCGAGCCCAGCGTAAAAGCCAGGAATTCGTGGCCGGCGATCTCTTTTGCCCCTATGGTAAGCGCTTCTGCCATGATGCGTCCCTATTTATAAATCAATGAATTCATGAAAAGATCGATTCGTCGGCCAGTTGGCGCGACGAGCGTATCAAGGCCGCCACATCGAGGATCAGCGACACGCCGCCGTCACCCAGGATGGTGGCGCCGGAAATGCCGGCCACCTTGCGGTAATTCGATTCCAGGTTCTTGACCACCACCTGCTGCTGCCCCACCAGGTCGTCGATGAACAGGCCGGCCTTGCGCCCTTCGGTCTCGATGATGACGACGATGCCCTCGGACGGGCAGGTAAAGCGCGGGGTGATGTCGAACATCTGGTACAGCGGCACCAGCGGCAGGTATTCGCCGCGCACCTTGACCACCTTGCCCTTGCCGCTGATTTCCTTGACGTCTTCCGGCGCCGGCTGCAGCGATTCGATCACAAAGCCCAGCGGCAGGATGTAGACTTCCTCGCCGACCCGGATCGACATGCCGTCCAGGATGGCCAGCGTGAGCGGCAGCGAGATCGAGATGGTGGTGCCGAAGCCCTTGGCCGAGCGGATGTCGACCACCCCGCCCATGGCGGTAATGTTGCGCTTGACGACGTCCATGCCCACGCCGCGGCCGGACACGTCCGTCACCTGTTCGGCCGTCGAGAAGCCGGGCGCGAAGATCAGCTGCCAGACGTCGGCGTCGGCCATGGTGTCGCTCACCGGCAGGCCGCTTTGCATGGCCTTGGCCAGGATCTTCTCGCGGTTCAGGCCACCGCCGTCGTCCGACACTTCGATGATGATGTTGCCGCCCTGGTGGCTGGCCGACAGGAACAGGCGGCCGGCGTCGGTCTTGCCGGCCGCGCGCCGCACTTCCGGCATTTCGATGCCGTGGTCGATGCTGTTGCGCACCAGGTGGGTGAGCGGATCGACGATGCGCTCGATCAGGCCCTTGTCGAGCTCCGTGGCGGCGCCGTTGGTGATGAAATCGACTTTCTTGCCCAGCTTGGCCGCCAGGTCGCGCACCATGCGCGGGAAGCGCGAGAACACGAAGTCCATCGGCATCATGCGGATCGACATCACCGCTTCCTGCAAATCGCGCGTGTTGCGGGTCAGCTGGCTGACGGAGTTGAGCAGGCGCTCGTGCACCATGGGGTCGAGCGTGTCGACCCGCTGCTCGATCATGGCCTGGGTGATCACCAGCTCGCCCACCAGGTTGATCAGCTGGTCCACCTTCTCGATCGAGACGCGGATCGACGACGACTCGGCGCCGGGGGCGGAGCCACCGGCCTTCTCTTCCTTCTTGCCCGGCTTTTTCTCGTGCTCGTCGGCGTGCTGCGCCACCACCACGGGCGGCGCCTCGGCCGGCAGGCCGGCAGCGGCCCGGATCTGTTCGATGGGCTGGAAGAAACCATAGCCGCGCGCATCGTCCGCCCCTTCGGCGGCGGCGGCGCGGATTTCGGCTAGCGGCTGGAAGAAACCATAGCCGGCCCCCGCCGGCGCGGCCGTGGACGCAGCCGCCGGCGCGGCCGGCGTCAGCTCCACCGGGTCGAAGAAGCCGTAACCGAGTTCCTCCTCCGTCCTGGCGCGCTGCGCCTGTTCCAGGCTGGCCTGCTGTTCCGTCAGGGCCGGCAGTTCCGTCACTACCATCTGGTCCGGATTGAGCACGAAGGAGCAGATGGCGATGATGTCGTCCAGGCTCTCGTGGGTGGTGACCACCATCGCGTTGCGGTCCTGGTCGAGCGGGGTGATGGACACATGGCCCATCAGGCCCAGCTCCGCGCCCAGGGCCGTCACCTCGCGGTGCACCATGGACGGCAGTTCCAGCCGGTAGCGCCGCCCGCCGCTGTGGTCGACGGCGGCGGCCGCCTCGGGCGCGTGGAACGAAGGCGCGATCGGAGCCAGCGCGGCCACCGGCGCGTCCTGCGACAGCGATTGCAGCATCATGCGCACGTCGGCCACGGCGTCCTGGTCCACCTCGGCGCCGTGGCGGTGGCCGTCCAGCTGCATCTTGAGGATGTCCTTGGCCGCCAGGAAGGCGTCCACGTGCTCGGAGGTGAGCGCCATCTCGCCCTTGCGCACGCGGTCGAGCAGGGTTTCCAGGATGTGCGTCACTTCCGTCATGTCGGTCACGCCGAACGTGGAGGCGCCGCCCTTGACGGAATGGGCGGTGCGGAAGATCGCATTGAGGTCTTCGGCATCGGGGGCGTCGATGTTGACGGCCAACAGCAGCCGCTCCATTTCAGCCAGCAGTTCCTCGGCTTCATCGAAGAAGACCTGGAAAAACTGGCTAATATCGATGGTCATGGTGATACTCCGTGAAGTTCGCTTTGCATCAGTGCACTCGCTTCATCAGCCGATGACCTTTTTCACAACCTCGATCAGGCGCTGCGGGTCGAACGGCTTGACCAGCCAGCCGTTGGCGCCGGCGGCGCGGCCCTTGGACTTCATTTCGTCGGACGATTCCGTGGTCAGCATCAGGATCGGCACCTTCTGGTAGGCCGGCAGTTCGCGCAGCAGCTTGATCAGCTGCAGGCCGTCCATGCGCGGCATGTTCTGGTCGGTCAGCACCAGGTCCACCGTTTGCAGCTTGGCTTTTTCCAGACCGTCCTGGCCGTCGACCGCCTCCACCACCAGGTAGCCGGCCGCCTTGAGGCTGAAGGCCACCATCTGGCGCAGGGAACTGGAATCATCAACTGCAAGTATTGTTTTAGCCATCTTTGCTCTCACTCTTCAATTCCGGGGCCAGGCGGCCCCCTCTTTTTAAACGATCGATACGCCGCACCGGGCTAGAACAGCTCGATGTCGCCGCTCTCCAGGTGTTTTTGACTGACGGCCTTGCGCAGCACGCTGCGCAATTCCAGGCTCTGTATCGCCAGCGCCATGCTGACCTTACCCAGCAAGGCCACGATTTCCTCGTTGTCGCTCTCGGGCAGCATCTCGGCGCCATGGGCGCCCAGGGTGCCAAGAAATTCGCGCAAGCCCGTCACGCGCTTCAGGGTGCGATCGATCAGCTGGCTCGTCATGTCCTGGAACTGCATGCTGGTGATGGCCGCGTTGACGTGGCTGCCCACCTGGGCGTGCAATGCCTCCAGCCTGGCCTTCTGCTCGGCCGTGGGCGTGCCGCCGGCCAGCAGCAGGCGGATGGTGTCCTGTTCCGCCTCCACGGCCTGGTGGATGGCCATGAAGTTGAAGGTCAGCTTTTCGATCGCTTCCTCCAGCAGCAGGCCGGTCTGGATCAGGTCCGTCTCCACCTCCGTCAGGTGGCGCCGCCCATGGTCGGACACGCCGGACAACAGGCGTTTGACATGTGAGCCAAGTATCTTTTTTCTCGTCATAACTGTCTCGTTGTTCTGCTCATACTGTGCGCACCGCGCCGGCCATCATTTGCCGGCCGCGGCGGCCGCCGCCCTGGTTGCGGGTTCGGCCGGGCCGACGTCGATTTTGGCGCCGTCGCGCATCACGTTTTCTTCCGTCTTCTTGTTCATCACAATGATGCTGATGCGGCGGTTGATCGGGTTGAAGGGGTCTTGCTTGTCGAGGTGGGCGGCCGACGCCAGGCCCACCACGCGCAGGATCTTGTTCTCGTTCATGCCGCCGGCGATCAGGGCCCGGCGCGACGCGTTGGCGCGGTCGGCCGACAGTTCCCAGTTGCTGTAGCCGGCGTCGCTCAGGTAGGGCGTCGAATCGGTGTGGCCGGACAGGCCGATCTTGTTGGGCACGTCGTTCAGCACGAAGCCGATCTCGTACAGGATGTCGCGCGTGTACGGCTGCAGCTCGGCCTTGGCCAGCGCGAACATGGGCCGGTTCTGCTCGTCGACGATCTGGATCCGCAAGCCTTCGCTGGTAAAGTCCAGCAGCAGCTGGTTCTTGTACTTCTTGAGCAGCGGGTTGGACTCGATCTTCGATTCGATCTTTTCCTTGAGCGCCTGCAGGCGCAGGGTTTCCTCGTGCTCGAGGGCCTGCTTGGCGGCCGTCAGGTTGTAGCTCTTCTTGATGGCAGGGTCGTCCGTGGCCTTGACCTGGCCTTCCTTGCGCGTCAAGTCCTTGCCGCCGCCGGGGATGACGGAGGAGCTGTCGCCGCTGCCGGCGCCGCCCTGCATGGCCACCTTGAGCGGGGTCTTGAAGTATTCGGAGATGCCGTTCAGGTCGCCCTTGGTGGTCGATCCGAGCAGCCACATCAGCAAGAAGAAGGCCATCATGGCCGTCACGAAGTCGGCGTACGCGATCTTCCACGCGCCGCCGTGGTGACCACCGCCGCTCTTCTTGATGCGCTTGACGATAATTGGCCGCAAGCCTTCTTCAGCCATGTCGTGTCCTTGTGATGTGCATACCCGAGATCATACCGTGCGACAGGGCTTACTTCGACTTCGATTTCTTGATATGGTCCTCTAACTCGGCAAAAGTAGGACGTTCCGTCGAGTACAGCACCTTGCGACCGAACTCGACCGCCAGCGCCGGCGCATAACCGTTCAGGCTGGCCAGCAGGGTCACCTTGACGCACTGGTACATCTTGGTCGACTCTTCCAGCTTCTGTTCCAGCAGGCTGGCCAGCGGACCGACGAAACCGTAGGCCAGCAAGATACCGAGGAAGGTGCCGACCAGCGCGTGCGCGATCAGGATGCCGAGCTCGGCCGGCGGAATGCCCACCGATTCCATCGTGTGCACCACGCCCATCACGGCCGCCACGATACCGAACGCCGGCATGCCGTCGCCCAGCTTGGCCAGCGCGTGCGACGGCACCATGCCTTCGTGGTGGTGGGTGTCGATCTCGTTATCCATCAGATTTTCGATCTGGAAGGCATCCATGTTGCCCGACACCATAAGGCGCAGGTAATCCGTCATGAACTCGACGATATGATGGTCGTGCAGCACGCCAGGATACTTGCTGAACAGGGGACTCTCATGCGGCGCATCAATATCGCCTTCGATCGACATCAAGCCTTCCTTGCGCACCTTGGACAGCACGTCGAACAGCAGCGCCATCAGTTCCATGTACAGGTCTTTGGTGTAGCGCGAGCCCTGGAGCAGGGTCGGCAGCGCGGCCAGCGTGGCCTTGATGGCCTTGCCGTTGTTACCGACCAGGAAGGCGCCCGCCGCACCGCCACCGATCATCACCAGTTCCAGCGGCTGCAGCAGCGCGGCCAGATGGCCGCCATTGAGCGCAAAACCGCCGAACACGCCAGCGCAGACTACGATATATCCGATTATGACTAACAAGTGCGCTGACTCCCCTCATTACGCTGCGCCGCAACATCGACTCCGTCACGACGGTGAACGCGGACGCCGGATGCGCGAAGAGGGACAGAATGTAAGCTCATCCGCCCTCTGAATTCATTAAATTTATACGTGGAACTACAATAACGTGAGAATGGCGACCCGGCAAGTAAATAACGCCAAATGATGCTTAAAAGTACCATGCGTACAGAGGGGGGCCGCCCGCTATGGGAAACAGGGTGCGGTCGGGGTCGCGGGCGGCGATGGCAAACTCATAACTGAGCAAAACGGCGCCAGTCCGCATTTCCGCTGACGCCTTGCGCCACAGGCCGTCCATGGCGGCCGGCGACAGGTAGGCGAACACGACGTCGAATTGAGCGAAATCAAGCAATTCGTAATCGCCGCGCACGAAACGGGCTGCACTGCCGGCCAGCTTGGCCCGCGCCGCGCTCACCAGCCATGGCAGCGGCGCCAGTTCGATGCCCAGGCAGGCCGCGTCGGGACGGCGCCGGGCCAGGTACAGCACCAGCCCACCGAGGCCGCTGCCGATGTCGATCATGCGCACGGGCCCGGCCGGCAGCAACTGCTCGACGGCCTGCCAGACGGCCAGCCGCGACGGGTAATACGGTACCTGGGTGCGGAAGGTGGACCAGTACAGCACCAGCAGGAACAAGAAGGCGAACAGGAACAGCGACGGCGGCAGCCGCAGCGCGCTGGCGCCCAGCAGGGCAACGGGGAACAGCAACTGGATGGGACGCCACCACGGCGCCAGGCCCAGCTTGTAGGTGGCCATGGCCGCCAGCGCGCCCTGCAGCAGGGCCACCGTCAGCAGTGTGACGGGCAGGCGCAAGGTGGCGAGCAGGTAAACGAGGAACAGCGTGGGCAGCACGGCCACGCACTGGATCAACAGGGCTTGTACGGCGGGTGCGCGCAGCAGGCGGCCGGGCCGCGACGGACGGAGGGGACCGGCGGGCCGGCTCACGCCCTGCCCCGCCCGGCCTTGATGGATGGAGCGCCTTGCCTCACGCGGCCAGGGCGTCGGCGTCGCGCGACTTCTTGGTCTTGCCGGCGCGCGAAGGCATGTGGCACAGGCCGCAGACATAGCAGCCGTTCAAATCCATGCAATTGACGACGAACTTGCCCTGGCATTTGCCGCAGGGGGCCAGTTCCAGCATCTTGCTGCCGAAGAAGCGCACCAGGGTCCAGGCGCGCGTCAGCGACAGCAGCGGCTCCTGGCCCGGTTCCGGCGGCATCTGCTCCAGATACAGCTTGTAGGCCTTCATGATGGCTTCGATGCCCGTGGCGCCGGCATGGTCGACCAGAAACTTGTAGATATTGATGAACAGCGAGGAATGGATGTTCGGCTGCCAGGTGAGGAACCAGTCCGTCGAGAACGGCAGCATGCCCTTGGGTGGCGACACCCCTTTCAATTCCTTGTACAGCTTGAGCAGGCGCTCGCGCGACAGTGACACTTCCGATTCGAGCAACTGCAGGCGGGCGCCGAGCTGGATCAGTTCAATCGCAAGCTGGATTTCCTGCGCTTCCGATACGACACTTTTCTTGGCCATGATGGGGCTCCTCGATGTTGCTAGCTGCTTGCTGGCGGGTTGCTGGGTAAGGCGAACTGAAAGGCGACGCGCTTAAGCGATCTCTTCCACCGCCTGGCCGGCCATCAGGATGGCGGCGTGGGACTGGGCCAGCACGCGGTCCTTATTGTAGTTGGTCAGCATGGACAGGATGGCGCTGTCGTCGAAGCGGAAGCGGGCCAGCATCATGTTGCCGCCTGCCAGCTTGAGGATCTGGGCGTTGCTCATGCCCTCGATCAGGTCGGCGATTTCGGCCGCGATACCCAGGCGGAAGATTGCCGTCACCTTGTCCGCACGAATCATCTGCTGAGCCAGCATCAGGTAGCTCAGGTTAGCGTCGCGAATTTCGGCCATCATATCGTTAGCAGTCATTTCCATCTCCTCGATCCGTTATCTTCACTGCGGAACACAATTGCGTTTCCAGTGAGATACATTCTGCGGGAGCAACAAAAATACCAGTAGAGGCGACTCTCTGTATTTTCCGTCGGGAAATAGCGGGTGCGACCTGTCGGTGTTTGTCTTACAAACACTCGCAGATCGGTCTCCTACGCCCTTGCGGCGCGGGTTTCAAGCGGTCGGGAAGCTTCAAAAACATCCTGTCCTAAGCATCAAAATAGTGCGTTACAGCGACTCTTTTTTGCTACATCTAACCCGGTTACGGCAGCCTCTTCAGGAACTTTAGGGTCTGGACGAAAAAAATTGAAAATATTTTCGATTTTTTACATCCACCTGCCGGGCCGGCTCTGAACACCGCTCAACTACCTTTTTGCGGCTTTCATGAAACTGGTAACGGCACGGTTTTATGGAACTTTAGGGTTTTTTTGATTTTTTTTGAAAAAAACTCAAAATAATTGGCCAGCACCCCGCAAAGCCCCTGTTCATGCGGGTTTGCGGGCGGCCGGATGATGCGCCGCAGGTCCGCGCCCGGCCCTTTTCTGGCTAAAACGAAGAAAAAATTGCTACACTCGCGGCTCAGGCCTTAAATGTTGAGGCCTCAAGTATTTCCTCTACCCGAAGAAAGTTACTTAATGACTAATCGCACAGACTGTCAGGAACGCGACGCGCACGATCCGCTCGCCGCCCTGCGCGACCAGTTCGACTTGCCGCAAGGCGTTATTTATCTGGATGGCAACTCCTTGGGCGCCCGTCCCAAGGCGGCGCTGGCCCGGGCCCAGGACGTGATCGCCCGCGAATGGGGCCACGACCTGATCCGCAGCTGGAATACGGCCGGTTGGTTCGACCTGCCGCGCCGCCTGGGCGACCGGCTGGCGCCCCTGCTCGGTGCCGCCGCCGGCGAAGTGGTGGTGACGGACACCACCTCCGTCAACCTGTTCAAGGCGCTGGCCGCCGCCCTGCACATGCAGGCCGCGGACCCCGAGCGGGCCGGGCGCCGCATCATCGTCACCGAGCGCAGCAACTTCCCCACCGATATCTATATGGCGCAGGGCCTGTCATCCTGGCTAGAGCGGGGCTACGCCGTGCGCCTGGTCGATTCGGTGGACGAGCTGGCCCAGGCCATCGATGCCGACACGGCCGTCGTCATGCTCACCCACGTCAACTACCGTACCGGCTACCAGCACGACATGGCCGCCACCAGCGCCCTGGCCCATGGCCGCGGCGCCCTGATCGTGTGGGACCTGGCCCACTCGGCCGGCGCCGTGCCGGTCGACCTGCATGGGGGCGGCGCCGACCTGGCCGTCGGCTGCACTTATAAATACCTGAACGGCGGCCCCGGCGCGCCGGCCTTCATCTGGGTGCCGGCCCGGCACCAGGCCCGCTTCCGCCAGCCGCTGTCGGGCTGGTGGGGGCACGCGGCGCCGTTCGCCATGGCGCCCCAGTTCGCGCCCACGGACGGCATCGGCCGCGCCCTGTGCGGCACCCAGCCCGTGGTGTCGCTGGCCATGGTCGAATGCGGCCTGGACGTGTTCGCGCAGACCACCATGGACGCCATCCGCGCCAAGTCGCTGGCGCTGACCGACCTGTTCATCGCGCTGGTGGAACAGCGCTGCGCCGCCCATCCGCTGGAACTGGTGACGCCGCGCGAGCATGCGCGGCGCGGCAGCCAGGTCAGCTTCACCCATCCCCACGGTTATGCCGTGATGGCGGCACTGATCGCGCGCGGCGTGATCGGCGACTACCGCGAGCCGGCCATCATGCGCTTCGGCTTCACGCCGCTGTACACCAGCTACGCCGACGTGTGGGATGCGGTCGAGATCCTGCGCGACATCCTGGACCGGCAAGCCTACGACGTGGACGCCAAGCGCGACGCCGTGACCTGATAAGAGAGAACACCATGACAGAACAGAACCAAGCACCGGCCGCCGGCGGCTGCCCGCACGCGGCCGGCGCAGGCCAAGCCACCCCGGACGCCCAGTGGCACGGCGCCCAGATGGACTTCAGCAAATCGATGAGCTACGGCGACTACCTGGGCCTGGACCAGATCCTCAACGCCCAGCACCCGCTGTCGCCCAACCATAACGAGATGCTGTTCATCGTCCAGCACCAGACCAGCGAACTGTGGATGAAACTGATGCTGCACGAGATGCACGCCGTGCGCGCCCACCTGCAGGCCGACGACCTGGCGCCCGCCTTCAAGATGCTGGCCCGCGTGGCCCGCATCATGGACCAGCTGGTGCACGCCTGGGACGTGCTGGCCACCATGACGCCGCCTGAATACACGGCCATCCGCCCCTATCTGGGCGCCTCGTCCGGCTTCCAGTCCTACCAGTACCGCGAGATCGAATTCATCCTGGGGAACAAGAACGCGGCCCTGCTGAGCGTCCACACCACCACGCCGGAAGTATTCCAGCTGCTCGATACGGCGCTGCGCACGCCGTCCGTGTACGACGAATCCGTACGCCTGCTGGCCCGTAACGGCCTGGCCATCGCGCCCGAGCGCCTGAACGCGGACTGGACCCAGCCCACCGTGGCGGACGCTTCCGTCAAGGCGGCCTGGCTGGAAGTGTACCGTGACCCCACCCGCCACTGGGCGCTGTACGAGCTGGCCGAAAAGCTGGTCGACCTGGAAACGGCGTTCCGCTTCTGGCGCTTCCGCCACGTGACGACGGTCGAGCGCATCATCGGCTTCAAGACCGGCACTGGCGGCACGGCCGGCGTGAGCTACCTGCGCAAGATGCTGGACGTGGTGCTGTTCCCGGAACTGTTCGCCCTGCGTACGGAACTGTAACGGCACAGCTGCGCTTAGCTGCCGGCGCCGGCGCGCGGATTCGGCTATCATTGCCTTTCTCTCAACAATGAAAGGACTAGGCATGGAACCGCAGGTACTGACGCTGGCCGGATTGTGGAACTCGGGACCGCAGCACTGGCAAACCCGGTGGGAAGCCCAGCATCCCGCCTGGCTGCGCGTGCCGCACCGCGACTGGGACACGCCCGACTGCGCCGAATGGGTGGCCGAACTGGACGCGGCCATCGCCGGCTGCGCACATCCGCCCGTGCTGGCGGCCCACAGCCTGAGCTGCTCGCTCGTCACGCGCTGGGCCGCCTCCGGTTCGCGCGCGCCCGTGGCTGGCGCCTTCCTGGTCGCGCCCAGCGACGTCGATGCGCCCAGCTACCCCGACTGCACCACCGGCTTCCAGCCCATGCAGCTGGCGCCCCTGCCCTTCCCCACCATCGTCGTGGCCAGCACCAACGATCCCTACGTCAGCATCGAGCGCGCCCGGCAGTTCGCCGCCGCCTGGGGCAGCCGCCTCGTCATCATCGGCGACGCCGGCCATATCAACGGCGATGCCGGCTATGGCCCGTGGCCGCAAGGCGAGCAGCTGCTGCTGGAGTTCTGCGCCCAGCTGCAGCGCTGACGGCTTACGTCAGCTGTAGGAACTCCTCCTTTTCCGGGGCGGTCTAACGGGGGCGGGCAGCGGTCTGCCCGCCGCTTCAAGAACCAGGAAAGGAGACAAGATGAACAAGCATATCCAACATGGTGCGGCAGCGCTCGCGCTGCTGCTCTCGACCATGACGGCGGCCCACGCGACCAGCCAGGCATTCCTGCTCGACGGGGCCCATGAGGACCCGCCCAACGCTTCCACCGGCATCGGCGCAGCCGTAATCGATTTCGACGAACTGATGCACCAGCTGCAGGTCACGGTGGCCTACGGCGGCCTGACCGGCACCACCACAGCCGCCCACATCCACTGCTGCACGGCCTCGCCGGGCAACGGCAATGCCCCGGTGGCGACGGAACTGCCCAGCCTCTTCGGCTTCCCGCTGGGCGGCCACAGCGGCGCCTACAGCCACCTGTTCGACACCTCCCTGGCCAGCAGCTGGAATCCCGCCTTCATCGCAGACCACGGCGGCACCACGGCCGGGGCGGAAGCGGCACTGCTGGGCGGCCTGACCAGCGGCGAAGCCTACCTCAACATCCACTCGGACGCCTATCCGAACGGCGAGATCCGCGGCTTCGTCAATGCACCGCCCGTGCCGGAACCGAGCGGCCTGGCATTGCTGGCCGCTGGCCTGCCCGTCATGCTGCTGGCACGGCGACGGCGCAGCTAGCGCCTCCTGGCCGCGCATGGAAAGACCCTGCCTCGCAAGCGGTAAGCAAGCGCAGGCCGTTCCGGCGCCAAAAAAAATGGCGCCATGTCCACTTGCGTGAACATGGCGCCAGTCCGCCATCCCCGGCCAGCAGGCCGGGGCCGGCCTATACCGTTTACTTGGCTGCGCCGTTGAGCAGCATTTCGTTCAGGCGCTTGACGAAGGTGGCCGGATCGCTGAGCGAACCGCCTTCGGCCAGCAGGGCCTGGTCGAACAGGATGTGGGCCCAGTCGTTGAACTGGCTGCCGGCATCCTGATACTTCAGGCGCGTCACCAGCGGATGGTTGGGGTTGATTTCCAGGATGGGCTTGGAATCGGGCGCGCTCTGGCCGGCCGCCTTCAGCATGCGCAGCAGGTTACCCGACAGTTCGTGCTCGTCCGCCACCAGGCAGGCCGGCGAATCGGTCAGGCGGAACGTGACGCGCACGTCCTTGGCCTTGTCGCCCAGCGCTTCCTTCATCTTGGCCACCAGGTCCTTGTAGGACGACTCGGTTTCCTCGTGTTCCTTCTTCTCGGCCTCGTCTTCCAGCTTGCCCAGGTCCAGGCCGCCCTTGGCCACGGACACCAGTTCCTTGCCCTCGTAGTCCTGCAGGAACGACAGCATCCACTCGTCCACGCGGTCCGTCAGCAGCAGCACTTCCACGCCCTTCTTGCGGAAGATTTCCAGGTGCGGGCTGTTCTTGGCGGCCGTGTAGTTGTCGGCCGTGACGTAGTAGATCTTGTCCTGGCCTTCCTTCAGGCGCGCCACATACTGCTCGAACGAGACGTTCTGCTCGTCGTTGTCGTTATGGGTGGAGGCGAAGCGCAGCAGCTTGGACAGGCGCTCCTTGTTGGTGGCGTCCTCGCCGATGCCCTCTTTCAGCACCTGGCCGAACTCCTTCCAGAAGGTGGCGTAATTGTCCTTCTTGTCCTGCTCTTCGGCGTTGGCCAGCTCTTCGAGCATGCCGATCACGCGCTTGGTCGAGCCGTCGCGGATCACCTTGACGTCGCGCGACTCCTGCAGGATTTCGCGCGACACGTTCAGCGGCAGGTCGGCCGAGTCGATCACACCCTTGACGAAGCGCAGGTAGGTCGGCATCAGCTGCTCGGCATCGTCCATGATGAACACGCGCTTGACGTACAGCTTGATGCCGGTACGCTTGTTGCGGTCCCACAGGTCGAACGGCGCCTTGGCCGGCACGTACAGCAGCTGCGTGTATTCGCTGCGGCCTTCCACCCGGTTGTGGGTGTGGATCAGCGGCGCCTGGAAGTCGTGCGAGACGTGCTTGTAGAACTCCTCGTACTGCTCGTCGGTGATGTCGGCCTTGTTGCGGGCCCACAGGGCGCTGGCCTGGTTGATGGTCTCCAGCTCGTCCTTGAGCACGGTTTCCTTCTTCTCGTCGTCCCACTCTTCCTTGCGCATCATGATGGGCAGCGAGATGTGGTCCGAGTACTTGCGGATGATGGACTTGATCTTCCAGCTCGACAGCAGCTCGTCCTCGCCTTCGCGCAGGTGCAGGATGATGTCGGTGCCGCGCGAGGTTTTCTCGATCTGCTCCACGCTGTAGTCGCCCTCGCCGCCGGACTCCCAGCGCACGGCCTCGTTGGCGGCGGCGCCGGCACGGCGGGTTTCGACGGTGATCTTGTCGGCCACGATGAAGCCGGAGTAGAAGCCCACGCCGAACTGGCCGATCAGGGCCGCGTCCTGCTGCTGGTCGCCCGACAGCTTGCCGAAGAATTCCTTGGTGCCCGACTTGGCGATGGTACCCAGGTGCGAGATGGCTTCCTCGCGGTTCATGCCGATGCCGTTGTCGGAAATGGTAATGGTGCGCGCTTCCTTGTCGAAGCTAACCTTGATCTTCAGTTCGTGATCGTTGCCATACAGGGCATCGTTGTTGATCGCCTCGAAGCGCAGCTTGTCGGCCGCATCCGATGCGTTCGACACCAGCTCGCGCAGGAAGATCTCCTTGTTCGAGTACAGCGAGTGGATCATCAATTGCAGCAGCTGCTTCACTTCAGCTTGAAAGCCCAGGGTTTGCTTTTCGTTGTCAGCCATTTTTACCTCTAGTTAGTCTCGGTTGATACAGATTTTGTTGCACGGATTTTCCGAAGGTGGGGATTATATGAGCGAATTCAAGCCCTGAGGAAAAAATGCCTGCCAAAATGTAAAACTTGCATCTTGACGCGTGACAATTGACGTATTTCCCCGCCTGACCTAAGGCCTATATTGAACTGTGCCGGCCACGCGGCGCGCGCCGGCCCGGCGCCGCCAGCGGCTGCACCGGCGTACCTGGTTCGCCAGGCATCCACTCGCAGGAGGGAAGCCATGATCGGCATGGCCATCTGAACGATGCAAGCCACAGAACCACCGCTATCCTTGGGCACCCGGTTAACCTGGAGCACAGGACTCGCCGGGTTTTGGGCGCTGGGCTATTTCGCGGCCGGTATATGGCTGCGTCCAGCGCCTGTTTTTAATCCCTGGTCCTCGTTGGACGACGCCATCCCTTTCGCCGGCCTGGCACTGTGGCCCTATCTGTGCGGCATTGTCTGGATGGGCATGCCGGCTGTACTGCTACAGTCGTCCGCCCTGTTCCGGCACACGGCGCGCAGCTATGCGCTGCTGATCGCCCTTTCCGTCATGTGTTTTGTACTGCTGCCGGCCGAGGCGCCCGAACTGCGCCGCCAGGCCAGTGCCGCCGGCCTGGACCCGCTCACGGCCTTTGCCCTGCGCCATCTGCACGCGATCGACCCGCCGCGCAACCTGCTGCCATCGCTGCACGTGTCGCTGGCGGCCCTATCCGCCGCTGCGCTCGCCCGCAGCGACCTGCGCTGGCGCTTGCCGGGCGGCGTGGCGCTGGCCGTGATCGTGGCGTCGGTCTGCCTGTCCAAGCAGCATACGGTGGCCGACGCGGCGGCCGGCCTGCTGGCGGCCTGGCTGTGCGATCTGCTGGTGCGCCACCTCACTCCCGCCACGCCGGCCCGGTCGCCGTGAGGGGTGCGATCAGGCCCTGCTCCAGCAGGTAGCGCACCAGATAGCTGGCCGTCTGTTCCAGCGACGGGTCGGCCCGGCCATCGGCCAGACTGTCGCGGGCCTGGCGGTAGGCGCTGCTGCTGTAGCGTTTGAGCTGCATGGCGGCGATCTTGTCGGCCGAACGGTTGAAGAAATCGAGCAGCGGATAAACCGGATCGCTGGCCGAACAGCGCAGGTTGAGCTGGTCGATGAAATGGGGAATGTCGTAATAGCGGAAACAGTAGCCGAAGTCGCGCTCGATCACGCGTGTGAGGGCCGTCATGCTGTAATAACGGTCCGCCGTCACATGCAGCGGCACGGCCGGCGCCTGCGCCAGGCGCGAGATGCCGACGATGTTGTGGGCGATCACGTCGGCCGCGACGATGCTCAGCTGGTTAGGCGTGTCGACGGCGATCCCGTGCCGTATCATGAAGGCGAGCATGCGCAGGGCCACATCGTTGGTGTCGCCCGCGCCCTGGGTCGAGACGGAAATCAGCGAGGGCCGGTAAATGCGCACGTCCATGCCGTCGGCGCGGGCCGCCAGCGCCTGCTGCTCGGCCACCCATTTGCTTTGCGCATAGCCGAAGTCCAGCGCGTCCATGCCGGCGTTGCAATCCGATTCCAGCAGCACGCCCTTGGCGCTCCAGCCGAAGATGAAGGTACTCGATACCAGGTGCAGGCAGCGCGCGCCGCTGTCGCGCGCCAGCCGCAGGGCCGTACGCGTGCCCTCCACATTGGCGCCACGCATGGCTTCATATGTCATCACGTAATTGACGCAGGCGCCGTTGTGGAATACCTCGCCCACGCCGTGCACCAGCGCCTGCCATTGGGCCGAATCCAGCCCCCACGACGGCCGCGCCAGGTCGCCGCACACGGCACGCACGCGCGCATGCAGTTGCGCACCCAGCGCTGGCGTGAGCAGGCGCGCGCGCCGCAGGGCCGTTTCCACCCGCGCCATGGCGGCGCCCGGGTCGGGCGCGCGCACCAGCACCAGCAGCGGTTCGCCCCCCTGGGACAACAATTCGGCCAGCAGGAAGGGGCCGAAAAAGCCCGTCACGCCCGTCAGCAGGATGGCGCGCCGCGCTCCATCCGGGGGCGATATCGCCTGCGGTGCCGGTAATAGCGGCAGCAGCGGCGCCGGCGCGCTATCACCGATCCCGGGCAGCGGGCGCGCCCGGTCTTCCAGCATGCGGGCGGCGATGGCATCGTCGAGCGAGCTACGCAGCTGGTCCAGCGCCGCCATGGCTGCCTGTTCTCCCGTATCCGGGCCGTGATCGAGTCCCGCCAGCGCCGCCAGCAGGCTGCGCTGGGACAGCCGCTGCAGCAGCTGCGCATCGAGTGCCTCGGCCAGCGCACCGGAACCGAAGCGGCGCAGCATGTCCTCCAGTTCCAGCTGGATTTCCGTCAGCGCCAGGGAATCGATACCCTGGTCGGCCAGCGCTACGCTGTCGCTGGCAATGCCCTGCCGGGCAAACGCGCGCTGCACGGCGCCGCGCCAGCTTTCCGGCCACGCGCCTAGCTCCCCTTCCGGAGGCTGCGACGCCGCATCGTTGCGCCAGCTGGCCAGCGCTGCGATCTTGCCCGCCTCGAACAAGGCCCGCGTCTCGGCCCGTGCGATCTTGCCGGAGGTGGTCATGGCCACGGCGCCTGGCGCGACCAGATGCAATGCGTCCGGCAGCAGGCCGCAAACGGCGCGTATTGCCAGTGCCATCGAGGCCGGATCGGGCGGCGCATCCGTCCGTTGCGGCTCGGCCAGCACCGTCACGCCGCCGTCGCCACACTGGAACGCGCAGATGCCGCGCGGTCGCACGGCAGCGCCGCTGGCAGCCAGCGCCGCCTCCAGGTCGTCCGGGAAGAAATTGGCGCCGCCTATAATCAGCATGTCCTTGCTGCGGCCGCATACATACAGTTGGCCCTGATAGAAGAAGCCGAGATCGCCGGTACGCAGGTGGCCGGCCCCGCCAGCGTTGTCCTGCGGCGCGGCTGCACCGCCAGCGTTGTCCCGCGGAGCGGCGCCGCCGCCATCCGCGCACTCCGGCCGCCCCAGCAGCGCGCGCGTGGCCGCCGCGTTGTCCCAGTAACCGGGTGTGACGCAGGGCCCGCCGACCAGGATCTCGCCCACTTCCAGCTCCGCCAGCGCCCGGCCGCTGCCGGGCGCGCCTATCCGCACGGAGACCCCGGCCACGGGTGCGCCGCAGCTCGCATATTCCACCGCCCCCGCACCGCCATCCGGTGCGGCCAGCACCAGCGGGCCGGCATGCGGCGTGCGCAGCACGGCGACGCTGCCGCAACCGCCATGGGTGACGTTGAGCGTATTTTCCGCCAGCCCGTAGGCCACCGTGCAGGCGCCGCGCGCCAGGCCGAAGCGGGCGAAGCGGCGATGGAAGCGCCGTATCGTGTCCGGCCGCGCCGGTTCGCCCGCGTTCATCAGCACCCGCAGGCAGGACAGGTCCACACCGTCCAGTTCCGCGTCGGCGACTTTACCCTCACGCAGGCAGTACTCATAACCGAAATTGGGCGAGGAGCTGTAGGTGGCGCCCACTTCCGCGATCAGGCGCAGCCACAGCGCCGGGCGGCGCAGGAAGTCGACCGGAGCAAAGCCGCAGTTGCTGCCGCCGGCGACGATGGGGAAAAGGTAGTAGCCGATCAGGCCCATGTCGTGATGCTGCGGTAGCCAGGAGACGCCCGTAGGCACGTGGTCCAACGTGGCGCGGGCGTTGGCGATCACATTGTCGTGGGTGACCATGACGCCGCGCGGCAAGCCGGTCGAACCGGAGGTGTACTGCAGGAACAGCAGCGGTTCGTGCCGCCGGGCCGGCAGTACCGGATGTACTGGCACTGCCGCCGGCGCCGCAGGGCTGTCGCCCAGCGCCAACAGCGGCCAGGGCGGCGCCGTGCCTGCCGCCGCAAACAGCTGCGCCAGGCGCGCCGCATGCACCTCGTCCGTCAACAGGGCCGCCGCGCCGCAGTTCCCGCCGATGGCGCGCAAGCGGCGCATGGCCGTGTCGCCGGCGCTGCGCGGCAGCGCCACCGGCACCCCGACCAGGCCGGCGCGCGCGCAGGCCAGCAACGCCGCCACGCCCTCCAGCCCGGCCGGATGGGCCAGCAGCACGCGCGCGCCTGGCGCCAGGCCGGGCGTGGCCATCAGCTGCGCCGCCAGCGCCAGCGTGCGCGCATGGAAGCTGCGGTAAGTGTGGCGGGCGCTGACCTGCCCCAGACGGTCGCGGAATTCGAACAGCACCTTGTCCGGCTGCAGACAGGTCCAGTGTTCGAGCAGATCGAAGACGGAATCCATAGGCGTGCGCTCCAGCGATGCACGGCTGCATATGGTAGCCCGTGCAGTGTGAAAATGACGTCCGGTCCTGCTTACGGCTTGTCGTGGCGCGCCGCGCGTCCGCGCGGCAGTTCCCGTTCAAGAAAGCGCCACACCGCCGCATCCTGCATGGCCGCCACGTTGAGGCGCATGCGGGTCGATGGCAGTTGCTGCGGCGAGAACAGGCTGCCCGGCGCCAGCAGCAGGCCTTCGGCCGAAGCGCGCTCGGTCAGGGCGTTGGTGTCGCAGCCGGCGTCGGCCCACACGAACATGCCCGCCGCCGGCACCACATCGATCGTCATCCCCAGCCGCTCCAGCTGCCGTATGGTCTTCACGCGCACGCCATCGAGCCGGGCGCGCACCCGGTCCGCATGCTTGCGGTAGGCGCCTTCGGACAGCACCTTGTACACCACCCGCTCGCCGATGTCGCTGGTGGTCAGGGTCGAGAGCATCTTGCGGTCGGCCAGGCGCTCGGCCCATTCGTACGAGGTGGCGATGTAGCCCACCCGCAGGTTGGCTGCCATGGTCTTGGAAAAGCCGCCCAGGTAGATGACGCGGCGCAGCTGGTCGAGCGCCGCCATGCGCGTGGCCGGCTGCACGGCGCTGCCCGGATGCAGGTCGCAATAGATGTCGTCCTCCACGATGACGAAACCGAATTCCTCGGCCAGCCGCAGCACCTGGAACGCCTTGGCCGCCGACAGCGAGGTGGAACTGGGATTGTGCAGCACCGAATTGATAACGTACAGCTTGGGCCGGTGGATGGCGGCCAGCTGGGTGAGCTGGGCGATGTCGGGCCCGTCGGCCAGGCGCGGCACGCCCACCACCTTGGCGCCCAGCGCGGCGAAGGAGCCGAACATCAAGAACCAGGCCGGGTCGTCGACGAAGACGGTATCGCCGGGCCGCAGGAATTCGCGCGCCACCAGGTCCAGCGCCTGGGTCACGCCGGCCGTGGTGACGATCTGTTCCGGTTCGGCGCCAATTTCCAGCTCGGCCAGCTTGCGCTGCAATTGCTGGCGCAGCAGCAGCGAGCCTTGCGGCACGCCGTAATTGAGCAGCAGGCCAGGATGCTGGCGGCTGACAGCGCGCAGCGCATTGGCGACCGTGGGGCCGTCCAGCCATTCGGCCGGCAGCACGCCGGAGCCGGGCATTTGCTGGTGCGGCACCTGGCGGAACATATTGCGCACCAGCCAGACCACGTCGATCTGCTTGGCGTCAAAGCGCTCCTGCGGCAGGCTCGCCGCCTGCCCGGCGCCTGGCGCCGCCGCGGCGGGGCCAAGCGCGGCCCGCTCCCGCACATAGAAGCCGGCACCGCGCCGCGACTCCAGGTAGCCGCGCGCCACCAGTTTGTCGTAGCTGGCCACCACCGTGAAGGCGGACACGCCATGGCTGGCGGCGAACTGGCGGATCGAAGGCATGCGCGCGCCGCCCCGCAGCAGGCGGTCGTCGATGCGGGCCGCCACCGAGCGGACGATCTGGTCGATCAGCGATTCGCCCGATTCGCGCGATAGCAGCGCCACCAGCGCCACCGGCCGCGCCTTGCCGGCACGCGCGGGGGCGTCCGAAGACAGTGTATTGGTCATATTACCGTCACAGTATCTAAAATTATATGGAGAAGTGTATTGGGACTGTACTGGTATTGTCGCTTAGGATACACCTGCGATCCACACAAAGCCACCACCTGAGGAGTCCAAGCCATGCACCTGCCCACCTGTTCCGACCTTGATGCCGCCGGCGCCACCGTCTACGCCGCCATGCCGCCCACGCCACAATACAGCTGGCCCCTGCTGAACGAAGCACTGGGCGCCGAAACGTGGATCAAGCACGAAAATCATACCCCTACCGGCGCCTTCAAGGTACGCGGCGGGCTGGTCTATGTGGCAGCACTTGCACGCCGTTTGCCCGGCGTCAAAGGCATCGTGCTGGCCACCCGCGGCAACCATGGCCTGTCGCTGGCCTATGCGGCCCGGCGCCACGGCCTGCAGGCCACCATCGTGGTCCCGCACGGGAACAGCACGGAGAAGAACGCCGGCATGCGCGCGCTGGGCGCCCAACTGATCGAGCATGGCGACGAGTTCCAGGCCGCACGTGAGCATGCGCTGATGCTGGCAGAGCGCGACGGCCTGCACATGGTGCCCTCCTACCATCCCGACCTGATGGCCGGCGTGGCCACGGCGTGGGTGGAACTGCTGCGCGCCCGCCCCGGGCTGGACCTGCTGCTGGCGCCGATCGGACAGGGCTCCAGCATCTGCGGCGCCATCGCGGCCAGGAACGCGCTGGGACTGAGCATGCCCATCATCGGCGTCGTATCGCAGCACGCGCTGGCCTACCAGCTGTCGTTCCGGGCCCGGCGCAGCGTCGAGTCGCCCGTCACCACCGTGCTGGCCGACGGCCTGGCCTGCCGCGTGCCCGATCCGCATTCGCTGGCCATGATCCTCGACCAGGTGCAGGACGTGGTGGCCGTCAGCGACGAGCAGGTGGCCGCCGCCATGCGCCTGTATCACCGCGCCACCCACAACGTGGCCGAAGGGGCCGGCGCCGCCGCGCTGGCCGCCGCCCTGGCCCTGCAGCAGGACCCGGCCTGGCGCGGCCGCAGCATCGGCCTGCCCCTGAGCGGCGGCAATGTCGATACGGCCATGCTGGCGGGCGTGCTGCAAGGCGCCTGAACACCGGCATCGCGCGCCGGCCCACTGTACCGGCACGGCACCGTCGTCCGGTACAGACCATGCAAGCGGTACCGGCCAGCCTGGCGGCGCAGGCCGGCGGGCCAGTACCGTTTTTTCAAGCGACACTAAACGTCATGAACAGGAATATGCCATGCAAGCACAACCGACCATTACCCGGCCCCTGGCCTCCACCTCCCGCCTGGGCGACGATGCCGCCGGCATGCTGCTCGGGCTGATCGCGGTGGCCATGTTCAGCCTCACCCTGCCCTTCACCCGGATGGCCGTGGCCGACCTTGATCCGGCCTTCGTGGCGCTGGGCCGGGCCGTGGCGGCGGCCATCTGCGCCGCCCTGTGGCTGC
This sequence comes from Rugamonas sp. FW305-51, assembly GCF_058786935.1. Lineage (NCBI taxonomy): Bacteria > Pseudomonadati > Pseudomonadota > Betaproteobacteria > Burkholderiales > Oxalobacteraceae > Rugamonas > Rugamonas sp. FW305-51. Next base: position 37,088 of record NZ_JBYSZG010000006.1, read on the forward strand.
GCTGGAACCGCACGCCATGGCCGCCGCGCTCCGCCCTCATGCCGCTGGCCTGCGTGGCCGGCGGCTGCATCGTCGGCTTCCCATGGCTGACGTCGATCGCCATGCGCACCGTACCGGCCGCCCACGGCGCCGTACTGGTCGGCATGCTGCCGCTGGCCACGGCCGTGTGGGCCGCCCTGCGCGGAGGCGAGCGGCCCTCGGCCGGCTTCTGGTGCATGGCCATGCTCGGCTCGGCGCTGGTGGCCGGCTTCGCCCTGCGGGGCAGCGGCGGCAGCCTGCGCCCGGCCGACCTGGCGCTGCTGGCGGCCGTGCTGCTGGCGGCCATGGGCTACGCGGAAGGCGGCAAGCTGGCCCAGAGCCTGGGCGGGCAGCAGGTGATCTGCTGGGCCCTGGTGCTGGCCGCCCCCGTGCTGGCGCCGGCCGTGGCCTGGCTGGCCTGGCACGATCCGGCCCGCCTTGCCGCCGCCGGCGCCCGCGCCTGGGCCGGTTTCGCCTACGTGTCGCTGTTCTCGATGTTTATCGGTTTCTTCTTCTGGTACCGCGGCATGGCGCTGGGCGGGGTGGCCCGGGTCGGCCAGGTGCAGCTGGTCCAGCCCTTCCTGACGATGCTGGGCGCGGCCCTGTTGCTGGGCGAGGCGCTGGAATGGGAAACCATGCTATTTGCACTGGCAGTGATCGTTGTGGTGGGCGCGGGCCGCAAAATGCAGGTAAAGCGGCGCTAAAACCGTAGAGAATTCTGATTTTGCCCGCTTTGTGGGCATCGCCCCCGGCACGACGTACAATATCGGTCTGCCGCGCAGGGCGCGCCCGCTATGCCAGCCGCACCAGATCGCACATCCACGGCCACAGACACGCACTATATAAACCCGTCGCTCGTTCGACTTTACTTTATTGGATCCCTCATGTCCGTCTACGAAAAACTGAAAGCCCTCGACATCACCCTGACCGCGCCCGCCGCGCCGGTAGCCGCCTACGTCATGTACGTCCAGAGCGGCAACCTGGTATTCCTGTCCGGCCATATCGCGCGCAAGGCTGACGGGTCGCCGTGGGTGGGCCAGCTGGGCAAGAACATCAGCACCGAAGAGGGCAAGGCCGCCGCGCGCGGCGTGGCCGTGGCCCTGATGGGCACCCTGCAGGAAGCCGTGGGCGGCGACCTGACGCGCGTGCGCCGCATCGTCAAGCTCACCAGCCTGGTGAACTCGACGCCCGACTTCACCGAACATCACCTGGTCACCAACGGCGCCTCCGAGTTGCTGGGCGAAGTGTTCGGCGACGCCGGCAAGCACGCGCGCGCCGCCTTCGGCGTGGCCCAGATTCCGCTCGGCTGCTGCGTCGAGATCGACCTCGTGGTCGAAGTCGCCTGATTCGCGGGCGGCGCCCCCCCGGCGCCGCTCTTCCGCAGGCCGCCACAAGCGTGCCTGACCATAGCCCGGGCCGCGCCCGGCATCCACTCAGTGAGACATGTATGAAAATTGAAAACCCGAATCCGATGCCGTGGCGCTTCGCCGAGCGCGCGCAGCAGATGCAAAGCTCCTTCATCCGCGAGATCCTGAAGATCACCCAGCGTCCCGAGATCATCTCGTTCGCCGGCGGCCTGCCCTCGCCCGCCACCTTCCCGGTGGCCGAAATGAAGGAAGCGTTCGACCAGGTGTTGACCGACTCGGGCAACGTGGCGCTGCAGTACGGCCCCACCGACGGCTACCTGCCGCTGCGCCAGTGGATCGCCGACTCGCTGTCGGCCAACGGCGCCAAGATCGTGCCGGAACAGGTGTTGATGACGTCCGGCTCGCAGCAGGCGCTGGACCTGCTGGGCAAGGTACTGATCGACGAAGGCAGCCGCGTGCTGGTGGAAACGCCGTCCTACCTGGGCGCGCTGCAGGCGTTCTCGGTGTACCGTCCCGAATTCGTGTCGGTGGAGACGGACGACCACGGCCTGGTGCCGTCGTCGCTGGACAAGGTGGCGCAAGGCGCGCGCCTGCTGTACGCCCTGCCCAACTTCCAGAACCCGACCGGCCGCACGCTGTCGGTGGAACGCCGCCAGCAGCTGGTGGAAACCTGCGCCCGCCTCGGCCTGCCGCTGATCGAGGATGATCCGTACGGCGCCCTGAGCTACAAGGGCGAGCCGCTGCCGAAGATGGTGGCCATGAACCCGGACGGCGTGATCTACATGGGTTCCTTCTCCAAGGTGCTGACCCCCGGCATCCGCCTGGGCTACGTGGTGGCCCCGCTGCCGCTGGTGCGCCGCCTGGAACTGGCCAAGCAGGCGGCCGACCTGCACACTTCGCAGCTGACCCAGATGGTGGTGCACCGCGTGATCAAGGACGGCTTCCTCGAGCGTCACATCCCGCAGATCCGCCACCTGTACGGCGACCAGTGCCGGGTCATGCTCGAGGCAATGGCCGAACACTTCCCGGCCAGCGTCAAGTGGACCAAGCCCGAAGGCGGCATGTTCATCTGGGTCACCCTGCCCCAGCACATCAACGCCATGGAACTGCTCGATGAAGCGATCGCCAACCAGGTGGCCTTCGTGCCGGGTGCGCCGTTCTACGCCAACGAGCCGGAAACCAATACCTTCCGCCTGTCGTTCGTGACGGTGCCGCCGGAGCGCATCCGCGCCGGCATCGCCATCCTGGGCAAGCTGATCGCCGCCAAGGCCTGATGCTCCCTGCTCCCGCGCCGGCGCCCCGGGCCCGGGATTGCCTCCAGGCACCATACCTTGAGGCAAAGATTTATCACCAAAAGTAACAAAAATTCCGTAAAGAAATTGCAACCATGTAATAATGGTATGCAAATTCGTGCAATTACGGCAGTTCCGCATGAAATCTGAAGTTTTCCTCGATTCACCCCGCATATTTTTTTACAATTACACATTGCAAAGCGGTATTATTTGAACGGATAGTCACCTTACCGTCAGGCCAGCCTTTGTACGCAAGCGCACAACATTACGCCCTCTGCCTCTGCCCCGCTACCGCCATCACGGCCGCGCCGCACGGTGCTGCCGGCGGCCGGCATGCGCCGGCAGCTGGCCGCCCCCACCAGGACCCCATGCAATGAACCGAGCAGGATTGAGCTTTGCGGCGCGGCGCGACGCCGCCATCCTCATCGTGGATGACGCCCCGGACAACCTGGGCATGCTGCGCAAGCTGATGGTGCAACAGGGCTACCAGACCTTTGTCGCCACCTCGGGCGAGCGGGCGCTGCAGATCGCGCGCCGGGTCCATCCGGACCTGATCCTGCTGGACGTGGTCATGCCCGGCATGGACGGCTTCGAAACGTGCCGCCAGCTCAAGAACCATGCCGCCACCGAGCGCATCCCCGTCATCTTCATGAGCGCGCGCACGGAGACGGAGGACGTGGTGGCCGGCTTCGACATCGGCGCCGTCGACTACATCGGCAAGCCGCTGCGCATGGCCGAGGTGTGCGCCCGCGTGCGCACCCAGCTGCAAATTCGCAGCAACAGCGAAACCCAGGAAGAACAGGCCGAACGGCTGCGCACCATCGTCAACAACATGGCCGAGGGCCTGCTGATCATCGAAGCGGACGGCCGCATCCAGTTCACCAACCCGGCCTGCGACAAATACCTGGGCTACCAGGAAAACGAACTGGCCGGCCGTTCCATCACCGACCTGCTCAATCCCCTGGTGGCCCAGGAATACCTGGACTACTTCGAACGCTATTCGGCCGCGCCGCAGGCTGCCCACAGCCATGGCACGCGCGAAGTGATCATCCGCCACCGCAACGGCACCTCCGTATGCATGGACCTGACGCTCACGCCCATGTATCTGCGCCAGCCGCTGTTCATCGGCCTGCTGCACGACATCACGCACCACAAGCAGTCCGAAGATGCGCTGCAGCGCGCGGCCATGGTCGATCCACTGACCATGATCGCCAACCGCCGTCACTTCGACGCCTTCCTGGAAAAGGAATGGCAGCGCTCCCTGCGCAGCGGCCTGCCGCTGTCGCTGGTGGTGCTGGACGTGGACCACTTCAAGCTGTACAACGACACCCTGGGCCACCCGGCCGGCGACGCCTGCCTGCAGCAGGTGGCCCAGGCCATCGCCTCGCACGCGCTGCGCCCGACCGACCTGGCGGCGCGCTACGGCGGCGAGGAATTCGTGCTGCTGTTCGCCGAAACGGACGCCGACTCGGCCTACCTGCTGGCCGAGTCGATCCGCGCCCATGTGGAGTCGCTGCAGCTGCCCCATCCCCGTTCGCCCACCTCGCCCTGGATCACGGTCAGCATCGGCGTGTCGAGCATCCTGCCCTGCCAGCTCGACAGCACCGAATCGCTGTTCGTGGCGGCCGACCGCGCCATGTACGTGGCCAAGGAAAGCGGACGCAATCAGGTGCAGGCCACCAAGCCGGGCAACGCGGCCATGGACGCCGTCAAGGCGTTGGCCACGCGCTGACGGCCTGCATCGCTACAGCTGTTCCGGATAGCCGGTGATGTCGGCGATCTCCGCATACATCGGCTGCAGCCGCTCGTACATCTTGAGGTAGACGCGCCGGTACAGGCGGTCGTACATCTTGCGGTTGGCTGCGATCGGCTGGAACACGCGGCCGGTGCGCGTCATGGCGCGGATGGCGCTGTCGAAGTCCGGATGCAGGCCCAGGCCGGCCGCGATCGCAATCGCCGCGCCCAGGCCCGACGTTTCGTACACGTGGGCGCGCGCCGCGGGCAGGCCGAAGATGTCGGCCGTCAGCTGCATGGCCGCGTCGCTTTGCGAGCCGCCGCCGGCCACGCGCAATTCCGTTACCGGTACGCCGCTGCGCTTTTCGATCCGCTCCTTGCCCTCGCGCAGCGCGTAGGCCAGGCCTTCGAGGATGGCGCGGTACATGTGGGCGCGCGTGTGCACGTCGCCGAAGCCGATCATCGCCCCCTTGGCCTCCGGCCCCGGCACCTTGATGCCGGGACTCCAGTACGGCTGCAGCATCAGGCCCATGGAACCGGGCGGCACCTGTTCGACCAGCTGGTCGAACATGGCTTCCGGCGCCGTACCGCGCTCGCTGGCCGTGGCCTGCTCCAGGTGGCCGAACTGCTCCTTGAACCAGTTCACCATCCAGTAGCCGCGGAAGATCTGCACTTCCGTGCTGTAGGCGCCGGGAATGGCGGCCGGATAAGGCGGGATGAAAGGCGTGACCTCCACGTATTTCCTGGTCGTGGTGTTGATGGTGGCCGTGGTGCCGTAGCTCAGGCAGCCGATGTGCGGCGCCAGGCCGCCGGCGCCGATCACCTCGCACGCCTTGTCGGCGGCGGCTGCCACCAGCGGCGTGCCCTGCGGGATGCCGGTGGCCTCGGCGGCGGCGGCCGTAATGGCGCCAATGACGGTGCCCGGCTCCACCAGCTCCGGCAGCATTTCCGGCTTGATGGCCAGCGCCTGCCATTTCCAGTCGCGCTTGCCGGCCCAGCGGTGGCGCTTGTAGTCGAACGGCAGATAGGCCACCTGCGAGCCGATGGAATCGACCATGCGCCCGCACAGGCGGTAGTTGAGAAAGCCCGACAGCAGCAGGAACTTGTCGGTCCTGGCCCAGATGTCGGGCTGGTGGGCGGCGATCCAGTTGATCTCGGCCTCGCGCCGGAAGTATTCGATGGTGCCGCTCACGCCGGCCACCTTGAAGGCCGTGCGCCACAGCGCGTTCAAAGGCGGCACCTGTTCGGTGCGGCGCTGGTCCAGCCAGGTAATGGCGGGACGCAGCGCATTGCCGTCCGCATCCAGGTTGATCACCGTGCCGCGCTGGGTGGTGACGGCCACGCCCTTGACGGCGGACTTGGGGATATCCGTTTCCGCCCACAGGCGCTGGCAAGCCACGCACACGGCCTTCCAGTAGCCGTCGGCGCTGTGCTCGGCCCAGCCGGGATTGTCCGAGAAATACGGTTGCAGATGGACCTGCGTCTTGGCCGCCAGGTTGCCGTTCAAATCGAACAGCAGCGCGCGCACGCTCTGGGTCCCGTTGTCGATGGAGAGGAGGTATTGTTCGGCCATGTCGTTCTAATTGGTGGTGGCACGCTGCGCGGGCAGGCTGTAGTGGCTGGCCCATAATGCCAGATAGGTGCGCTGTTCGTCATCCCAGCGCTCATCGCTCCAGCCCAGTTCCGGCTGGCAGATGGCGCGCACGCGCGGCAGGATGTCCGCCCCGCCGCCGCGCAGCTGGATGCCGATGCGGCTGCGGCGCAGCAGCAGGTCGTCGAGCTTCTGCACCGATTCGCAGCGGGCCGCCCAGCGCAGCTGGACCCACAGCGTCTCCGTGCCGGCGATGGTGGCCAGCTCGCCCGGCTGGGCCGCGTCCACCAGCTGTTGCGCCAGGGCGCCGTAGCGCCCCTGCAGGCGCGCCGCCTGCGTGACGGACAGGCGGCGGTCGTAGCGCAGCGGCGCGGATGGCTCGAAGATGGGGCGCGGTTCCAGCCCGTCACGCCAGTCCGGCAACAGCGTGGCGGCCTTGCGCAGCGCATCGAGGGCGATCACGCGGAAGGTCGTCATCTTGCCGCCGGTGACGGTCAGCAGGCCGTCCTCCAGCCACAACGCGTGGTCGCGCCCCTCCTTGGATGGGTCGCTCTTGCCGCTGTCGATCACGGGCCGCACGCCGGCGTAGCTGGCCAGGATGTCGCTTTCCGTCAGGTTCGATTGCGGGAACTGGTCGTGCAGCGCCGCCATCAGGTAATCGACTTCGGCGCGCGTGATGGCCGCTTCGCGCGCCATGTCTCCGCGGTGGTCGACGTCGGTGGTGCCCACCAGCGTCACGCCCTCCCAGGGGAAGGCGAACACGGGACGGCCGTCTGCCGGGTGCATCAGGCTCACGGCCTGCGCCAGCGGCAAGCGCCAGGCCGGCAGCACCAGATGGCTGCCGCGCAATGGCCGCAGCCGCGGCGCCGCCCCGCCCTGCGCCCGCAAGCCGTCGGCCCAGGCGCCGGTGGCGCTGATGACCAGCCTGGCCCGCACTTCGTGCAGCTGGCCCGTCACGCCGTCGCGCACGCGCACGCCGCGCACCTGGCCGGCCTTGCCGCCGATATGATTGACCTTGCTGTTGTCCGTAGTATTGCCGCTGCCGGCAGCGTTGGCGTTGGCGTTGGCGTTGGCGTCGTTATCCTGGCGCAGCAGCGATTCCACGGCCATGTAGTTCAGCGCCACACCGCCGTGCTGCTGCGCCTCGCGCAGCACGCGCAGCACCAGGCGCGCATCGTCGGTCTTGGCGTCCGTGTAGCACATGCCGCCCTGCAGGCCGGCGCCGGAGATATTGGGCGCCAGCGCCAGGAATTCGTCATGGCCGAAGTAATGGCGCGCACGCTGGCCCGCCATCAGATCGTAGATGGCCAGGCCGATGAGGAACATGCGCCGGCCCGGCTTGCGTCCCACGTAGTCACCGAAGGCGAAACTTTGCGGTTCCACCAGCCCGGCCGCGTCGCGCAGCAGCTGCTGGCGCTCGTGCACGGACTCGCGCGTCAGGCCGAACTTGCCCTCCTTCAGGTAGCGCAGGCCGCCATGCACCAGCTTGGACGAACGGCTGGACGTGCCCCACGCGAAGTCGCGCTGTTCGACCAGCAGCGCCTTCAGGCCGCGCCGTGCCGCCTCCAGCAGGATGCCGGCGCCCGTGATGCCGCCGCCGATCACGATCAGGTCCCAGTCGCGCGCCAGCAGCTGCGCCGCGCCCGCCCGTCCGCCGCTGTTCCAGTGCGCGCTCATGACGCGCGGCCCTCGGACGGCAGCAGCTTGCCCGGATTCATGAGCTGCTGCGGGTCGAAGTGGCGGAACAGCGCGCCCATGGCGCTCAGTCCCAGTTCGCCCTTTTCGGCCGCCAGGTAGGGTGCATGGTCACTGCCCACGCCGTGCTGGTGGCTGATGGTGCCGCCGTTGGCCACGATGGCCTGGCTTACCGCCTGCTTGAGCGTGCGCCAGCGCGCCAGATCCTGCTCGAAATTGCCGGCCAGGCGGTAGACGAAGGTGGTGTACACGCTGGCGCCCTGGGTGTACAGGTGCGACAGGTGGGTGTAGGTATGCACCTTTTCGCCGTGCTGGCCCAGCGCCGCCGTGGCTGCCGCTTCCACGGCCTGCATCATGCCGGCCACGCGCGGCCAGTCGACCGCCGTTTCCACCGTGTCGATGGCGTAGCCGTGCTGCCAGGCCGCGTTGCGAAGATAAACGTTGCGGAAGCGGTTCTGCTTCCACTTGTCGCCCATGTGGCGGCCGATATGCGCGCCGCCATGCCGGCGCGTGATGGCCAGCGCATCCTTCAGGGCCGCCTTCGCGGCGCCCTTGCGGCCGCTCACGCCTATCATCAGCATGCACTTGCCCTCGCCGCAGCCGCGCAGGCGCAGCCACGTTTCCAGCGCGCCGATCAGGGTCTTGTGGCCGGCCAGCGCCAGCATGGTGACCGTTTCCAGCGGATTGGACAGGCGCAGCATCGACAGCGACAGGCCAGCCTGCACCACGGCGCGCACGGCCTGCTCGGCCTTGTCCCAGCTGGGGAAGAACACGGCGTGGAAGGCTTCGTAGTCCGGCAGCGGCGTCACGCGCACGGTCGCTTCGGTCAGGATGCCGAGCCGGCCTTCGGAACCGAGCACCACTTCGCGCAGGTCGGTGCCGGCGGCCGACGCCGGGAAGGTGGGAATGTCGAGCGTGCCGGCCGGCGTTTCCACCTTGCCGCCCCTGAACATCTGCTCGATGCGGCCGTAGCGCAGCGATTGCTGGCCCGACGAGCGCGTGACCACCCAGCCGCCCAGGGTCGAGTACTCGAACGACTGGGGGAAGTGGCCCAGCGTGTAGCTGTGGGCCCGCAGCTGCGCCTCCAGGTCCGGGCCGAACACGCCGGCGCCGAAAGTGGCCAGCTGCGACTGGGTGTCGAGACTGAGCAGGTTGCGCAAACGGGTCAGGTTCACGGCCAGCACGGGCCGCGCGCCGGCCGGCGCCGTCAGATGGCCTGCCACGCTGGTGCCGCCGCCCTGCGGGATCAGCACCACGTGGTGTTCGGCCGCGTAGACCAGCAATTCGCGCACCTGTTCCGCGCTTTCCGGGTAGGCCACGCCGTCGGGCGCCGTGTCGATGGCGCCGTAGCGCAGGCGCAGCCAGTCCGGCAGGCTCTGGCCCAGCGCGTTGCGCAGGCGGACGGCGGCGGCCGTGTCGATCAGCCGATGGGGCGCCAGCCGCGATGGGCGCAACTGCGCGCAGGCTGCCTCGAAGGCGGCATCCGGGAACGGCGTGCCGCTCCCGATGCGCTGCGCCAGGAAGCCCAGCGCATCCTCGCCCAGCGCGAATTCAATCGTATCGTCACCCCAACCGTTCCAGCGTCTCATCGTTTTCCTGTCCACGTTGCGGCGCGCTGGCAGCAATTGTTATACTGGCGCGCACCTGGCTAATCATGGCAGCAGAATAAGACAGAACCCACACGAGGTATTGCGTATTCATGACATCCGCATTGTTCGATCATGCCAAGCCCCACGCCTGAACTGCGCGCCCCGCGCGGCGGCCGCGTGGCCGGCTCCTATCTGCAGCCGCTGCTGGAGGCGGCCGCCGCGCGCGGCGTGCAGGCGGCCGGCCTGGAACGGGCCGCCGGCCTGCCCGCCGGCGCCCTGTGGCCGCTGCCCGAGTCGCTGGCGGCCGACGACTACGTGCGCCTGCTCGACGTGGGCGCCGCACTGGCGGACGATCCCCACTTCGGCCTGCACGTGGGCGAGCGCTTCAAGCTGGGCACCTACAATGTGTACGGCCTGATCCTGCTCAGCTGCCGCGACTTCGGCCAGGCCTTCGAACAGACCATGCGCTACGAGCAGCTGGCCCACGACCTGGGGCGCTCGGCCCTGCAGGTGAGCAGCGGCATGGCCCACTACACCTGGCATTGCCACTACGGGCCGGGCCGGCGCCACCTGACCGACAGCGTGTTTGCCGGCATCCGCGTGTTCGGCAACTGGCTGGCCGGGGTGACGCTGCCGCCGGCCGAACTGGCGCTCAGCCACGACGGCGGCGACCCGGCCGGTCACGGGGAATATGTGCGCCTGTTCGGCGCCCTGCCCCGCTTCGGCGCGCCGGCCAACACGGCCAGTTTCGACGCCCAGCTGCTGTCCTGGCCCGTGCCGAACGCCGACACTGGCCTGTATCCGGTGCTGCAGCAGCACGCCGAACAGCTGCTGCAACTGCGGGCGCGGTCCGGCAACGACGTCACCCAACAGGTGCATGCGGCGATCGTGCGCAACCTGGCCCAGGGCCAGGTCAGGCTGGCGTCGATCGCCGACGAGCTGAAACTGTCGCCGCGCACGCTGCAGCGCAAGCTGAGCGAGGCCGGCGCCACCTTCCAGCAGGTGCTGGACCAGGCCCGCTTCGCGCTGGCGCGCGACTATCTGCGCCAGCCGGAACTGAGCCTGGTCGATATCGCCTTCCTGCTCGGGTATCAGGAACAGAGCGCCTTCAACCACGCCTTCAAGGAGTGGTCGGGCATGAACCCGGGCGCCTTCCGCGAGCGGGGCTAGAACGGGGCCCGGCCGTCAGGTGAAGTTGCCGCGCACCCGGATGAAGGGGCCGATGCATCTGTGCGTGTCGCGCTCGAAGCACATCAGGAACATATTGCCGCTGGGGTGGAACAGGATGTAGCTGGTGGCCACATGGCCTACTTCCGTCACCTCGCCCGAGCAATCGGGCTTGCCGTTGTCCTTGACGACCTTGTCGACCTGTTTGTAGAAACCCAGCGCGTCGGGCTGGTCGGCGATGTCGAAGGTCGATTCGGCCACTTCCTCGTTGCTCGTGACGAGGCTGCTGCCATCGTCGCGGATGCGGTAGGTTTCGCTGCAGGAGCCGTCGGCCAGCGTGATCTGCCAGGTGCCGATCAACGGATGGTCGTGCCGCAACGGCGCCGCCTGCGCTGCCGCGGCGGCCAGCGCCGCCGCGAGCACGAAGCCGGGGGCGATTTTCTTGAACATGCAGGCCTCCGCAGACGATGACCACATACCCATGCCGGGTGGTTGATGAAATCAAGCTAGCCAGGTAATAGCCTAGCACTTTTTCCGCTTCAGGTCTGGCGCGCCTGCAGCATCACCGGCAAGGCGCTGGGCGAATTGGTGAAGGTGAAGGTTTCCCTGGCCGGCGCCGCGCCGGGCACGGGCACGATGGTGAAATGGCGCGCCAGCATCGCCATCACCATCTTGATCTCGGCCATGGCCAGGTAGCGTCCCGGGCAGAAGCGGGGCCCGCCGCCGAACGGGAACAGCTTGCGGCCCGGATCGTCGCCCCGCTCCGCCGTGCCCTCCAGCCAGCGCTGGGGCAGGAAGGCGTCCGGCTGCACCAGGTCGCAGTCGCGCTGGGCCGCCAGCCGCGTCATGGTGAAGATGACGGTGCCGGCCGGTACGGCCACATCGCCCAGCATCACGTCGCGCGTCGGTTCCACGGCCAGGAACGGCGCCACCGGCTTGAGCCGCATCGATTCGCGGGTAGCCGCGTCCAGGTAAGTGAGCTGGTCCAGCAGGCGATAGTCGCGCAATACGGGCTGCTCGCCCAGCACGCGGTCGGCCTCGGCCGCCAGCGCCGCGCCGGCGGCCCGATCGCGCGCCAGGAAGTCGATCAGCCAGGCCGTCGTGTTGGAGGTGGTGTCCTCGCCGGCGAACACCATGGTGATGGCGTTGCCCACCACGCCAGCATCGGTGAAACCGGAACCGGGTTCGTCGCAGGCGGCCACCAGCGCTTCGAGCATGTTGGACGGCTTCTGGCGCAAGGCCGGATTGTCCGCCAGGCGCTGCCGGGTCTGCGCGATGAAGCCGGTGACGGCTTGCTGGACGCGGGCGGCGGCGGCGTCGGCCTCGCGGTCGGGCGCGCGCTTGAACAGCGACACGCGCCAGTACGGCAGCGCCGTCGTCAGGCGCCGCGCCACCCGGTTGAACAGGAACTCGATGTCGCGCTGCAGGGGATTGTCTTCCAGCTCCAGGGTGTTGATGTCCTGGCCCATGGCCAGCCCTATCGTCACGTCCAGCGTGTAGGCCTTCAGGTCGCGCAGCACGTCCACCGGACGGCCCGCCGCGATGGCCGCGCTCCAGCGCCGCTGCAGCCGTTCGGTCATCATGCCCAGGGTGGGGAAAAAGCCGTGGATCACTTCCGGCGTCAGGGCCCGCATCACCAGCTTGCGCTGGCGGCGCCAGTCTTCACCCTCGGCCGTGAACAGGCCGCGCGTGCCCACCTCCTCCAGCATCTGCGCCGTGCGCGAGGAGCGGCGCATGACGTCGGGCCGGTCGCGCAGCAGGCCGGCGATGACGTCGCGGTCGGAGGTGACCAGGAAGTTCTTGCGCATGATGCGGAAGCGGTACAGCGTGCCGTACTGACGGCCCCAGTCTTCCAGCACCTGGTGCAACGGCTGGCGGTTGATGGCCGCGATGCTGCCCGTGAAAGGGCGTCCCTTCGGCCCCGGCAGGTCGGCGATGCGCCGCTGCGGCGCCGGCGGCGGCGCCAGTGCGGCCATGCCCTGCGTGATACCCATGCTGCCCTTGTCCATCATGTCTCCCCAAGATGACGTACACGCCGGCATGGTAACGGCCGGCGCCTTAGCTCGTTCCCGTGCGGCAGACGACGGGATTGGCCGGATCGCCGCTCCACTCGCACCAGCCGCCGTCATACACGCTGATGTGCTGCCAATCCATCAGCCAGGCGTAAAAGAAGGCCAGCGAAGCGCGCCAGCCGGTGCCGCAATAGAACGCCATGCGTTGGCGCGGGTCTATGCCCGCTTCCCGCCACAGCCGGCCGATTTCGCCGGCCGGTTTCATGCTGCCGTCGGCACGGTGGAACTCGCTCATGCTGTTCACATCGTCGTCGTTGCCGGCCCGGCCCCAGCGCGCGCCCGGAATGTCGCCCCGCGCGGCGATATAACTATAACCCGAAATCTTGCCAATATACTCATTCCAGGTGCGGATGCTGACCAGCGCGCCGTCCGGCTGCTGCAACAGGGCGCGCGCCTGGTCGATGCCGATCAGGTAATCGGGGCGGGCCGGGAACGGCACGCCGAAGCCGGCCACGCCGGGGTAGCGCCGCGGCGCGCCCGGCACGGACGGATGACCGCCCGCCTGCCACAAGCCGTAACCGCCGTCGAGCAGGCGCACGTCGCGCACGCCCGCGTACAGCATCAGGTGGGCCGCGCGGGCGGCGGCCAGGTTGTTGCGGCCATAGAGCACCACCGTGCTGTCGTGTCGGATGCCGCAATCGAGCAGCAGGCGCAGCAAGGCCTGGTCACACACCTTGTTCCACAGGGGCGCCTGTTCCAGCTGGTTGGTATCGATGTAGCCGGCGCCGGGAATGTGGGCCTGGGCGAATTGGGCATCGCCGCCGCAGCCGACTTCGAACAGGCGCCAGTCCGGCGGCGGGGCCGCCGCCACCGGCTCGCCGGCCAGCGCGGCGGCCAGCCAGGCGGGCGTGACGAGCTGGCGCCAGCGGACCAGGTCCGGGCGGAATGCCGGTACAGCCAGATTGTCGTGCGGGTCGGACTTCATGAAAATGGGCGCCGGGGCGCCGCACCGGCGTATGCCGTCGATGCGCTGGAGCGCACGACGAATGCCGATCGGCGCCAGGGGCGCTTTGGGAGATGGCCGCTATTGTACGTCAGGCCGCCGCGCGGGCCGGCGCAGGGACCTGGCCCGGGCCCGGGATCAGATCAGGCCAGCGCTTCCTTGGCCGCTTCCTCCGGGCTCAAGCCGTCGTAGAACAGGTCCGTGAACCACTCCACTTCGTCCTCGATGTGCTCCTGGGCCTGCTCCTGCGTGGCACCGCCGGCCACCAGGAAACCTTCCACTTCGATGCACCACTGGATCAGTGCCATCGTTTCCGGGTCCAGCTCTTCTTTTTTCTTCGCCATGGTCTTGCCTCTTGCACGTTCGGGGTGAGTATCAGCCAACAGTGTAGCAGTTCCGCCGCACCGCCCCAGCGAATAGAGCTTTTCCTCCAATCGGCAAGGCAATGTGGCAAAAAACACCATCCTGCCCGTCACCGGGCGGGATAGAGCACCACTTGCAGGTAGTTATCCATGTCGAAATAGCGGCGCGCTGTCTGCTTCAGGTCCGCCGCGCGGATGGCGCCGGCCCGCTGTTCGTAAGTGAGCAGGGCCGCCGGATCGGTACCGTTCACGAAAGCGTGCTGCAACTGTCCGAGCCAGTATCCGTTCTCGCGCAAACCCTTGCGGTAATTCTTGGACCAGTTGGCGCGCACCTTGTCGAGGTCCGCCGGCACCACGCCCTGCTCCTTGACCCGGGCGATTTCCGCGAAGGTGGCGGCGATCACCTTGTCCACATTCTCCGGTCCGCACGGCAGGTTGATGTTGATGGCGTAGCCGCCATAGGGAATCTTGGTCAGCGAGCCGGCCATGCCGCCGCCGTAGATCAGGCCCAGCTTCTCGCGCAGCACTTCCACCAGCTTGATGTTGAGCGCTTCGATCAGGGCCTGCAGGCGCAGCTGCTCGTCGTCCGAATAAGGCGCCTCGCCCGTGAACGTGATCGAAATCGTGCTCTTGGGCTCGGCCCCCATGCGCACTTCCTTCCTCACCACGCCCTTGACCGGCCGCACGCCCCAATCCTTGTACTGTACCGGCACGTCGGGCGTGGGCAGGCCGCCCAGGTAGGTGGCCAGCAGCGGCTTGATCTGCTCCACGTCGAAACTGCCGACCAGGAAGAAGGTGAAGTCCCTGGCGCTGGACAGGCGGCTGCGGTAGATGTCGAACACCCGGTCCAGGTCGATGCGGTCGAAGTCCTCCGGCCGCGGCGCCCGCGCCACCCGCGCATTGTTGTTGTACAGGGTGCCGACGATGGTGTCGCCGAATACGGCTTCCGGGCGCGACAGGCTGTTGCGGGCCAGCTCCTTCTGCTTGCCGATGAACGATTCAAAGATGGCGCGGTCGCGGCGCGGCTCCGTCATCTGCAAATAGGCCAGCTGCAGCATGGTTTCCACGTCGTCCCGGCCCGATTGCCCGCCCAGCATCTCACTGAGGTTGCTGACGGTGGCGCTGGTCTGCGCGGCCTTCCCCGCCAGTACCTTGCCCAGGTCCGCAGGCGAATAGTCGTGCAGTCCCATTTGGCCCACGATGGCGCTGGCGTAGCGCGCGTTGACGATATCCTGTTCGCCGAACAGCGACTGGCCGCCAAAACGCAGCGCCGACAGCAGCACCTGGTCGTTATTGAAATCGGTCGGCTTGAGCACGACCTTGACGCCGTTGCTCAGCGTGAGCCGGGTCAGGCCTAAGGCCGGGTCCACGCTCTGGCTGACGATGGTGCCGGCCTTGGGCGGCTGGGCCATCAACGCGCTGGCGTACACCTTCTCGGCCTGGGCCTGGACCGGCTTGCGCTCGGCCGCCTCCACCGCCGCCAGCAGTTCGGCCGAGGCGGGGATGGGCGTTTCTGCCTGGTCGCTGCCGCCGTAGATCACCAGCTTGTTGCCGCCGGACGGAATCTCGGCCCGTGCCATCGCATTGACTTCGGCCAGCGTAATACCGGGCACCAGCTGACGTGCGTAATCGTATTCGTTGGCGATGCCAGGAATAGGCTCCTGCTCCAGGAAGTGGCGGATGTACTCGGCGGCGTAGCCGGCCGAATCGGACTTGTCGCGCTCGTTGTAGCCGCGCTCGAAACTGCGCAGCATATTCTTCTTGGCCCGTTCCAGCTCGGAGGCGGTAAAGCCGTACTGGCGGGCCCGTTCGTCTTCCTGCACCAGCGCGGCGATGGCCGGCGCCGCGCCGCCCTTGCCCAGCACGGCCCCGGCGCGGAACGAACGGTAGCCGCGCGCCACCTTGGTCATGCTGCTGCCGCCCTGGATGAACGGCGGGTTGGCCTGCTGCGTCAGTTCATACATGCGCTGGCCCAGCATGGCGCCGTACAGCCCCTCGACCAGGCTGGCGCGGTAGTCGCCCACCGTGCCGTTGGCCGGCTTGGGCTCGATGCCGTAACGGATGTAGACCCCGTTGGCATTCGCTTCCTTGTCCGTCACCACCACGCCTTCGGACGCCTGGCGCTGCGGAATGACGGCATACTCGCGGACGCGCTCGTGGGCCGGGTTGACCAGCGCGCTGAAATGGCGCTCCACCAGCTGCTGCACCGTACCCGGGTCGACGTCGCCCACCACCACCACGGCCATCAGGTCGGGCCGATACCAGTCGCGGTAGAAACGGCGGATGGCGTCGGGCGCGAAGGTCTTGAGGATGTCCTCTTTACCGATCGGCATACGCTGCGCATAACGGGAACCATTCATCAGCTTGGGCATCAACACCTTGTTCATGCGGTCTTCCACCCCTTTGCCCAGGCGCAGCTCTTCCAGCACGATACCGCGCTCGCTGTCGATGTCGGCATCGTTGAACGACAGGCCGTGGGCCCAGTCCTCCAGCACCTGGAAGCCCTGCTCCAGCGTTTCCGGCCGATCGGTGGGGATGGGCAGCATATAGACCGTCTCGTCGAAGCTGGTGTAGGCATTCAGGTCGGCGCCGAACTTCACGCCTATGCCCTGCAGGTAGGACACCAGCTCGTTGCGCTTGAAATGGGTAGAGCCGTTGAACGCCATGTGTTCGGTGAAGTGGGCCAGGCCCTGCTGGTCCTCGTCTTCCAGGATGGAGCCGGCCTTGACCACCAGCCGCAGTTCCAGCTTTTGTTCCGGCCGGCTGTTCTTCTGGATGTAGTAGGTCAGGCCGTTGGCCAGCCGGCCCACCTTGACCTGCGGCCCGATGGGCAGCGGATCGGCCAGCGCCAGGGGGGCGCCGCCGGCATGGGCCTGCAGGAAGCAGGCCAGCAACAGGGCGGCGACAACGGTGCGCAAGGGGCGTGGACTCATCTTGAATGCAAATTGATTAACGAGAGCCGTACAGTACACCGAATTGTACCGGCCCGGTTGAACCACACAGCACGCTGCCCCACTCCCCCGTGCCGGTTCACTCCCCCGCGCCGGACGGACGCCCCAGCCGCACGTACCGGTACACCAGCAGCCAGGCGCCCGCAAAGGCCAGCGTGATCAGGCCGAACGCGAGCGGCAGGCGCCAGCGCCACTCGGGCACCATGTGCAGCACACTCCCCATCAGCGCCACGCCCACCAGGGCGCCGATCTGGCGGTTGGCGTTCAGCGCGGCGGCCGCGCTGTTGGCGTGGCTGCGGCCGGCCACCAGCATCACAGTGGTCGTCATGCCGGGGATGACGATGCCGATTGCCACATTCATCACCATGGCGCCGCCCGTCAACAACCAGTATGGCGTAGCCGGCCCCAGGTTCATCAGCGCCAGCGCCGCCGCCGTGCCCACGGCCAGCCCGTACAACATGGGCAGACGGGTGCCCACGCGCGCCATGATGCGGCCGGACACCGTATTGCCGACGGCGTAGCAAGCCATCATCGGCAGCAATTGCAGCCCCGTGTGCAAGGCATCCGCCCCGCCAACCTGTTGCAGGAACAGGCTCAACAGGAACAGCTGCCCATACACGGCCAGGTTGATCAGGAAACCGACCCCGCTGGCCGCCACGAACGCGGCCTTGGCAAACAGGGCCCGCGGCAGCATAGGCAGCGCGCCATGGCGTTCGCGCTGTACCAGTACGGTGGCAGTGAGCAGCGCGCACAGTCCCGCCAACGCTACCGGCACGGACGTCCAGCCCAGTACCGGTCCCTCGATCAGCACGAAACTGAGGGCGACCAGCGTCGCCACGCCCAGGCCGTGGCTCAGCAGAGGCAATGCCCGCGCATGGCGCGGCATGGCCGGCACCAGGGCCTGCGTCAGCACAATGCCCAGCAGGCCGATGGGCACGTTGACCCAGAACACCCTGCGCCAGCCGAACGCATGGACCAGCACCCCGCCCACCAGCGGCCCGATGGAAGACGAGCAGCCGACGATGGCCGTCCAGCTGCCCAGCATGCGGCTGCGGGTACGGTCGTCGTCGAACGAATGGGTCAGCAGGCTCAGGGAACTGGGCATGAACAGGGCCGCGCCGGCCCCTTGCAACAGGCGGGCCGCGACCAGGGCCGGGCCGCTGGCGGCCAGCGCGCACAGCGCGGAGCTGAGGATGAACAAGGTCAGCCCGCTCTGGTACACGGTGCGCGCGCCGTAGCGGTCAGCCAGCGCGCCGCCGGCCAGCAGCAGCGCGGCGAAGGTCAGCGTATAGCCGTCGACCACCCACACCAGGCCGCTCAAAGGCACGCCCAGGCTGACGGCGATATCGGATAGGGCTGTGTTGACGGCCGTGACGTCGATCATGGCCATCACAAAACCGAGGGCCAGCGTCAGCAGCACCAGCATGGCCGGCACGGGCCGTTTCCCGGCCGCGACGCTGTTCGAGAGTGGGCTAGTCGCCATGGAAGTTCCTTTACTTTTGGAAAACATTGTCAGCCATGGTAGACCGCTTGCCACATGCAGTAAATACGCATAAGATCGGCGCCGTGATGCAAAAATGCATCACACATCCAACGGAGCACCGAGCATGGACTGGGACAACGCCCGCATCTTCCTCGCCATTTACCGCGCCGGCACGCTGCGGGCGGCCGCCGGCCAGCTGCAGATCGACCAGGCCACCGTGGGCCGCCGCCTGGCCGCGCTGGAAAAGTCGCTGGGGGCGCGCTTGTTCCTGCGCACCCCATCGGGCTACCTGGCCACGCCGGCCGGCGAACTGGCCGTACGCGCGGCCGAGCTGATGGAGCAGGCGGCCGACCAGTTCCAGCGCGAGCTGCTGGGCATAGACAACCGCCTGTGCGGGGTGGTCCGCCTGAGCACCTCGGACATGCTGGCCAGCCATTCCGTGATCGCCGCCATGCAGCAGCTGCATGCGGCGCACCCGGCGATCCGCGTCGTGCTGTCCACCAGCATGGAAATCACCAGCCTGACGCGGCGCGAAGCCGACCTGGCCGTGCGCACCTTGCGGCCCACCGATCCGGACCTCATCTCGCGCCACCTGATCAAGCGCAGCTTGGGCCTGTACGCCACGCCCGCCTATCTGCAGCAACGGGGCGAGCCGCAACGGGGCACGGCGCTGGCCGGCCACGACATCGTGATCTACCAGCGCAACGTGGCGCCCCGCCACCGCGAGCGCATCTGCGGCGAACCGGTGGCCAACGCGCGCGTGACGATGGAAGTGAACAGCGGCCTGATGCTGCTGGAGGCGGCCAGCGCGGGCCTGGGCATCGCCGAGCTGCCCTGCCACATGGCCGACGCCGATCCGCGCCTGGTGCGCCTGTGGCCGGAGCGGGCGGACCATTACGACGTGTGGCTGGTCATGCACAGCGACCTCAATCGCAGCGCCCGCGTGCGCGCCGTGGCCGACGCCATCATCGCCAGTTTCGCCGCCGAATAAAGGGCCGGGTTTGCGGCGACGGCGTGCGCCAGGGCGGCATCGGAAATGCTAAGATGACAAGATGAACCCATCCACATCCACCCTCGCCGCCTTGCGGCGCCTGGAAGCGGCCGCCCATGCATGGCTGGCCAGCTGGTGGCGTCTGCTGCATTTCGCCGTGCGCATGCTGGCCCTGGCGCTCACACCGTCCAGCTACGGCAGCGCCAACCGCGCCCTGCTGGCGCGCCAGGTGGTGCAGGCCGCCGCGCCCAACCTGCTGTGGTTTACGGTGCTGTCGGCCCTGGTGAGCGTGGTGTTGATACGCATCGTCGTCGTCACCTCGCAAAGCTACGGCCTCACGCGCTACGCGCTGGCGCTGGTGGTGCGGGTGCTGGTGCTGGAACTGATCCCGCTGACGGCGGCCGGCTTCGTCGCCCTGCGCGCCACCCTGCCGGCCGGACTGGAATTTTCGCAGCGCCGCCTGCATGCCCAGGCCAACGCGCCAGACCCGGCCCAGCTGCGCACGGAATTCTTCCCCCGCGTGGCGGCCGGCATATTCGCCGTGTGGCTGCTGGCGGCCATGAGCTGCGTGCTGACGCTGGCGCTGGCCTACCTGTCCATCTACGGCTTCACGCCCTGGGCCCTGCCCGGCTATACCCGCGTGGTGGGACAGATCTTCACCCCCGCTGTGTCGCTGATCCTGGTGCTCAAGATCGTCTTTTTCAGCTTCGCGGTGGGCCTGATCCCGATGGCGTCGTCGTTCTACGATGAGAGCTACCGCGGCAAGCTGACGCACGGCCTGTCCGACATGGTGCGCCTGTTCGCGGTGCTGCTGCTGGTCGAAATCGCCTCGCTGATGGGCAACTACTACTGAAAGATAGGGTCATGACCGACACCCCCAATCCACCGCCGCCAGACGCCGCGCCAGTCCGCAACGCCGAACTGAAGGCGGCCCTGCTGCTGGCACTGATGGTGCTGCTGGTCGGCGCCACCGCCCTGTACCTGATGTATGCGCGCGGCGCCTTCGAAGCGACCCAGCGCCTGCTGCTGCAAGCCGACGATTCGGAAGGCGTGGTGGTCGGCATGGACCTGACCTATGCCGGCTTCCCCATCGGCCGGGTGCGCCGCATCGAACTGGCGCCGGACGGCAAGGCCCGCGTGGTGCTCGACGTGCCGCGGAAGGACGCGCACTGGCTGCGCAGCTCCAGCATCTTCACGCTGGAACGGGCCGTGGTGGGCGGCGCCAAGCTGCGCGCCTACAGCGGCGTGCCGACCGATCCGCCGCTGCCGGACGACGCCGAACGCCCGCTGCTGGTGGGTGACGCGACGGCCGAGATTCCACGCATCCTGGCGGCGATGAAGGACGTGCTGCAAAACCTGAACCAGCTCACGGGCGAAGGCTCGGCGCTGGAGGCGAGCCTGCGCAACGTGAAGGGCATGACCGACAAGCTCAATGGCCCGGGCGGCGCCATGGGGCTGGTGGCGGGCGACGACAAGAACGCGCAACTGCTGCTGCAACGGGCCAGCAACCTGCTGGTGACGGTGGACGCGGCCACGCGCAAGGCCGACAACCTGATGGCCCACGCCGACAGCCGCCTGTTCGACAAGAACGGCATGGTGAGCCAGGCCCAGGTCACGGTGCAGCAACTCAACGCACTGCTGGCGGACGCGCGCAACAGCCTTAAAAAGGCCGATGCCGTGCTGGCCGACGCCCAGGTCATCAGCGGCAACGCCCGCATCGCCTCGGCCGACCTGGGCACGCTGCGCGCCGAAGTGGAAACGAGCTTGCGGCGGGTGGAACAGCTGGTCAACGAAATCAACCGCAAATGGCCGTTCAAACAGGATACGGAGATCAAACTGCCATGAGAGCCCACCTCGCAGCACTGGCCGGCGCCATGACGCTGCTGGCCGCTTGCGGCAACAACCCGCCGCAGCCGGAATGGCAAATGAACGCCCACAACGCCATCGACCGCGGCGTGGCGGCCTACATGGAAGGCAACGCGCTGGTGGAAACAGCGGAATTCAGGCGCGCGCGCGAACAGCTGGCCAGCACCGGCAAGCCGGAACTGGTGATACGGGCGGAACTGGTGCACTGCGCCGCCCGCGTGGCGGCGCTGGTGTTCGAAAATTGCGTCGGCTTCGACAAGCTGCGCCAGGATGCTGGCCCGGCCAACCTGGCTTACGCGGCCTACCTGGCAGGCACGCTGCGCCCGCAGGACGCAGCCCTACTGCCGGAGCAGCACCGCGCCGTTGCCACCGCGCAGACCGATGTAGCGGCAGCGGCAGCCGCGCAGGCCATTGCCGATCCGCTGGCCAGGCTGGTGGCGTCGGGCGTGTTGCTGCGCACCGGGCGCGCTACCCCGCCGGTGCTGGCCGGCGCCGTCGATACGGCATCGGCCCAGGGCTGGCGCCGGCCCCTGCTGGCGTGGCTTGGCGTGCAGGCCATGCGCGCGCAGCAGGCTGGCGACACGGGGGAACAGCAACGCATACAGCGCCGCATAGAACTGATATCGGAAAAGCCCTGAGGGCATGCGGATGCAGCGCTGTTAATCAAGCGAGCGAACAACTGTGCAAGCCGCCAGGCCCGGCAGGCCGCGCGAACGGCGGCGCTGACAACGGCATCAAGCAAGCGGTGACAACCGCACCGCCATGTGTCGCCTATTCCGCCGCGGCGCGCGCCGCCGCTTCGCGCAGCTTGTCCTTCTTGCTCTTGCGCTTGCCCTTGATGCCGCCGTTGACGGTATCGGTGACCGACACCAGCGGCGCGGGCGCCGCCGCCTCCTTGGGCTCAAAGCCGGCGATCTGCTCGCGCGGCAGCACGATATCGTTGCGCTTTTCGATCAGGCGGAAATGCGCCTCCGTGTCGGCGCTGACGAAGCTGACGGCCACCCCGCTCTCGCCCGCGCGGCCGGTGCGGCCGATGCGGTGCGTGTAATCGACGGCCGAACGGGGCAGATCGTAATTAACCACGGCCGGCAGGCGCGCGATGTCGATGCCGCGCGCGGCCACATCGGTCGCCACCAGCACCTGCAGGCGGCTGGCCTTGAAGTCGGCCAGCACTTCCGTGCGTGCACCCTGGCTGAATTCGCCGTGGAAGGCGCCGGCCCGGATGCCGTTGCGCTGCAGCTTGTCCGCCACATGCTCGGCGGCGTACTTGGTGGCCACGAACACCAGCACGCGCGGCCATTTATGTTCCAGTATCAGGTGCTTGAGCAACTGCGTGCGGCGCGGCGCATCGACCAGGATGGCGCGCTGGGCGATATCGGGCTTGCTGACCGGCTCGGACAGCACTTCGATGCGGGCCGGCTGGTGCAACATGCGGTCGGCCAGGGCCTGCACTTCCGGCGGGAAGGTGGCCGAGAAGAACAGGTTCTGGCGCTGCACCGGCAGCAGTTCCAGGATGCGCGCCAGTTCCTCGCTAAAGCCCAGGTCCAGCAGGCGGTCGGCTTCGTCCAGCACCAGCATGGCGGCGCGCGAAATCTTCAGCGCGTTGTGGTCGATCAGGTCCAGCAGGCGGCCCGGCGTGGCCACCACGATGTCGGCCCCGCCGCGCAGCGCCATCATCTGCGGGTTGATCGACACGCCGCCGAACACGATGGACACCTTGACCTGCATCGGCAGGTGCTGCGCCAGCTTGCGGATCGACTCACCCACCTGGGCCGCCAGCTCGCGCGTGGGCACCAGCACCAGGCCATGCAGCTGGCGCGGGCCGCTGCGGTTGTCGAGCAGCGATTGCAGCAGCGGCAGCGCGAAGGCCGCCGTCTTGCCGGAGCCGGTCTGGGCCGCGCCCAGCACGTCCTCGCCGCGCAAAATGGCGGGGATGGCGGCACGCTGGATCGCGGTCGGCTCCTGGTAGCCGATTTCGGTCACGGCGTTGATAAGCGAGGGAGCAAGGCCCAGCGAGGTAAATGACATGACAGCCTTTGGGATTGGTTCTGCGATAGATAATCCGCCAGTATAAAGCAGCGCACGGGCCGCCGGGGTGGTGCAATCGCCCCGCGCCGCGCCGCGTGCCAGCGGGATGGCCCGCCGCGCACGTCGCCGGTGTTGTTTTGCGCAGCCATTGCATTATTCTTTCGATAACGCTTGTGTTATTCTTTTTATCCGCATTACACGGAAGGGGTTGCGCATGGCTAGCTTCGATTACGTGGTGATAGGCGGAGGATCCGCCGGCTGTGTGCTCGCCGGCAGGTTGAGCGAAGATCCCGCCATTTCCGTCTGCCTGCTGGAAGCCGGACCGCGCGATTGGCATCCTGCCATCCATATCCCCATCGGCCTGCTGTGGATGATGCGCAGCCCCGGCATGAACTGGCATCTGAACACGCAACCGGAGCGGGAACTGGCAGGCCGCCGGTTGTTCTGGCCGCGCGGCAAGGCGTTGGGCGGCAGCAGTTCGTCCAATGCCATGTGCTACATGAGAGGCAACGCCCAGGATTATGACGAGTGGGCGGCGCTGGGCTGCGCCGGCTGGTCGTTCAAGGACGTACTGCCCTACTTCAAACGGTCCGAACACCAGGAGCGCGGCGCGGACGCGTACCACGGCACGGGAGGGCCGCTGAATGTCGCCGACCTCAGGTCGCCCAATGAATTGTCGGCAGCGTTCATCCAGGCCGGGGTCCAGGCCGGCTACCCGCACAACCTTGACTTCAACGGCCCGCAGCAGGAAGGCGTAGGCTTGTTCCAGGTAACGCAGAAGAACGGCGCGCGCTGCAGCGCCGCGAAAGCCTATCTGACACCGGTGCGGGCCCGCCCCAACCTGACCATCATCACCGGCGTACAAGTGAGCCGCATCCTGACGGCGCGCAACGGCCAGGGCGCCCCCTATGCCAGCGGCGTGCAATACCTCCAGCACGGCCAGAGCCAGACCGTGCTGGCCGGGCGCGAAGTGCTACTGTCGGCCGGCGCGATTTTCAGCCCGCAGTTGCTGATGTTGTCGGGCATAGGCGACCAGGCCGAACTGCAAGCCCGGGGCATCGCTTGCGTCCAGCATCTGCCGGGCGTGGGCAAGAACCTGCAGGACCACCTGGACGTCATGGTGGTCCAACGATCGCGCAAGCGCGTCTCCTATAACCTCGGCCTGGGCAATCTGCTCAAGGGGCCATGGCTGCTGCTGCGCTATCTGCTCCGGCGCGATGGCATGCTCTCGACCAATGGCGCCGAGGCTTGCGGCTTTATCAGGAGCGACGCCGGCGTCGCCATCCCGGATTTGCAGTTCCACTTCACGCCGGCCAAATTGAAGAACCATGGACGCGACCTGTCATTCCTGATGGGCCAGGGCTATTCGCTACATGTGTGCAATCTGCGGCCCATGAGCCGGGGCTCGGTCTCGCTGGCTAGCGCCAATCCCCTGCAGGCGCCGGCGATACACGCCAATTACCTGTCGCACCCGGACGATGTCGCCCGGATGGTCAAGGGAGTCCGGCATGCGCGGACGATACTGTCGCAGGCCGTCATGGAACCCTATCGCGGCGAGGAAATCCTGCCCGGCCAGGCCGTGCAGAGCGATGCGGAGATCGAAGCGTTCGTCCGCCAGTATGCCGAAACCATCTATCACCCGGTCGGCACCTGCAAGATGGGGGTGGACGAGATGGCCGTGGTGGACCCCGAACTGCGGGTAGTGGGAGTGGACCGGCTGCGCGTGGTCGATGCGTCCGTCATGCCCACGCTGGTGGGCGGGAACACCAACGCGCCCACGATCATGATCGCCGAAAAGGCCGTCGACATGATCAGGAGCGCTCGACAGCAGACCCCAGCCTCGCGCCTGGAAACGGCCTGACCGGCTGCAATCCGAGAGCATCCTCGATTGCCCTGCCCTGCCTTTTCGTGGGAATATAGAGCGCTCGCATTTTGCAAGACGCATAATTTTAACGAAAAGAGTACACGCTGATGATCAACTGGGACGCCCACGCCTGCCTGCCCCTACACCCGCAAGCCGACTTCGCGCCGGTCGACCAGCTGCACGCCGCCGGCGTGAACTATGTTTCACTTAACGTGGGAATGGACATGAATCCCGTATCGCAGGTCATGTCCGTGATCGCCGGCTACCGCGCCACCATCGCCGCCCACCCGGAGCGCTACGCGTTGGTGGCTAGCGTGGACGAGATCATCCAGGCCGCGGCGGACGGCCGCATGGCCATCAGCTTCGACCTGGAAGGCGCCATGCCGCTGCTCGAACAGCCGGAGATGGTGGCCCTGTACGCCCAGTTGGGCGTGCGCCAGATCCATTTCGCCTACAACCGCAACAACAGCGTGGCCGACGGCTGCCACGACGTGCCGCGCGGCCTGACCGGGCTCGGACACCGCATGGTGGCCGCCATCAACGACGCCGGCATCCTGATGGACTGCGCGCATACGGGCCGCCGCTGCAGCCTGGAGATCATGGCCGCGTCCTCCAAGCCCGTCATCTTCAGCCACGCCAATCCGCTGGCCCTGGTGCCGCATGGGCGCAACGTCAGCGACGAACAGATCCAGGCCTGCGCCACGACGGGCGGCGTGGTGTGCGTGTCCGGCGTTTCGTGGTTCCTCGGCAGCGAACAGCCCGGCGCCGACGACGTGGCGCGCCATGTGGCCTACATTGCAGAACTGGTGGGCGTGGCGCACGTCGGCATCGGTCTCGACATCGGCTTCCAGCAGCCCGGCCTGGACGACACGCCGCCCGGCGATTTTGATCGTGGCTACTGGTGGCCGGCGTCGGCCGGCTATGATGCCGGCCAGCCGCCCAGCTACACGCCGCCATCCGCGTGGCGCGAGCTGGCGCAGGCGCTGCGGCGCACCGGCATGAACAACGGGGAAATCGAAATGGTCCTGGGCCGCAACATGATGCGGGTGGCGCAGCAGGTGTGGAGCGCGCCGCAGCAGATGCTCAAGGCGGCGTGAGTGGGCGGCGGGGCGACGCCCGAGCCTCAGGCGCGCTGCATGTGGGACATCAGGTGCCAGCCGGCCGACAGCGCGAGGCTGTACAACGCAAAAGACGGCACCACGACCAACGCCAGGCCGTATGACACCAGAACGACGGGCATCCACAGCGTGCAGATTGCAAAGAAGGCGCCGTAGCGAGCGGCCTTCCGGCATGCGCTGTAGCGTTTGATGCGAGCAAATGCCACCCCGATGCAGGCAGCGACGCAAAAGAAGACGGCTATCTTCACCAGCAATATCGTATCCAGGTAAAGATACGCCAACAACAGGCCCGCCAAATTGGCGATATAGCCAAGTAACAGCGCCTCAACTTGTTTTTGCATTCCCTGATCGCTTTTTCATTTGTTCAGCATGTTTATTAAATGTTGACTGCGCCAAGATATCATCCATGACGATTAATACTTAAACCAATTTATTGTCTCTAACGTGCGGCTGATTCCGCCCCATCTCGGACCTTCGATTTTATTATCACAAGAGCCGCTAGAAGCTATGGCCTCACTGCATTGATTTATTGGCAAGCAAGGGATTGACGTAGGCCTGATTTTGGCAGCCGAAAGCCGCCGGTGACATTCGGTACTTTTTAAGTTCGTCAAGCCATTCCTCACGACAAACTAAAACTACCATGAACATTTCAAATATCTTGACGTTACTTTCGATGCTCAAGGTCAGTCGCTGACGGGCATTTTTGAGTATTTTCAGATTCTTCTAAGCTAAGCTTTTGATTTCGGTATACACATTTAAAGGAAGCAGGCTCATATGGGTCCCGACCTACAAGCCATTGCACATGACTATCATTGAAATAGGCTACCATCAGAGGCAGCATGGTTCTCGGTTCGTCAGCATTCCCTATCCAAACATATTGACAACCAGAAAATTCTTTCGGTATTAACTTACTCGGGTATATGGCTATATCCTCATCATGTGAACGGCTAAATTCCGCTTTATCTGGTACCATCTCCACAGCAGGACAGGCCGCTGGAAAATTAAAATTCTCCATAGCTCCTTTCAGTGCAACCACATCGTGTTTTGCCATATCTCCTTTCAATGCAACCATACTGTGTGGCGTGGTGCTGCAAGCGGAAAGAATCAGCAAAAAAAACAAATTAAAAAATACTCGCATAATTATAAAAATTTTATAAAAAGCAGATTTAACCTAAAAAGTACCAATGTCTGAAATCCGCAGCCGATTGGCGTCACACCGGTTGCGGCAGCGGGCTTCCATCTTCAAAAGAACCTAGCTCAGCTCGTGCCATACGAACTAACTTCTCAACCAATGGAAATGGTAGCTCTTCATGAAACAAAGAGACTTTCAGAGAATTATCAGCATCACATCTGAAGACCTCAGCAAGCACATTACCAACGGAATCTACGAGCTCAACGCCCAGCCCGTCGCGGACTACGTCCGACGCCACCTGAAACCGATATTCCATACTGCGCTCTCTAAAAAATAATAACGTCCGGTTCTGGCCGAATTCGGCGTACCGCTAATTCCACTTTATCCATGCGGGAACTGCTCCCCGGTTCACATAAAAATAAGCGATAGCCTTGTAGCATTGCTCGACCTCGATGCACCAAGAAAGCGGATACTCATCCACCTGCCCATTCGCCAATCTAAAACTAAAAACACCGCCTCCGGCGTACTCGCCGATTGAGTGAACCGAATCGTCTTCACTCTGCATATGCATAAGCCAAGCATGCTCTCCATTTCGGAGCATGCACATTGAGGGAAACGACTCCGTTGCTACCCACAGCTCAAATTCTGGTACACGGTCACACTCGTTTAACAACTCTCCGAGCTGTTCAAGTGAAGTAATTGAAACAGTAGAGCTATTGAACTGCACTTTCATCATCGTCAATCATCTAAAGTCGCGAACGGCGGCTTGTGGCCGGGAACAGCCGGTCGAAACGCGACAGCAGAATGCCATTTTTAAAAAAATTACTTTGATTCATACCCGCTTTCACCTCGAAACACGCAAAAAATTTTTACTAACACTACAGTGATTACATACGGAAGCGAAAGAATTACAACCGCAAGTTCGTAATTGCCCCATGCCACATACTCTGCGCCAGAGGAAAAATTCCACAATAAAGCAAAAGCAATAACCAGAACAACCCAAACTACGATTGCTGAGATAAAAAACTGAATTCGAGTAATATCAAAGATAGAACGCACGCTCAATCCTCTTTTGACCGCTCTTGGCCGGTTGCAGCCGACCACAGCCGATCGCCCCAGAATAACATCTTGCCGAAACGAAAAATACGCGGATTGTCACAGCTTCAACATTCCAGCAAAGATGATGTTACCTATCATGTGTACCCAGCCAGCTAACAGGTCGGCGGGAATTCACGTCCTTCCGCTCATTCGACATTCCCGCCAATCAACGACCGCCATAGACAGGGTGGTATGGCCTGGCGGCTCCCTCCGGCAACGCGTCTCGTTTGCCTGTCTCGTTCTGTCTCGTTCTGTCGCGTTTGAACTCGGCGCGAATTTCCTTGTCTAAAGAGACAGAACGCGACAAAACCAGACAACTCTGACAGGAGAAACGAGTATGAATGCCGGAGGCACCCAAACCGCCATACCACCCGCTGCCTACTCTGAATTGTGCAACTATTTGCGCATGTCCGGCAGCACGCTCACCACCACCGAAGCGGTGGTGCGCGCAATTGAGCACTGGATGGAAGTGCAGCGCCAAACGGCGGCGCCGCTACAGGGCTATCAATGGAAATGCCTGTTCCTGCCCGACGGGAGCCGGGTGCGCATGCACGTGGGCGACACATGGCATTACGCCGAGGTGGTGGGCGAAGAGCTCATGTACCGGGGCCGCGCCGTCTCGCCGCGGCAGCTCACATTATTAATTGCCGGGGATGGCCGCAACGCCTGGCGCGATTTGTGGATACGCCGCCCCGGCGAAAAGAACTGGACGGCCGCGTCCCAGCTGCGGCGCCAGCTGGAACAGCAGGCGAACAAGCCGCCCACATCACACATGGAAGCCATGCGGGCTGTCGCCAGCACCATGAGCGACACGCTCAAGACGGCGTTGACGCTGGTCCAGCATGCCAACTTTCACGCCGAAGCGCAGGTCGAGCGTCGCCTGCCCAAACACCGGCGGCGCGAAGACTTCATGATCGATGACTGCAAGGCGGACTGACCGTACACCGCCTACAGTGCTGGCAATCGCGAGTCGTCGCCAGGCGCGGTGATGCTCCCAAAACCGTCGGCCGCCACCGGCAACCACTGCGCCACACCCCAGCAAAACTCCGGCACGATGAACAGCCAAAGCAGCGGCGCCCCCGTCTGCGCCAATGCCCACGCCATCCAGGTGGCGAACAGCATGCGCGCCGCGCCGTCGTAGCGGCCGAAGCGCCGCTGCGGGTCCGTCAGCCGCAGCACCGACCACACCAGCACCACACTGCCCAGCAGGCAGGCAAACAGCACGTGAAACGGCGCAAACGCCGGCAAAGCCACGCCGCCCAGCCAGACATTGATGGCCGACAGCTGGCCATGCGCCTGCGCGAACGTCCACGGCGTGGCGAAAGGTGCCGTCACCAGCAGGTCATACAGCGCGCTGCCGAAGACGATGCGGCGATACGTGGTTGAAGACAAATTGGCCATATCAGCTCCCGATAAAAGTAGATGCAGCCATGCTAAAGCCTGGAGTACACTCCAATGTCAACCACTATCTGGAACGTCCGCCATGCAGATCGGAGAAATCGCCAGCGCCACGGGCTTGAGCCGCGACACCCTGCGCTTTTACGAGAAGCGCGGCCTGCTGCGCGCGCGCCGCGGCGAGAACGGCTACCGCCAGTACCCGCCCGAAGCCGTGGACTGGCTGCGCTACATCCGCATCGCCCAGACGCTCGGCTTCACGCTCAAGGAAATCGAGGCCGACCTGCCGCTGCTGGCCGCGCCGGAAGCCTCGGCGCCGCAGCTGCGTGCGGCGCTGGCGCGCAAGCTGGACGACATCGACCGCCGCATGGCCGGCCTGGCCGCCCTGCGCGCGAACCTGGCACACCGGCTGGACGCATCGATGGCTGCCTGTCCGCTGCAAGGTACCTAAACATGGCAATTCAGACCACTTTAATCAATTGACACCACGTTGCACGGCGCACCGCCGCCCCGCACCAACTCTTGCCACAGCCGCTATAATGGAAAGTTGAATCCGGCCCGGCGCCACCGCTGCCGCGCCGTTCCGCTGTTTGCGCCGTTCCTGTTTGCCGTTCTCGCCGTCCCTTTTTAACACTGCTCCGCCTTTTGGTCCGCCACGTGAATCCACATCTCGACAAACTGCAATCCTATCCGTTCGAAAAACTGCGCCAGCTCTTCGGCCAGGTCAAAGCCAATCCGCAGCACACGGCCGTCAGCCTGGGCATGGGCGAGCCTAAGCACCCCACACCGCCCTTCATCCAGCAAGCCCTGATCGACAACATCGCCGGCCTGGCCAACTACCCCACCACCATCGGTTCGGAGGCGCTGCGCGGCGCCATCGCCGGCTGGCTGGAGCGGCGTTACGGCATTCCGGCGCTCGACCGGGCCACCCAGGTCTTGCCCGTCAACGGTTCGCGCGAGGCGCTGTTCGCGCTGGCCCAGACCGTGATCGACCCGGCCGCCGATTCGCTGGTGGTGTGCCCCAATCCGTTCTACCAGATCTACGAAGGCGCGGCCTACCTGGCCGGCGCCACGCCCTACTTCGTCAACTCCGACCCGGCCCGCAACTTCGGCTGCGACTACGACAGCGTGCCGGCCGAAGTGTGGCAGCGCGTGCGCCTGCTGTACGTCTGCTCGCCCGGCAACCCGACCGGCGCCACGCTGACGCTGACCGACTGGGAACACCTGTTCGCCCTGTCCGAGCGCTACGACTTCATCATCGCCGCCGACGAGTGCTATTCCGAGATCTACCACGGCGACGAGCCGCCGCTGGGCGCGCTGCAGGCGGCCCACATGCTGGGCCTGTCCGGCGTCGAGCGCCCGTACGCGCGCCTGATCGTGTTCTCCAGCCTGTCCAAGCGCTCCAACGTGCCGGGCATGCGCTCGGGCTTCGTGGCCGGCGACGCCGAAGTGCTGAAAAAATTCCTGTTGTACCGCACCTATCACGGCGGCGCCATGAGCCCCGCCGTGCAGGCTGCGTCGGTCGCGGCCTGGAACGACGAAACCCACGTCGAACAGAACCGCGCCAAATACCGCGCCAAATTCGCCGCCATCACCCCGCTGCTGCGCGAGGTGATGGAGGTGGAACTGCCCGACGCCGGTTTCTACCTGTGGGCCGACGTCAGCCGCACCGGCCTGTCGGACACCGAATTCGCGCAACGCCTGTACGCCGAATATAATGTCACCGTACTGCCGGGCAGCTTCCTGGCGCGCGACGCGCACGGCATCAACCCGGGGCGCAACCGCATCCGCATGGCGCTCGTGGCCGAGACCGAAGAAGGCCTGGAAGCTGCGCACCGCATCGTCCAATTCTGCAAAACCCTGAATTCATAAAGCGAATCACATCATGAGCCAACAACTCCAGAACATCATCGACCAGGCCTGGGAAGACCGCGCCAACATCAATCCGTCCAACGGCAGCGCCGAACTGCGCGACGCCGTCTCGCACGTGATCGCCGGCCTGGACGCGGGTACCATCCGCGTGGCCGAGAAGACCGGCGCCGACTGGGTCGTCAACCAGTGGGTCAAGAAGGCCGTGCTGCTGTCGTTCCGCCTGGAGAACAACGTGGCCATGCCGTCGGACGGCACCATGCAGTTCTACGACAAGGTCCCCACCAAGTTCGCCAACTACACGGCCGACGATTTCGCCAAGGGCGGCTTCCGCGTGGTGCCCCCTGCCGTGGCGCGCCGCGGCTCGTTCATCGCCAAGAACGTGGTGCTGATGCCGTCCTACGTCAACATCGGCGCCTACGTCGATGAAGGCGCCATGGTCGACACCTGGGCCACCGTCGGCTCCTGCGCCCAGATCGGCAAGAACGTGCACCTGTCGGGCGGCGTTGGCATCGGCGGCGTGCTCGAACCGATGCAGGCCAATCCGACCATCATCGAAGATAACTGCTTCATCGGCGCCCGCTCGGAGATCGTCGAAGGCGTGATCGTGGAAGAGAACTCGGTGATCTCGATGGGCGTCTACATCGGCCAGTCGACCAAGATCTACGACCGCGCCACCGGCGAAGTGACCTATGGCCGCGTGCCGGCCGGCTCCGTCGTCGTGTCGGGCAACCTGCCTTCGGACGACGGCAAGTACTCGCTGTACTGCGCCGTGATCGTCAAGCGCGTGGACGCCAAGACCCGCGCCAAGACCGGCATCAACGAACTGCTGCGCGGTATCTAACGGTACCTAAGCGCTACGCGGACCCCGTGCGCGC
>NZ_JBYSZG010000006.1:69600-218155 GCF_058786935.1 Rugamonas sp. FW305-51
CCCCCGGGGGGGCCGACCGATCCACACGAGGAGAGTGCCATGGCCATGGAGCGCCTGTTCCAGCTGATGAAGGAAAAAAACGCGTCGGACATGTTCTTCGCGGTCAATTCACCGGTCCACATCAAGATCAACGGCAACCTGATCCCCATCAACCAGCAAAAGCTGGAGCCGGACAACATCACCGTGCTGCTGGCCGAAGTGTGCACGCCGGCCCAGATGGCGGAGCTGGAGCGGGAAAATGAACTCAACATGGGCATCTCCGTGCCCAACCTGGGGCGCTTCCGCCTGTCGGCGTTCCGCCAGCGCGGCAGCATCTCGGCCGTGTTCCGCTTCGTGCCGGCCAATATCCCCGTGCTGGGCGAACTGCGGCTGCCGCCCGTGCTGTCGGACCTGATAATGGAAAAGCGCGGCCTGCTGCTGCTGGTCGGCTCCACCGGATCGGGCAAGTCCACCACCATCGCCTCCATGCTGGACCACCGCAACGAACTGCGCCCGGGCCACATCCTGACGCTGGAAGACCCGATCGAGTACCTGTTCAAGAACAAGAAGGCCATCGTCAACCAGCGCGAGATCGGCAGCGACGCCAGGGATTTCGCCACGGCGCTGCGCAATTCGCTGCGCCAGGCGCCAGACTGCATCCTGATCGGCGAGATCCGCGACAAGGAAACCATGGCCGCCGCCATGGCCTACGCCCAGTCGGGCCACCTGGTGCTGGCCACGCTGCACGCCAATAACAGCTACAACGCGCTGAACCGCATCATCTCGTTCTACCCGATCGAGAACCGTCCCGCCCTGCTGCAGGACCTGTCGTCCACCGTCAAGGCCATCGTCTCGCAGCGCCTGGTGCGCTCCATCAACGGCGGCATGCGCACGGCGGCGGTGGAGGTGATGCTCAACACGCGCCATATCGCGGACCTGATCGAAAAAGGCGAAATCGGCCAGATCAAGGAAGCGATGGACAACAGCATGTCGCCCGGCTCGCAGTCGTTCGAGCAGGCGCTGTACAAACTGGTGCAGGATGGCGCCGTCAGCCAGGAAGAGGCGCTGGCCAATGCCGATTCGTCCACCAACCTGCTTTGGCTGCTCAACAATGGCCCCGACAGCAAGCTGGCCCAGGCCGCCGAACCGGACGCACCGGCCAAGCCGGCGCCGGATACGTCGTTTACCGAGTTCACGCTCAACACCTGAAACGCGGTCGGCTCACCGCGCGCCGGTCCGTAGCGCGGCCGGCCCGGCGCCGGCCCGCGCGGCCTGTCCGCCCATCGGCTGTTCCAGCCTCACGCCGCGCAGCAGCAACCACAGTCCGGTAACGATCTCGCTGACAAAAATGGGCGCAAAGCCCAGCTGTATCGTCTCCCGGTATTCCGGCATGACGAGACTGGCCACACTGGTGCAGGCCACCAGTAACGAGGCGCAGATGCCAAACACCGACTGCACCTTCGGCAAGTACGCGCCCTTCAGGAACAGGC
Source organism: Rugamonas sp. FW305-51 (assembly GCF_058786935.1). Taxonomy (NCBI): domain Bacteria; kingdom Pseudomonadati; phylum Pseudomonadota; class Betaproteobacteria; order Burkholderiales; family Oxalobacteraceae; genus Rugamonas; species Rugamonas sp. FW305-51. Next base: position 71,070 of record NZ_JBYSZG010000006.1, read on the forward strand.
TGAAAAACAGCACCGAGCCCACGCTGAAAAACAGCGTCGAGAGATGGAAGCCGACAAAATGGCTGTTACGCGCCACCGTCATCAGCGCCTGCCACTGTTCGGGGCCGGCCGCTCCCGCGCCGTTAAAGCTCGTGTAGATGCGCAGCTGGTCGAAGCTGAAGATGATGGCGACGGCACCGATAAAGATCTCCCCCAGCCGGAACAACAAGGCCATCTGCGCCAGCCGTTCGTTCACCGGCCTGACGACGACGTACAGGGCGTAAGCCAGGACGATGGTGCACACGGGCGCCATGGTCTGCAGGGCCAGCGCCACGCGGTACAGCCGTTCGGCCGACGCCGCACCATGGGCCGCGGCGGCAAAGCCGCCCTCCCCGACGATGCCGCCGATGATGAATTCCCCGCTCATGAACATGACGATCAGCAGCAGATACACGCCACCGGCGATGCGTGCGTAAAAATTCCGTGCTGGTCCATCCAGGTCATCGTACATTGCGCATTCCTTTTCTGTAGATTCGGTTATTGTAGTATTCTTGCAATCTTAAATACCCGCCAATCATATCCCACTCGCCCCCGCAATAACATGACTCCAGGCGCCAACCACATGACCGCAGGTTGCACGGCACGTCCCCACCATGACTGAATTGACGGTGGCGGCCGGCATCGCGCGGGGCTTGATGGAACTGGCCGTGGCCAGGGGCGCCGCCGCCGATGTGCTGGCGCAGCGCTCCGGCATCGCGCCGTCCATGCTGCAGGACCAGGACCGGCGCGTGCCGTTCGCCGCCTACGTGGCCCTGATGCGGGCCGCCAAGGAGCTGTGCGGCGATCCCGCGCTGGCGCTGCACTATGCCGAGCAGATCGACCTGTCGGAAGTGTCCATCGTGGGCCTGCTCGGCCACGCCGCCGAGACCATGCTCGACGCCTTCGCCCAGCTGAACCGCTACGGGCAGCTGGTGGTCGAAGTGGAGGTTGAAGTTGAAGCTGAAGCCGGGGGCGCGACGGCCGCCAGCCGCTTCCGCCTGGCGCGCGAACACGATGGCTTATGGCTGATCGATACCCGCAAGCACCCGGACCGTTTTCCGGAGCTGACCGAATCGACCTTTGCCCGCATGGTGTGCGGCACGCGCCGCTTTGGCGACACGCCGTTTGTCACCGCGGTCCAGGTCACCCATGCCGATCCAGGCTATCGCGCCGAATATGAGCGCATCCTGCGGGCGCCGGTGGCATTTGGCAGCGCCAGGAACGCGATGCGCATCGACGACGCGTGGCTGACCCACCGCATCGCACTGCAGCCGCGCTACGTGTTCGGCATCCTGAGCCAGCATGCGCAGGCGTTGCTGGAGCAGCTGGAGCAATCGAAATCGACGCGGGGCCGTGTCGAGTGCCTGTTGATGGCCGTGCTGCACACCGGCAGCGCCAGCATGGACCTGGTCTGCGCCAGACTCGGGCTCAGTCGCCAGACCCTGTTCCGCAAGCTGAAGGCGGAGGGCACCACGTTCGAGCAGGTGCTCGACCAGTTGCGCCACACGCTGGCGCTCCATTACCTCGACGGGAAGCGCGCCTCGGTCAACGAAACGGCTTACCTGGTGGGCTTTTCCGATCCGGCCGCGTTCTCGCGCGCGTTCAAGCGCTGGACCGGGTGCAGCCCGCGCACGCGCCAGGCGCGCGGCCCTGTGTCGGGCTCCTGACGCCACCCGCCGTGTCGCCGGACCCAAACGGGAGGCCCCGGCCATGTTATTCTATCGGGCTTTGTCCGTTCCCGACGCCGCCCACTGTCCGCGCACAACGCCCGCGCGGCTGGATGATGCGCAAAAAATAACATTGTAAGTGTCTGATCGTATGCATAAAATTACCCTCTACGGCATCCCCAACTGCGACACCGTCAAGAAAGCCCGCGTGTGGCTGGCCGACCAGCAGCACGAATTCGCCTTCCACGATTTCAAAAAGCAGGGCCTGACGCGCGACGTCGTGGCCGGCTGGCTGCAGCAGGTGCCGCGCGACGTGCTGGTCAACCGCAAGGGCACCACCTGGCGCGCCCTGTCGGATGCACAGAAGGCGGCCGTGGTGGATGACGACAGCGCCATCGCCCTGGTGCTGGCCTTTCCCTCCATCGTCAAGCGCCCCGTGCTCGACAAGGACGGCCAGTACGCGGTCGGCTTCTCGGCCGCCCAATACCAACAGATTTTCAATCCCTGACCCCAACAATCCCCCATGATGACTTCCAAGACCCTGGCGCTGACGGAAAAACTGATCGCCCTCTCCTCTGTTACCCCGGACGACAAGGGCTGCCAGCAGCACCTGATCGACCTGCTGTCGCCGCTGGGCTTCGCCTGCGAAGTGATCGAATCGAACGGCGTGACCAACCTGTGGGCGCGGCGCGGCACGACGGCGCCGCTGCTGGTGTTTGCCGGCCACACGGACGTGGTGCCCACCGGCCCCGTTGAACAGTGGCGTTCGGAACCGTTCAACCCCACCCACCGCGACGGCAAGCTGTATGGCCGCGGCGCCGCCGACATGAAGACCTCCATCGCCGGCATGGTGGTGGCGTGCGAGGAATTCATTGCCGCCCATCCCGACCATCAGGGTTCGATCGGCTTCTTGATCACCAGCGACGAGGAAGGCCCGGCCATCGACGGCACCGTGGTGGTGTGCAATATGCTGCGCGAACGGGGCGAACAGCTCGACTACTGCATCGTGGGCGAACCGACCTCCGACGAGACGCTGGGCGACATCATCAAGAACGGCCGCCGCGGCTCGCTGTCGGCCAGGCTCACCATCAAGGGCATGCAGGGCCACATCGCCTACCCGCAACTGGCGCGCAACCCGATCCACCTGGCCGCGCCGGCACTGGCCGAACTGGTGGCCGAGCGCTGGGACGAGGGCAATGAATACTACCTGCCCACCTCCTGGCAGATGTCCAACATCCACGCCGGCACGGGCGCCAACAACGTCATCCCCGGCGAGATGGTGATCGACTTTAACTTCCGCTTCTCCACCGCCAGCACCCACGAAGGCCTGAAGCAGCGCGTGCACGCCATCCTCGACAAGCACCAGCTGCACTACGACCTGAAATGGACGCTGGGCGGCCTGCCCTTCCTGACCCCGCGCGGCACGCTGAGCGACGCACTGGCCGCCGCCATCCGCGCCGAAACGGGCGTGGAGACGGAACTGTCGACCACCGGCGGCACCTCGGACGGCCGCTTTATCGCGCAGATCTGCCCCCAGGTGATAGAATTCGGGCCTCCCAACGCCAGTATCCACAAGATCGACGAGCACATTGAGCTGCGCTTTGTCGATCCGCTGAAGAATATCTACCGGCGCACGCTGGAAAACCTGCTGCGCTGACCCCCGGCCCGGGGCGCCCCACGGCGCCCGGCCCGCGGGCCAACCTTGACCGTTATACCGAGATTGCCATGACTACGACTCCCTTCACCACGCCGCGCGACCTGCTGCGCTACGCCGTCACCCGCTTCAACACCGCCCAGCTGTTCTTCGGCCACGGCAGCGCCGAAGCGCTCGACGAGGCGGCCTACCTGATCCTGCACACGCTCAAACTCCCGCTCGACAAGCTCGATCCGTTCCTGGACGCGCGCCTGCTGCCGGAGGAAGTGGCGGCCGTGCTGGCCGTGATCGAGCGCCGCGCCGTGGACCGCGTGCCGGCCGCCTACATCACCAACGAAGCGTGGCTGGGCACCTACAACTTTTACGTCGACGAGCGCACCATCGTGCCGCGCTCCTTCATCGCCGAGCTCATTCCCGAGTACTTCGCGCCGTGGGTCAATGAGCCCGACAACATCGCCAACGTGCTCGAACTGTGCACCGGCTCCGGCTGCCTGGCCATCATGCTGGCCGACGCCTTCCCGGATGCCCAGGTCGACGCCGTCGACATCTCGGCCGACGCGCTCGACGTGGCGCGCCGCAACGTGGCCACCTACAAGCTGGAAGACCGGGTACACCTGATCCAGTCCGACCTGTACGCCAACGTGCCGGCCAAGAAGTATGACCTGATCATCACCAACCCGCCCTACGTCAACTCCGGCTCCATGGCCAAGCTGCCCAAGGAATACCTGGCCGAACCGCAGATCGCCCTCGACGGCGGCAGCGACGGCATGGACCTGGTGCGCAAGATCGTGGCCGGCGCCGCCGAACGCCTGACCGACGACGGCATCCTGATCGTCGAAATCGGCAATGAACGCGAGTTCGCCGAAGCGGCCTTCGGCCACCTGGGCCTGACCTGGCTCACCACCAGCGCCGGCGACGACATGGTGTTCCTGCTGACGGCCGACCAGCTCAAACTGTAATCACCGAACAACCTCGCCGGCCACCGCGCCGGTCTTCAAGAAGACAAGATGATCCGTTTTATTCAAGTAAGCCTGATGCGCGGCATAAAGCCGCTGCTGGAGCAAGTCGACGTTACGCTCAACCCGGGCGACAAGATCGGCCTGATCGGCGCCAACGGCGCGGGCAAATCGAGCCTGTTCGCCATGCTGCGCGGCGAGCTGCATCCCGACCAGGGCGAAATCGACTTCCCCGCCAAGTGGCGCATGGCTTACGTGGCCCAGGAAACCCCGCCGCTCGAACGCGCCGCGCTCGACTACGCGATCGACGGCGACGTCACCCTGCGCAAGCTGGAGGCCGAACTGGCGCGCCTGGAAGCGGAACCGGAGTCGCATGACAACGGCATCGCCATCGGCGAGATCTACAGCGCCCTTGCCGACGCCGACGCCTACACCGTGCAGTCGCGCGGCGAACAGCTGTTGCTGGGCCTGGGCTTCTCGCTGGACCAGATGCAGCAGCCGGTGGCCAGCTTCTCGGGCGGCTGGCGCATGCGATTGAACCTGGCGCAGGCGCTGATGTGCCCTTCCGACCTGCTGCTGCTGGACGAGCCGACCAACCACCTGGACCTGGACGCCATCATCTGGCTCGAGGACTGGCTGAAACGCTATGCCGGCACCCTGATCATCATTTCGCACGACCGCGACTTCCTCGACGAGGTGGTCAACGTGGTGGTGCACATCGACGAGCGCAAACTGAAGCGCTACTCGGGCAACTACTCGAGCTTCGAGCGCCAGCGCGCGGCGCAGATGGTGCTGGCGGCCGGCGCGCTGGAAAAGCAGCAGCGCAAGCGCGCCCACCTGGAGTCCTTCGTCAACCGCTTCAAGGCCCAGGCCTCCAAGGCACGCCAGGCGCAAAGCCGCATGAAGGCGCTGGCCAAGATGGAAGAACTGGCGCCGCTACGCGCCGCCGCCGAATTCTCGTTCGAATTCCGCGAGCCGCTCAACGCCCCCAACCCGCTGCTGGTGATGGAGGACGTCAACGCCGGCTACCGCATCGAGGACGACAAGACGGGCGACGTGGCCACCAGGAGCATCGTCCACGGCATCAACTTCTCGCTGCAGATCGGCCAGCGCATCGGCCTGCTGGGCGTGAACGGCGCCGGTAAATCGACCCTGATCAAGACCATCGCCGGCGACCTGTCGCCGCTGACGGGCACCTCCACCACCGGCAAGGGCCTGACCATCGGCTACTTCGCCCAGCACCAGGTGGAGATGCTGCGCCACGACGAATCGCCGCTGTGGCACCTGGCCAAGATCGCACCGACCACGCGCGAGCAGGAGCTGCGCAACTTCCTGGGCGGCTTCAACTTCCCCGGCACCATGGTCACCAGTTCCATTGCGCCGTTCTCGGGCGGCGAAAAGGCGCGCCTGGCGCTGGCCCTGATCGTGTGGCAGCGCCCCAACCTGCTGCTGCTGGACGAACCGACCAACCACCTGGACCTGGAAACACGCGAAGCGCTGACCGAGGCGCTGGCCCAGTTCGAGGGCACGCTGGTGGTGGTCTCGCACGACCGCCACCTGCTGCGCGCCACCACCGACCAGTTCATCATCGTGGCCGACGGCAAGCTGCAGCCGTTCGACGGCGACCTGGACGACTACAAGGATTGGCTGTTCCAGACCAAGCTCGGTAAAGGCACCGACGTGCTGCCGGCCGCCGGCAAGGCCAACAAGACGGACTTCCCCGTGGCCTCGCCCGTGGCGCCGGCCGCCGCTCCGGTGGTGGACCGCAAGGACCAGAAGCGCCAGGCGGCCGAAGACCGCCAGCGCCTGGCCGCGCTGCGCAAGCCGCTGGAACAGAAGATCAAGCGCCTGGACGACCAGATCGCCAAGCGCAGCACGCAAAAATCGGAAGTCGATGCCCAGCTGGCCGAGCCGGCCATCTACGAGGCGGCCAACAAGGCCAAGCTCAAGCAGCTGCTGGCCGACCAGTCCTTCTTCACCAAGGACCTGGCGCAGCTGGAAGGCGAATGGCTGGAACTGCAGGAACAGCTGGAGGCGCTGGCCTAACTGGCAACTGCGCTGGCACCTGCGTTGGCCACCGCGCCGGTGGCGCGCGCTGCGCTCACGCGGCCTGGCGCGCGCCGATCGGCACTTTGCGGATCGACATCAGGCGGTCGATGTCGACCACGATCAGGCGCCGCCCGTCCACCTCCCCCAGTCCCAGCAGGTAATCGACAGGCTGGCCCGCCCCGGCACCCGGGATGGGCTGGATCTGTTCCGCGCTCAAGCAGACGATGTCCGTCACGCCGTCCACCACCATCCCCATCACACAGCTCGACAGCTTGAGGATGATCACGTCCGTCATCGGGTCATGCTGCTGCGGCCGGGGACCGAACGCGATGCGCATGTCGACGATGGGCATGATGACGCCGCGCGATACGGCCACGCCGCTGATGATTTCACCGTCAGTGGCGAAGCGCTCCAGTGCCTTCAGCGGGCGCAGTTCCTGCACCTTGCGAAAGTCGAGCGCATATTCCAGGCCGCCCAGCTGGAAACTCAGGTACTGCTGGACGGCCGCTTCGACCGGTGCCGTTCCCGGCAGCGGAGGCGTGGCGCTGGCGCATTGCGTTTTCGCGGTTGGCATGGTGGTCCTTTCGTCCGAAGATCGGCGCTGCGGCGCCAGCCGCGCCGCAGCGTCCAGTAACAGGCATGTGCCATCCTAACCGCCGCCCTCCGGGCCGATGTTGAGCAGGCTCAATGATTGCCCGCGACTTCCAGTTTGCTACAATGGGCGTCCCCCTTCCTCAAGGTGCGTCCGATGTTCGACTGGATCAAACGCTTGTTGTTCCCGGACCCGGGCGCTGGCCCGGCATTGCCGGAACCGGCCGGCCGCGCAGTGCCGCCCGCATCGGCGCCCAAGCCGGCGCCCGAGCCGCCGCCCAAGACCGCGCCTGGTGTGCCAGTTGCGGCGCCGGCGTCCGGCCCAGCCGCTGCGGCGGCCACCGTCCCCAGCTTCGAGCAGCAACATGCGCTGGCCGAATCCTGCCAGCGCTGGCTGTTTGGCGCCGCCGCCGACGGCCTCGATTTCAGTGCGCGCGAAGACCAGGTCCTGGGCGGGCTGGCCGCACTGCTCGCATCGGACCAGTCGAGCGCCGAACTGGTGGGGCGCATGCCCGGCCTGGTGCCGCAGCTGCTGCAATGCCTGCGCAACCCGCAGTTTTCCGGTGCCGACGTGGCGCGCAAGATCTCCGGCGACGTCGTGCTGGTGTCGGCCGTCATCCAGCTGGCCAACAGCGCCGCCCAGCAGCACGCGCACAGCAAGGCCATCGCCAGCATCGAGCAGGCGGTACTGGTGATCGGCCAGGAAGGCTTGCGCCAGCTGGTCACCGCGGTCGCGTTCCGGCCCATCTTCAACCTGCAGTCCGGCCACTACACGCGCCAGCTGGCGCCGCGCCTGTGGGAGCTGTCCGAGCGCAGCGCGCTGGCCGCCCGCCGGCTGGCCGCCGGCGCCGGTGTCGAGCCGTTCGATGCCTTCCTGGCCGGCCTGCTGCTCGGCGTCGGCCTGTTGGTATCGTTGCGTGTGATGGATCAGGCCAGCGCTTCGGGCGCGCTGGGCTCGCCCCTGTTCTGCGCCCGGCTGCTGCGCATGGCGCACGGCCTGTCGCTGCGCGTCGCGCAGGAATGGCACTTCGCCCCGGCCGTGATCGGCGCCATCGGCGAACAGCCGCTGCTGATGCAGCGCGGCGGCGCCGCCCTGTCGGACATGGGCCGGCTGCTGGCCTGGGCCGACTACCTGGGCAAGGCCAGCGTGCTGGCCGCCCATGGCGCCATCGACGGCAACGACCCGGACTTGACCGGCGCGCTGCCGCCGCCGGCGCAAGCCTGTTACGCGGCGCTGCAAGGCGCCACGGCGGCGCCATGAACCACACGCCATCGGTCGCCGTCGATCCGCTGGAAGTGGACCTGATCGCCATCCGCGCCCAGGGGCCGGGCGGGCAGAACGTCAACAAGGTGTCGAGCGCCGTCCACCTGCGCTTCGATATCGGCGCCTCGTCGCTGCCGGCGCACATCAAGGAAAGGTTGCTGGCCTTGCGCGACCACCGCATCACGCGCGAGGGCGTGGTGGTGATCAAGGCGCAGCAGTCGCGCAGCCAGGAGGCGAACCGGGAAGATGCCCTGCGCCGCCTGCAGGAACTGGTGGACAGCGTGGCCGTGCTGCCGCCGCCGCGCCGCGCCACCCGCCCCACCCGCAGCAGCCAGCGCAAGCGCCTCGACAGCAAGAGCCTGGCCGGCGAGCGCAAACAGCTGCGCGGCAAGGTCGTGCTGTAAGGCGGGGCGCCGCGGCGCCAGGTCCGCTACTCGTCCAGCGCCCAGTCGACCGAGCCGCTGGCGCCCGAGAACAGCACCGGCAAACGGCTGCCGGCCGTGCGCAGCATGGTCTTGATGACCTTGGGCGAGCTGTCGTACAGCGGCCCCATGTCCGGATTGAACACCATCGAGCGCACCGTCACGTCGCCGTCCACCAGCCGCACGATGCAGCGCGAACCGCGCACCACCATCTGCTTCTGGCGCCGCACCAGCGCCAGCTGCTCGCGCACCTGCTCCTGGCGCACCTGCTCGGCCTTGATTGCCAGCGACAGCTTGGCCACCGCCTTCAGCGTCGGCCCCACGGCGCCGGCCATCTTGTGGAACAGCTGCTCCTGTTCCGGCGTGAGCACCACTTCATGCTTGCGCACGCGGGTGGCCAGGGTCAGGTAGTTGCGCACCTCGGGCTGTCCCGTCAGGCCGTCCATCTCGTGCTTGCGCTGGCCGGCCTCGCGCTCGTGGCGGGCCAGCTGCGCCTCCAGTTCGGCCAGCTTGAAGTCGTACTTGGCCGTATCCGGCACCAGGGCGAACAGCACCATCTCGGCCTGCTTGCGCGGGCCGGCGCTGCCCACTTCTATCCGGCGCGCGGCCACGGCGCAGCCCACGGCCAGCTTGATCACCGCCTCGTCGGCGATGATCTCGCAGTTGACGGCCTCGCCGATCATGACCCGGGTGCCGGAGATGACGCAGTTCTCGGCCCGCGCCAGTGCGATCTCGCCCTTCTTGGTCTGCAGCACGGCGCCCGAGGCCACGCCCTTCATGCGGATGTCGCCGTCGGCGTTGACGGCGCTGCCGCCCACCAGGTTACGGTGCAGGGCGATGGTGCCCCCGCGCGAGCTGATGTTGCCGAACACGTCGCCGTGGATGGTGATGCTGCCCCCTTCCACCACGCGCTGCTCCTGCACCTCGCCGAACTCCTCGTACTCGCCGCTCAGCTGCAGGTTGCCCGTGGTGCGGGCGCTCACCCCTTCCCGGCTGACGATCTTGGGCCCGATCGCGATGCGCTTGCTGGACGAATCCACGTTCAGGAAGCCCTCCACCGCCGCCACCAGGTATTCGCCGTCTGGCTGGTGCTCGATCACGGTGCCGGTGCCGGCCACGCTGCTCAATTCGATGTCGCGCGGCGGCGGCGGCTCGATCACGATGCCCGACAGCTCGTAGCCACGAGTGCCCGGCACACGCGGCACCTTGCGCAACAAGCGGGCGTGGGCCTTGACCTGCGGGAAGCGGTTCTGGAAGGTGTGCCAGTCGAGCCGGCCGTCGGCCATCTCGCGCGGCGCGTTGCTGCGGTGGATATCGCGCGACACCTCGACGAACGAAGCGTCCACCCCCGGCATGGCGGCCAGGCGCCGCGCCGCGACGATGCGCACCACCTTGCCGCCGGCGATGGCCGCCTTGACGGCCGGCGCGTCGATCCCGAAGCGGATGCCCTTGACCCACATGTCGGCCACGAACTCGTCGAAGCTGAGGCGGGCCGGCTCGGGCGGCGCGCCGGGCAGTTCCAGGAACACCGGCTCGAAATAGTATTCGGCCTCGCCATTGACCACCCGCACCGCCTTGTACAACGCGCGCCGCGCCGACAGGAACGGCTCTATGCTGTCGGCAAAGCGGATCTGGGCGTGGTTCTGCAGGCCCTCGGGCAACTCCGGGCCGCAGTTGTAGAGCACGCGGATGAAGACGGAATAATCGAGTCCGGCGAAGCAGGCGCTCGACAGGAACACCTGGTTGACGGCGGCCTGGCACGCCACGGCCTGCGCGTCGGCCTGGAAATACACGCCGTCCGGCCGCTTGACGATGGCCGGCGGCAGCGCCTCATCTTCAAGTTGGTGTTCAGCCGGGGCGTCGTTCGACACAGTCTTCCTCGATCGGGTGGGGGGCATGGCGCCGCGCGCGGGCGCGCGCTACTGCCGGTCAGCGCTTGCAGCGTACCATGAGAGGGCGGGCGCCGTCACCTGCGCGCCGTCAGCCCTGGTGGGTCGACAGGTGCCAGTCCAGCGAGCCGCCGGAGCGGCAGAACAGCTCCTCGCCGCCGACCGGCGTGCCGCGCAGGCGCTGCTTGATGTCCTTGGCCGCCAGGTGGTACAGGGCGCCGCTGTCGGCCTGGAACGGCATGGTGCGCACCACTGTCTCGCCGGCCACCATGTGCAGGCCGCAGCGGGCCAGCCCGGCCGCCTCGGCGCGCTGTGCCGCCACCCGCGCGCAGCGATCGGTGAGCAGCTTGTGCTGGGTCTGGCCGGCCTGCAGGTCCTGGGTCAGCTTGCCCAGCGCCTGCACTTCGGCGGCGACGGCGGCGGCGATCTTGCGCAGGTGCTGGCCCTGCTCGGGCGTGAGCGTCAGTTCCTGGGTGCGCAGCTTGGCCGCCAACGCCAGGTAGCGACGCACGTCGGGCTGTTGCGAAATGACGTCGATCTCCTGCTGCAGCACGGCGTTCGACGCCTCGAAGGCGGCGCTGCGCGCGCGCAGCTCGGCCAGCTCCTGGTCGAACTGGCTCACGTCGCGCACCAGCACATAGATCACCATCTCGGTGCGCTTGCGCGGGCCGCAGCTTTCGATCTCGATATTGCGGCCCGCGATGGCGCAGCCCTCGGCCACGCCGATGCGCACCTCGTCGGCCACGATCTCGCAATTCATGGCCTCGCCCACTTCCACGCTGGTGCCGGCCAGCACGCAATTCTCGGCCCGCCCCACCACCAGCTTGCCGCCGCGCGTCTGCAGCACCGCGCCCGAGGCCACGCCCTTGACGAGGATGTCGCCGGCCGCGTTGTGCACATTGCCGCCCACCAGGTTGCGGCCCAGGATCACCTGCCCGCCCTTGGAATGGATGTTGCCGAACACATCGCCATGGACCGTGATGTCGCTGCCGTTGACCTCGCGCAGTTCCTGCACGTCGCCGAATTCCTCGTAGCCGCCGGCCAGCTCCAGGTTGCCCGTGGTGCGCCCGCTCACCCCTTCCAGGCTGACGATCTTGTCGGTGATGGAGATGCGGTTCGACTTCGCGTCGACGCTGAGAAAGCCTTCCTTGGTCGAGACCAGGTATTCGCCGTCATCCTGCTGTTCGACGGCCGTGCCGTCGCCGGCCAGGTAGCGCAGCTCCAGGTCCTTGGGCGCGTCCGGCGCGCTGGGCATGCCGGCCAGGTCGTAGCCGGGCAGACCGGGCACGCAGGGCAGCTTTTTGAGCAACCGCATGTGCTGCTTGATCTGGGGGAAGCGGTTCTGGAAACTGAGCAGGTCGACCCGCCCGTCCGCCCGCGCGCGCGGGGCGTCGCTGCGGTGGATGTCCTGCGACACTTCCACCACCACCGCGTCCTGGCCCGGTGCCGGTTCCAGCTCGCGCGCCACGGTGATGCGCTCGCTCTTGCCGGCGCCGATGGCATGGGCCACGGCCGCCACGTCCACCCCGAAGCGCACGCCCTTGAGCCACAGGTCGGCCACGAATTCATCGACATCGAGCCTGGCCTGGCGTTCGGGCAGCAAGGTGCCGTCGGGCAGTTCCTCGGCGTCGAGGAAGATGGGGGCGAAGAAGTACTCGGCATAGCCATGTCCCAGCTTGACCGTCTTGTACAGCGCCTGGCGCCCGGGCGCGAACGGCGCCACCGCGGCGGCCAGGCGCAGCAGCGGCGGCTGGCCCGCCAGCGGCGCCGGCAGCGCCGGGCCCACGTCGTACAACGCCTTCATCAGGGCCGCGTAGTCAAGCCCGACGAAATAGCAGTGCGACAGGAACAGCTGGTTGACGGCCGCCACCCGCAGCGGTGCCGGCACGGCCAGGTCGGCGTACACGCCGTCGGCACGCTGCATCAATCCGGCGGGCAGCGCAGCGGCCGGCGCGGCCGCTGGCGTCACTGCCTGGGAAACTTCTGGAACCACGGTATTCCTCCAGCCTGACGGCCCGCGACGGGCGGGCGCACCACGGCGCAGTGCAATTGGGGATGGACGCAAGGGCGCGCACGCCATTGCGTTTAATAAATTAATATTACACCCGAGTCAAGGAATTTTCGAGAAATTTGCGGAACGCAAGATGAAAACCGCCACCACCTTTAGGCCAGATCAATCATCGGCGTGGCGGATGGGCATAAATGTCCTGCCCCACTTCGTTGATCTGGCGCCGCAGGTCGCGCCGCTCGTCGGGCGTCAGGCGGCCGGCGCGGCGCTCCGCGTTGTGGCCGCTCTCCTGCATGGCGCGGCGCTGCTCCTCGGCGCGCGCGTCGAACGAACGGGGATCGAACTGGCGGGGATCGGCCTGGCGGGGATCGGCCTGGCGCTGTTCCGCCTGGCGCTGCTGGAAGCGCTCGGCGCGCAAGCTCTCGCGCATGGGCTGGACGGCACGGGCCTCGTCATGGCGGCCCCCTTCGCCGGGGCCGGCCATGGCGGCCGAGGCGCCCAGCAGGCCACAGCACATGGCCAGCGTGCTCACGGAGGATCGAACGCAAAAACTTGCGCTTGCTGCCGCGTGGAGTGTTTTGTGATCGATGGTCATACTGTTCCTCATCCCTGATACTGGCCCTGGCGGACACGTGGTACGCATCCATGACCGCAGTGTATGATGCTTTATCAGACGCGGTAAGACCAAATGGGTAAAGTTTGTAACAGTTTGTAATGCCCTGCTGCAAACATTTTCGCCCGTCAAATATGACGTTACCATAGCAACATAAATATGACAAATCTGGCAGGATCATGACTACGAACGCAACAGAATCGAGCAACACCCCGGCCAACCAACATGGCCACCAAGCCAAGATTATGGTAGTGGACGACGACGTCCGCCTGCGCGACCTGCTGCGCCGCTACCTGACGGAACAGGGCTTCAACGTCTTCACGGCCGAAAACGCGACGGCCATGAACAAGCTGTGGCTGCGCGAGCGCTACGACTTGCTGGTGCTGGACCTGATGCTGCCGGGCGAGGACGGGCTGTCGATCTGCCGCCGCCTGCGCGGCGCCGGCGACCAGACCCCGATCATCATGCTGACGGCCAAGGGCGAGGACGTGGACCGCATCGTGGGCCTGGAAATGGGCGCCGACGACTACCTGCCCAAGCCGTTCAACCCGCGCGAGCTGGTGGCCCGCATCGGCGCCGTGCTGCGCCGCAAGGGCCCGGACGAGATTCCGGGCGCGCCGTCGGAAACCCCGCAGACCTTCGAGTTCGGCCAGTTCGTGCTCGACCTGGGCACCCGCACGCTCAAGAAGAATGGCGAGACGGTGCCGCTGACGACGGGCGAATTCTCCGTGCTCAAGGTGTTCGCGCGCCATGCGCGCCAGCCCCTGTCGCGCGAAAAGCTGATGGAACTGGCGCGCGGGCGCGAATACGAAGTGTTCGACCGCAGCCTGGACGTGCAGATCTCGCGCCTGCGCAAGCTGATCGAACCCGATCCGTCGAGCCCGCTGTACATCCAGACCGTGTGGGGCCTGGGCTATGTGTTCATCCCGGAGGGGCAGCCCCGCTAACTGGGGCAGCCGCGCATGAAGCTTTCCGCACCGCTCCCTCCGCTCCGATACTTGTTCAATTTCAGCTGGCTCAAAAGCGGCCTGTTCTGGCGCACCTTCGTGCTGCTGGGCGCGTTGACGACGATGAGCATGACGGCCTGGGTCGGCATGATCAGCATCGTCCAGCACGAGCCGCAGGTGCAGCAGATCTCGGCCCAGGTGATCTCGGTGGTCACCATCACCCACGCCGCCCTGACCCACTCGGCGCCCGAACTGCGGCGCGAGCTGCTGTTCGACCTGGTATCGAACGAGGGCATCCGCGTGTTCCCGCTGGAGGACGACGACAAGGTGGCGCCGCCGCCCGACAACGCGCTCATGCCCGACATCGCCGCGCTGGTGCGGGCCAAGCTGGGCGCCGACACCCGCTTCTCGTCCGAGGTGAACGGCGTGGCCGGCTTCTGGGTCAGCTTCAAGATCGACGACGACCAGTACTGGCTCATGCTCGAGCGTAACCGCATCCGCGGCCTGACGGGCATCCAGTGGCTGGGCTGGGCCAGCGTGGTGTCCATGCTCTCCCTCCTGGGCGCGGCCCTGATCTCCAGCCTCATCAACCGGCCGCTGGCGCGCCTGACGGCCGCCACCCGCGCTTTTGCCCAGGGCAAGCGCCCGGCGCGGCTGCCGGAACGGGGACCGAAGGAAATCCGCGATGCCAACCGCAGCTTCAACCAGATGGTGGACGAACTGCAGCAGGTCGAATCGGACCGCGCCGTGATCCTGGCCGGCATCTCGCACGACCTGCGCACGCCGCTGGCGCGCATGCAACTGGAAGTGGAAATGGCCAACCTGTCGGCCGAGGCGCGCGACGGCATCCAGTCCGACATCGGCCAGATGGACGCCATCATCGGCCAGTTCCTCGACTACGCCAAGCCGACGGAGGCGTCGAGCTTCATCAACGTCGACATCAGCGCCCTGCTGCAGGACATCGTGCGCGAGGCCGAACGGCTGCCCGACGTGCGCATGCAGGCCGAGATCGCCGAGCGGGCCCACGTGATGGGCAACGCCACCGACCTGCGGCGCGTGATCAACAACCTGATCGAGAACGCGCGCCGCTACGGCAAGACGGCCGGCACCGACCTGGCCGAGATCGACGTGCGCTGCACCATCAAGGGCATGCACCTGGCCAAGCGCATCGTGATCGAAGTGCAGGACCACGGCAGCGGCGTGCCGGACGACCAGATCGAAAACCTGCTCAAGCCCTTCACCCGGCTCGACGCGGCGCGCGGCCAGGCCAACGGCGCCGGCCTGGGGCTGGCCATCGTGGAGCGGGTGCTGCAGCGCCACGGCGCCGAACTGCAGGTGCGCAACCGCGACGGCGGCGGCCTGCAGTTCCAGATCACCATGCGCGCCCTGGGCTGAGCCTGGGCGCTAGCTTACCAGCGCGCTGGCCTTGAGCTGGGCCAGGATGGCGTCCGTGAAATCGTGCGCGATACCGCTGTCCGAACCGAAGCGCGAGGCCGACACCACCACCGTGCGCAGCCAGGCCGGCTCGGCGCCGCGCGCCGCCAGCCTGGCCGTCACCGTCAGCACGACCGAACCGTCGGTGTCGACCGCGATGCTCTCGACCACCAGCATCAGCGCGTGGTCCGGGTGGCCGTCCTGGTTGGCATAGGGCGCCAGGCTGGCCTTCAGCTGCAGCGGCAGTTCGCGCGCCAGCATCGCTTCCAGCGCCACGCTGCGCGCATAGGCGACGCGGCGCTCGTCGTCGCTGGTCTTGGGCTGGCTGAAGGCGCCGCGCTCATGCTTGCTGACCAGCATCTGCGGATGGCGATGGGAGACGGCGATGGCCAGCGTGCCCTTGCCGATCGGTGTGAGCTCGCCCGGGTCCGCCGAGCGCACGATGGCCGCCCCGCCACAGGCCGACAAACACAACAGAACGGATAATGCGGATGCGCGATACAGCCTCGATGGATGGAACATGTTCGGATTGAATGACTCGATAAGTGGCAAGGCCGCCCCCATGCGAGGCGGACGGAAACTATTATTTCATGCGAAAAATATATATTTGCATAAAAATATTATCAAATCAACACAATGCTTGGAGGCCACACTCCAACGCCACAGCGGGACGGGACGCGCGGCGCGGACGGTGCCAACGCGGACGGTGACCGCGCTGCTGGCGCCGCCGGCGCTGGCGTTGCCGATGCTGGCGTTGCTGTACTGCGGCGCCGGCATGGCCGGCGCCGGCGCCCTGGCCAGCCCCGTTTCCCGTCCCGCCACGGCGGCCGAGCTGCGCTCCTTCGACCAGTTCCTGCGGCAGTACGATCCGGCGCCGGGCGCCGGCAAGGCCCAGCTGACAGTGGAACGGCCAGCCGGCAAAGGGCCGTGGCAATTGAGCGCCACCATGGAAACGCCGGCCCGCCTGGCCATGCCGGGCGTGTGCCGGCTCGAACGCAGCGTGTTCCGCCATGTGCCGCGGGCGCCGGACGGCCAGCCGTGGCGCAGCGACGGCATGGCCCAGGCCTATGTATGGCTGGCCGTGGGCGGCCCCTGCGTGGCGCCGGCCCGCCCCGTACGGCTGCTGCAAGCGTTGCCGCCGCAACTGGTGCTGCAACTGCTGAAGGAAAACGCCGCCCTGCTGAACCGGGCCCGCCTGCTCTTTGCCGGCAATACCCAGTGCGCGCGGCTGCGCGCCCTGCCCTTCGCGCTCGAAGCCTTGGGCGCGGGCGCGCGGGCAGCGGGCGCCCCCACCATCTACACGCTGCTGTTTCGCGGCGAGCGGGGCGAACTGGCCCAGGTCGACGCCCGCTACAGCCGGGCCGAGCTGACGGCATGGAATGTCAGTTGCCCGGCACCATAGCGGCCGGGCCCGAGTATTGCGCCGCTAGCCGCGCACGGAGGCCGGCTCCAGCAGGCGCGACAGCAACAGCTCGGCCGAACCGTAGCCGTACAGCGAATCGGCCTCCATGCCCTGGGTGTCGTAAGGCACCGATTCCTCGCGTTCGGAGCGGCTCGGGTCTTGGTCGTTATAGGTCACGCGCCAGGCGCGGCGCAGCGCGTCGGCGCGGCGCAGGTAGGCCGGCATGGGCCACAGGGCCGGATTCCAGTTGACCGTTTCGCCCAGCACGGGCCAGCGCCCGCTGGCCAGCGCCATGTCGCCCACGCGCAGCACGCGCAAGGCGTCTTCGGCCCGCAGCCGGGCCAGCGATTCCAGCGGCGGCAGCTGCGCATGGCGCGGCCCGAACAGGTAGGCCAGCATGACGCGGCTCGACGGCGCCAACCGTGCCACCAGTCCGCAGCCGTAGCCGCCCTCCAGCAGCGGCACCGCGAACCAGCTTCCTTCGTGATATGGCTGCTTCATACATCCATCCTCTTGGTTCAGCACTGCGCCGCCGCCCGGCTCATAAGCCATATCGGCAAGGCGGCGCAAAACTGCAGTGTAGCGATGGCGCGACGGTGGCGGCGCACGCCTCCGGGCGGGCCAACATGGGTCTATGTTACACTCCTGCCTCGCTAGGGGTCCTGGAACGCTGTTCCGGGTGAGAGATACCCTCCGTACCTGATCTGGATAATGCCAGCGCAGGAAAGCGCAAAGAGGTTCCCTCCTTTGACAGCTCCCGCGCTGGTTCCAGCCTGACAAGCAACGAACAACGAGCGCCGCGGCTTAGCCGCGCACCAGAGAGCACACCATGTCCACACCTCATTTCGCCCTGTCCGCCCTGTCCGTGGCGGTCCTGCAAGCCCTGTCCGGCAACGCCTGGGCCGATGCCGACGTCCCCGCCGGGCAAGCCGTCCCCGAAATCATCGTCAGCGGCGCCCGCGTCGCGCCCGGCCACGCCTCCGTGGCCGGCTTCAGCGACATGCCGCTGATGCAGACGCCGGCCTCGGTCACCGTGCTGACCTCGCAGCAAATGTATGACCGCGACATCCGCAGCACGACAGACGCGGCCCGCTACGACGCCGGCCTGAGCGACGCCTATAACGCGGTCGGCTACTCGGAGCAGTTCTCCATCCGCGGCTTCAAGCTCGACAACGCCACCAGCTACCGCAAGGATGGCATGGCCATCTCCGGCGACACCCAGATCCCGCTCGAGAACAAGGAGCGGCTGGAAGTGCTCAAGGGCCTGTCGGGCCTGCAGGGCGGCGCCTCGGCGCCGGGCGGCATGATCAACTACGTCGTCAAGCGCCCCACCAGCGCCGCGCTGCGTTCGTTCCTGCTGGAAGAGCGCGAGCGCGGCACCGTGTACGGCGCCGTGGACCTGGGCGGGCGCTTCGAGGACAGCCGCTTCGGCTACCGCTTCAACGCCGCCGCCGAGCGCCTGCGCTCCTACATCAAGGGCGCCGACGGCAACCGCAAGTTCATCTCCGGCGCCTTCGACTGGCAGATCTCGCCCCAGGCCCTGCTGCAGCTCGATGCCGACTACCAGACCAAGTCGCAAGTGTCGGCGCCCGGCTTCCAGCTGCTCGACAACGTGGCGCTGCCCAACATCGCGGCCGACAACATGCTCAACAACCAGCCGTGGAGCCGTCCCGTCGAGACCACCAGCAGCAACCTGGGACTCAGCTTCCAGTACCAGCTGTCGCCGCAATGGCACGCCACCGTGCGCGCCAACCAGCACCAGTTCAAGCGTGACGACTACACGGCCTTCCCGTACGGCTGCACGGCCCAGTCGCTGTATCCCGGCTTCTGCGGCAACGGCGACTACGACGTGTACGACTACATCAGCCTGGGCGAGAAGAAGTCGCCCCTGAACGTGCAAGCGCTGCTGCAGGGCAGCCTGGCCACGGGCGCCGTGCGCCACGCGCTGACGGTGGGCGGCACTTACTTCCGCAACAGCGAAAAATGGGGCGACTATGTGTACGACTTCGCCGGCGTGAGCAACATCTACCATCCGGTGGTGGTGCCGCCCGTCGAGCGCAGCAGCGGCCCCGTATCCGAACGCCGCCGCAGCAGCGAACGCGCCGTGCTGGCCCAGGACATCGCCAGCCTGACCGATACCCTGGCCCTGCACGCAGGCGCCCGCTACGCGCAGCTCAAGCGCGATGAAGTGGTCGACGCCACCCTGCCGGCCGTCCACACCGACCACGGATTCTGGCTGCCCAACGTGGCGCTGGTCTACAGCCCCGCCGCCACCGTGTCGCTGTACGGCTCCTATGCCCAGGGCCTGCAATACGGCAGCGTGGCCCCGATCGGCACCAGCAACGCCCAGCAGGCACTCGACGCCGGCAAGTCCAAACAGCTGGAAGCGGGCGTGAAGGCCGCCCTGGCCCAGGACCTGAGCATGACGGCCGCCCTGTTCCAGATCCGCCAGGGCCTGGAATACATCGACGCCGCCAACACCTGGGTGCGCAACGGCCAGGACCAGCATCGCGGCATCGAACTGACGCTGGACGGCAAGGTAAGCAAGGAACTGGCCATGGGCGTCACGGCCACGGCCCTGCACACGCTGGCCAGCGGCACCGGCCGCAGCGACATGGACGGCAAGCGCGTCACCAACGTGCCGGCCTTCAAATCGAGCGTCTATGCCGACTACGCCGTGCCGCAGGTGCACGGCTTGAACCTGAACGCCAACTGGCAATACGCGGGCAAGAAGGCCTTCGATCCGGCCAACACGGTGATGGTGCCGGCCTACCATGTGGTCAACCTGGGTGCGGCCTACGTCACGCGCGTGGCCGGTACGGCCACCACCTTCCGTGCCCACCTCGACAACGCGTTCGACCGCTTCTACTGGCGCGACGTGACCCCGGACCTGGGCGGCTACCTGTTCCCGGGCGCCAAGCGCACCTTCCGCGTGTCGGCCCAGTTCGACCTGTAAGGCTGGCAGCCGCCGCGCCGGCCGG
Organism: Rugamonas sp. FW305-51; assembly: GCF_058786935.1. Lineage (NCBI taxonomy): Bacteria > Pseudomonadati > Pseudomonadota > Betaproteobacteria > Burkholderiales > Oxalobacteraceae > Rugamonas > Rugamonas sp. FW305-51. Next base: position 90,965 of record NZ_JBYSZG010000006.1, read on the forward strand.
CGCGGCGGCGTGGCGTGGCAAAACACCTCAAATCAATTGGCAGCGCCTTCCAGCGCAAGAGCGCTGCCATGATCGGATAAAATGAACCCTGACTTGAGCGCCGCGCCGCGCACTTGAATCCGGACACCATTCCAGGCACGGATGACCACGAGTTGCAAGGCCGCAACTTTGGCAACCGACTGGAGATCACTTGAATTTTCCGCCACGCAGCATCAGAGCCCGCGCCCTGCTCGCTCTCGGTCTGATCTTCGCGGTCGTGCTCGGTGTGGCAACCTATCGCGCCTATGAACGACGCGCCACGGATCTGGCCTATGCAATGGAACGGCTGGCAACCCATGCTCAGCTCATTGCAGAAAATCAAAGCGACGTCATCCGCTTTGCGCAGCAGTTTCTGGAAGTCATGGTGAGTACCGGCAGCGCAAGCAGACTGATACATGAGCCGGATTGCGGAAATTTTCTTCAGCGCTACAAGGCGCGCTCGCCGCACGTTGCCACGGCCGTGTTTGCCACGCCTGCAGGTGCGCTCGCATGTAATGCCGTCGCCTCGTCCGTCCCGACCAACATTGCCGACCGCGATTACTTTCAGCGGGCCTTGCGGACCACCGACGTCGTCGTTGGCAAGGCAGTCACCGGCCGTACCACCGCCAAATGGAGCCTGCCTTTGGCGCAGTCGTTTGCCGACGATGCGGGCAAGGTCGAGGGCGTGGTGGCCGTATTACTGGATCTGGGGTGGATCAACCAGGAGTTCGCCAAAGCCGGCTACCCGCTGGACGCACGGCTAGGCCTGATCGATAGTGACGGCACGGTGCTGGTGCGGTATCCGGACCCCGACGCCCAGATCGCAAAAAATCTCAGGAACTCGCCCTTTTTCAAGACCCTGGTCGCGCAGCACGGAACCGGCACGGCCGAGGCCACCGGCTTTGATGGCGCGCTCCGGGTCTACGCCTTCTCCCATTTCGCGGAAACACCGTCCGGCCCGATCTATCTTTGGGTTGGCATGACCAAATCGTCCATCACGGAAAAGGCCGAACAGCAATTTTACAGCGCGATCTACACCACCGCCGCCATGGTGGTGGCGGCGATACTGACGGTCTGGTTTGGCGCCGAGCGGCTGCTCATACTCCCCATACGGGCGATCGTCGACACTGCGCGCCGCTTAAGCAAAGGCGACTACCGGGCCCGCAGCGGGGTGCCGCACACCGCCAGCGAGATCGGCCGGCTGGCCTGCGCATTTGACGAGATGGCGCTTGCCTTGTTGTCCAACAGCGAAATTCTGCGCCTGAACCGGTCGCTCGAAGTGCTCAGTGGCTGCAACAAGATACTCATCCATGCGACCAACGAAGGCCAACTGCTCGAAGACATCTGCCGGAACATTGTAGAAGTTGGCGGTTATCGCATGGTATGGGTGGGCTATGCCATGGACGATGACGACAAGTCGGTCCAGCCGGTGGCGCATTTTGGCTTTGACGACGGTTATCTGGATACCGTGCAGGTCACATGGGCCGATTCCGAACGGGGGCAAGGCCCTACCGGCAAGGCCATCCGGACCAGAGCGCTACAGGTGAATAAAAGCTTTTCAAGCAATACTGCCGTGAAACCTTGGCAAGATAACGCCACCGTCCGCGGTTACCGCTCCTCCAGCGCCTTCCCACTGGTATCGAATGGCCAGGTGTTGGGGGCATTGACGATCTATTCCGCCACGGAAAATCCATTCAATGCGGACGAGATCAGGCTGCTGGAGGAACTTGCCGCCGACTTGGCCTTTGGGATCACCTCGCTGCGCATGAGCGACGCCAATACCCATAGCCGAAAACGGCTGGAACTGAGTCTGGAGGCGACGGTCCAGTCCATGGCCGCCACCCTGGAACTGAGGGATGCCTATACGGCCGGCCACCAGCGACGGGTGAGCGAACTGGCCACGGCCATCGCGCGGGAACTGGGGCTGCCCGAGGATGACATCCGGGGCATCCATTTGGCGGCTGTCGTTCACGATTTAGGCAAGATTCAGGTGCCCGCCGAAATCCTCGTCAAACCCACCCGGCTCGATGAATACGAGTTCAAATTGATCCAGCGCCATCCGCAAGCGGGCTATGACATTCTGAAGGCCATCGATTTCCCCTGGCCCATCGCTGAACTTGTCCGGCAACACCACGAGCGGCTCGACGGCACGGGCTATCCACGCGGCTTAAAGGGGGACGAGATATTAATCGGCGCGAAAATATTGGCGATAGCGGACGTGGTCGAAGCGATGTCCTCGCATCGGCCCTATCGCGCGGCATTGGGTATCGATATCGCCCTGGAGGAAATCATACGCAACAGGGGCAAGTTCTACGACCCGGCCGTCGCCGATGCCTGCATCAGGCTCTTCAGAGAAAAGGGGTTCAAATTTGGCGTGGGCACGTAAGCCCTTGTCACCTGCGCGGGCCGGCCTGCGAATGTCCGCCAACGCGTCAGAACAGATACTGCAGGCGCATGGTGAAGCTCTTCGCCGCGCGCCCGTTGTTGCGGCCGACCAGATAGGCCGCCTCGTATTTCAGCTCCTTGCCACCGATGTCGCGGCTGCCGAATATGGCCGGGCCGGCGCGGTGCGACTGCCGGTTCAGCGGCAGCCAGTCGTTCCACTTCCCCACTTCGCCGAACGCCTGCAACCCGGGCTGGAACCAGCTTTTCCAGCGATGCTTGACCTGCAGCTGGTAAGCCATCTCCATCGGCCCGCCGTCCTCGGTGCGGTAGTCGCGCTGGAAGAACACGTTGGCGTTGAACTGGGTGCGGCCGATCTCCGTCTGCAGCACGGGGCCGATCTCCAGCGCATAGCCTTCGCTGCGGTCGCGCGGCCGTTCGAGCTTGGTGTGGATGGCCAGGTCGAACGGATACTGGCCCTGGGTCAGCATGTAGTCGTTTTGCCACGCCAGTTCGCTGAACACGGCGCCGCCGCCGTTGAATTTGATCCAGGTGCCGTACAGCTCCGTGTACCAGCGCGACGTGACGCCGTAGCCGATGCCGATCTCGGGCGCGGCCACGGTGCGGCCGTTGTAATGGGCGTTCCAGTACTTGTAATCGACGGAGGCCTGCCCTTCCACATCGTAGGCGGTGACCATGTAGTAGCCGGTGTCGGCCAGGGCGAGGTCAGGCAGCAGGGGCAGCAGGGTGGCAAGCGCGATGAGTTTTTTCATGGCGGGCAGTGCTTGGCGAGTGGGAATGGCCCAATTTAGCGCGCCGCGCGCCCCAATGCAACGGAAAAAATCGCGTTGCGTCAGCTCCGCAGCACTTCTTCAACCTGTCCGATACGCTGCTCCAGGCCACCCTGCACCAGCACGTAGGGAATGGCGCGGCGCGCCAGTTCCTCCAGCAACAGGCCGTGGACGATGCGGCTGACCTGCTCGCATTCACGCTGCAAGCCATCAGCCACCCAGGGGATGTCGGGCGCCGTGACCAGCGTGCGGTGGTAGCGGTGCTGCGCTACCAGCTGCTCGAGCTGGGGATCGATGCCGCCGAAATAGTGGCGGCTGTAGACGGCCGTCATCAGCGGCGTGGTGTCGCAGAACAGCAAGGCGCGGGCGTGGGCGGCGGCCGCATCCTCCCGTTCGAGCTGGGTGCGGGCGATGGGGTACTGGTCCTCTGCCACCGGCACGCGCGCCTGCGTATCGACGAATTCGCGCAGGTATTCTGGCACCCACAACGTGCCGTGGCGCTGCGCCAGGGCGGCCGCCAGCGTGGACTTGCCGGACGAGGCCGTGCCCAGGATGGCGATACGCAGCGGCCAGGCCGGGGCGCTCATTTGAACACCATGCCGCCCTGTGGAGCAGCGTCGTGGCCATGGCCACTGCCTTTGCTGCCCTTGCTGCCCTTGCTGCCTTTGCCGTCCGCGCCGCCTGCCCCGCCGTCCGTGCCCGCGGTGCGACTCCAGGCGCGCAGGCCCACGACGGCCATCGCCACGAACGCGCCATACAGCACGGCCGTCAGCAGCAGGTGCTTGTGGATGTAGAGCGCCACGTACAGCACGTCGACAATGATCCACACGTGCCAGTTCTCGACTTTTTTGCGCGACAGCAGCAGCTGGCCCACCAGGCTGCCGGCCGTCAGGAAGCCGTCCGCGCGCGGCACGTCGGTGTCGGTATAGGTGTGCAGGAACCAGGCCAGCAGCACGAAGCCGGCCAGCCAGCCGACCGCGCAGGCGGCGCGCCCGCGCGCGCCCAGGCGCGTGACGGGCAGCTGCGCATGGCTGTCGTCGCCATGCAGCCACTGATACCAGCCCCACACCGACACGGCGATGAACACCAGCTGCAGCCCCATGTCGCCATACAGGCTGGAGCCGAAGAACACCATGCCGTAGGTGGCCGAGGAGATGATGGAGAACAGCCAGGCCCAGTGGGTCTGGCGAATGTTGAGCCATACCGTGATCACCGACAGGATGAAGGAAATGAGCTCCAGCGGCGTGGTGACAAAGCCCAGCAGGACCAGGATATCGTTCATCGGGAGGAAGGGAGGCAGGCGAAAAAAGGAGGCCAAATTATAGACCATTGCGGCCCGCCCCAAGAAAACAAAGGGCCGGCGGCGCCATCGCGGCGCCCCCGGCGTCCGCCGCTTACTGCTTGGGATACTTGATGTGCATTTCCTGCAGCAGGTTGTCGGCGTGATCCACTTCCTGCATCACCCACAGCATGTAGCGGATATCCATGTGGATGGCGCGCGTGATATCGCGGTCGAAATACCAATCCTTGGTGATGGACTCATAGGTCGAATCGAAGTTCAGGCCGATCAGTTCACCGTGCCGGTTCATCACGGCCGAACCGGAATTGCCGCCCGTGGTATCGGCGCTGGTGAGGAAATCGACCGGCACCGTGCCCAGCACCGGGTCCTTGAACTGGCCATAGCGCTTGGCCTTGATCGCCTCCAGCAGCTTGGCCGGCGCGTTGAACGGCTCCTTGCCCGTGTGCTTCTCGACGATGCCCTCGATGGTGGTGAACGGTCCCTTGGTCACGCCGTCGCGCGGCGAGTACGGCGCCACCGTGCCATAGGTCACGCGCAGGGTGGAATTGGCGTCCGGGTAGACCGGCTTGCCCTGCGACTGCTTCCACGCGATCACGGCCTGCATGTACTGCGGGATCACCCGTTCCAGGTTACCGTCCACTTCCTTGCGGCGCTCCTCGAGCGCCGTCATGACGCCGTTCAGCTTGACGGCCAGCTTGAGGAAGGCGTCGTCCGAGGCGGCGATGGCCGCCGCGTCCTTGCCCAGCCAGCCCAGGCGGGCCGCCGTGTCGCCCAGCTTCGATTGCTGGTACAGGACCGGCACCGCGTCCACGGCCGGCAGCAGCGCGTCCACGCCGTGCGCATGCATGGACGCCGGCAGGCGCGCGTAGCGCTGCAGGGCCGCCACGTAGCGGGCCTGGTCCACGGCGCCCACATAGGATTGCTCGAGGCGGGTCAGGCGCGCCTTGATGAAGGTCAGGTCACGCTGCTGGTAGCCCGATTCGCGCGCGGTATCGGGCTTGCGCCCTTCCAGCGCCAGCCGGTGCAGCGTGCGTGCACTCTTCAGCAGGTCGCTGTTGGTGGCCACACTCATGCCGAATTCCTCGTCGCTGAGGGCGATGTCGGCCGCGATGACCGCGTCCAGTTCGGCCAGCAGCGTCTTCGACACCTTGGGCTGGGCCGCGTACCAGGCGCGGAACTGGGCATCCTGCACGTCCTTGATGGCGGCGATGTCCTTGCGGGCGAAGCCGTCCAGCAAGCCCTGGGTCTTCTTCATCACGTTGTTGAGGCCCTTGGCCACGCTGGCGTAGCGCACCTCGTCGGCGGCGCTGCCCTTGGTGGCGGCGGCGATCGTGTCCAGGTCGGCCTGGAGCTCGGCCACCTTGGCCGGATAGGCCGCGTCGCGGGCGTAGCGGATCTCGGACGGCAGCTTGTAGCGGCTGGTGCGGCCCGGATAGCCGGCCAGCAGGATAGGATCGCCGTTCTTCAGCCCTTCGGCCGACACCACCAGGAAGTCCTGCGAGTGGTAAGGCACATTGTCGGGCGACGGATCGGCCGGACGGCCATCCTTGCCCACGTAGGCGCGCAGGAAGGAATAGTCGCCGTCATGGCGCGGCCATTCGTAATTGTCGACGTCGCCGCCGAAATTGCCGATCATGTCGGCCGGCGCGTACACCAGGCGCACGTCGCGTATCATCATCTGGCGAATGCGGTAGTACTCCAGGCCGCGGTGGAAGGCCGGCACCGAGCAGCGGTACATCTTGTCGGTTTCGCATTCGGCGATCAGGGCCTTGATGGCGCCCTCCACGGCCTCGTGGCGCTGGCGCCCGGTCATGGCCGGCTTGACGGCGCCCAGCACGCGCGCGCTGACGTTTTCCACCTTGTCGGTCACGTACACCAGCGTGTTCGGGCCGCCGGCCAGTTCCTCGGCGCGGGTCCTGGCCAGGAAGCCGTTGGCGATGTAGTTGTGCTCAGGGGTGGAATTGCGCTGGATCGCACCGTAGGCGCAGTGGTGGTTGGTGACCACCAGGCCCGCGTCGGACACGAACGAGGCCGAGCAGCCGCCCAGCGAGACGATGGCGCTCATCGGATGGCGCGACAGGTCGGCCAGCTGGTCGGCCGGGATCTCGATGCCGATGCGCTGCAGTTCGGATTTCAGCTGCGGAAGCTGGTGCGGTTGCCATTGTCCTTCGTCGGCGTGGGCCGCGCCTGCGCATAGCAGGACGGCCGGGAATACTAATTTTTTGAACAAGATTTGCCCCCTGAAAGTAAATTCAGCGGGAGTATATGCCTTCTGCACGTGGCTGAACATGGTTTTTCCCGGGCCGCGCCGCGATCGGCTCGAAACGCAAGGTCAGCACGCAGCCCTGCCCCGGCACATAGCGTTCCACCTCGAAGCGCCCGCCCAGCGCCGCCACCCGCTCGGCGATGCCGATCAGGCCGAACGAGCCGGCCTTGACCCGTTGCGCCGGCGCGATGCCCACGCCATTGTCGGCGATGCGCAGTTCGACCCGCTCCGGTTCGACCAGCAGCCGCACTTCGACGTCGGTGGCGCCGGCGTGGCGCAGCACATTGGTCAGCGATTCCTGCAGGCTGCGAAACAGCACGATGGCCAGCTCCGGATCGATGGTATCCACCACAGCTTCGGGCGGCAGCAGCAAACGGCACGCCAGCCCGCTGCGCTTGCGGAACTCGCCCGCCTGCCACTCCAGCGCCGCCTGCAGGCCCAGGTCCAGCACGGCCGGGCGCAACTCGTTGATGATGTCGCGCACGCTGCGGATGGTGGCGTCCACGTTGTCGAGCACCGCGTCCACCCGCTGGCGCAGGCGCGGGTGGCGCGCCTCCGTGCGCGTGCGCAGGGAGGCGATGTCGAGCCGCAGCGCCAGCAGGTTCTGGCCCAGCTCATCATGGATCTCGCGCGCGATACGCTTGCGCTCCTGCTCCTTGATGGTGGCCAGGTGGCCGGCCAGCTGGCGCAGCTGCTCGCCCGACTGCTGCAGGGCGGCCTCGGCGCGCTTGCGTTCGGCCACTTCGCGGCGCAGCATGACGTTGGCCGCCGTCAGCTCGGCGGTGCGCGCCACCACGCGCGCATCGAGCTCGCGCGACAGCTCGAGCAAGGCCTGTTCGGCGCGCTTGCGCTCGGAAATATCGGCAAACACGGCGATGTAATAGTCGACGCTGCCGTCCTCGCTGCGCACCACCGTCATCGACGTCTGCGACGTAAACGCTGTGCCGTCGCGGCGCAGGTTGTGCACCTCGCCCTGCCACACGCCACCTGCCAGCAGCTGTTCGCGCGCCGCCGTATGGTAGCCGGCCGGATGGGCGCCGGGCTGGCCCAAAAAGGCCGGATCGCGCCCCAGCGCCTCCTCGGCCAGGTAGCCGGTGATGCGGGTGAAGGCCGGATTGACGGCCACGATGCGGCGAGCGCTGTCGCACACCAGCACCCCCTCCTCTATGCTGTCGAGCACCAGGAAGGCGCGCCGCCGCGCCGCCTCGCGCGCATGCCGGTCGCCCATGGCGGTGAGCACCATGCGGCAGGACGGTCCGGCCGGATCGAGATTGGCTTCGATGCGCACGGTGCAGCCATCGTCCACCCCGTCGCCGCCGAACAGGGGCAGCTCCAGCGCGCCGCGCGCGCCGCTGGCGAACACGCCGGCCAGGAAACGGCGCAGCGCCGCCTGCGCGTCCGGCGCCACGAACTGCTCGAACGGACGCCCCAGCAACTGCGGCCGCGCGCGGCCCAGCAGGCTGGCCGCGGCCAGGTTGGCGCGGCTGATGCGCCCGTCCTGCCCCACCGACAGGTAGCTGGCCGGCGCCTGGTCGTACAGGGTGGCGAAGTGTTCCAGATCGGCCTCGGCCGCGTCGCGCTGCTGCCGCATGGCCGCCAGCGCCGCGTTCTGCATCTCCAGCTCGATCTGGCTGACCTGCAGTTCATGCAGCTGGCGGCGCATGTCGGCCCCGCTCTCGTCCAGCATGGCGGAGGTGCCCGCCGGGCGCTGCTCGCGCCGCGCGCCGGCGGCGGCCGGATCAGGCGCGGCGCGGCGGGTCATGAGCGCACCGCGCCGCCCTGCACGGCGCGCAGCCGCGCTTCCAGCTGCTTGGCCTCCGTGATGTTGATGAAGGTGACCACCACGCCGTCGATCACGTTGTCCACCGTACGGTAGGGCATGATGCGCACCGTGTACCAGCGCCCGCTGCGGGTGGGCACCTGGTGCTCGCAGTACACCAGCGTGCGCAGCACTTCGCGCGCATGCAGTTCCAGGTCGGGATAGTCGAGGTCATTGACGATGTCGCCCAACGGCCGGTTCAGGTCCGACGAAATCAGCTTGTAGATCTGCGTGGCCTGGTTGGTGAAGCGCCGGATGCGCAACTCATTGTCGAGGAAGATGGTGGCGATGTCGGTGCTGTTGAGCAGGTTCTTCATGTCGCCGTTGACCATCGACAGGTCGTCCACCTTGGACTGCAGCTCGGCGTTGACGGTGTACAGCTCCTCGTTGAGCGACTGCATTTCCTCCTTGGAGGTGGTCAGCTCCTCGTTGGTCGACTGCAGTTCCTCGTTGGTCGACTGCAGCTCCTCGTTGGCCGACTTGAGCTCCTCGCGCGAGGCTTGCATCTCGTCGCGCACGGTCTGGATATCGATGCGTGCCTGCATCAGCTGCTGTTCCAGCTCCTGCACCCGCGGGTTGGACGAACGGCTGCGGCGGCGCTGCGGCGGCAGCGGCGCCGTGGCAAAGGTCACCAGTATCGTGCCGGCCATCGGATCGTCGTCCGGCATGGCCTCGGCCGTCAGGTCCACCGCCAGCGGCGGCGTGTCGCCTTCCTTGAGCACCAGGCCGCGCACGGCGATCAGGCCGCCGCCACGCGCGGCGCGCGAGATCAGGTCGGCCAGCTCGAAGCGCAGTCCTTCGCGCGCCATGGCGTGGATGTTCCAGTTGGCCTTGCCCGCGGCCGGTTCCAGGAAGGCGCCGGTGCGGCCATGGATGTACAGGATGTCGCCCTGCGGATTGAGCAGCGCCGCCGCCGGCGTATGCTTGCGGAGCAGATGCTGCTCCACCTGGTGTTGTAGATTGCCGCTCATGGATGGGGTGCGCGTTTCGCTCGCAGGTGGTGGGGCCGTGTTGCCGGCCCGGGTGGGAAAATAGTGGGTCACGCGCTGGTCGGCGCCGTCCAGCCGGCGGTAGATGCGTCCCGACCCCGGCACGGCCGCGAACAGGTCGGTAAAGCGGCCCGGCGTGTCGGCGCTGCCCAGTATCAGCAGGCCGTCGCGCTTGAGGGCGTAGTGGAACAGCGGAATGAGCTGCTCCTGCAGTTTGACGTTAAAGTAGATCAGCAGGTTGCGGCAGCACAGGATATCGAGCTTGCTGAACGGCGGATCGGAAATGATATTCTGCTGGGCGAAGATGATGCTGTTGCGTAGTTCCTTGCGGATGCGGTAGCCCTGCTCGTCGGCCACGAAATAGCGCTGCAGCCGCTGCGGCGACACGTCGGCCTCGATACTGCGCCCGAAGTGGCCCTGGCGCCCGCGGTCGATCGCGTCCGGATCGAGGTCGGTGGCGAAGATCTGCAGCGTGTAGCTGGCCGTGGGCGCCAGGCGCTCCACCACTTCGGAAAACACGATGGCCAGCGAATACGCCTCCTCGCCCGTGGAGCAGGCCGGCACCCACGCCTTCAGCGCCAGTCCCTCGGGATGGGCCGCCAGCAGTTCCGGCAGCGCCGTCTGGGCCAGGTAGTCCCACACCTTGGCGTCGCGGAAGAACTGGGTCACCCCGATCAGCAGCTCCTTGAACAGCAGCTCCACCTCCTGCGGATTGTCGTGCAGATAGTCGACATACTGTTCCATGCTGCGGAACTGGCGCAACTTCATGCGGCGCTCGATGCGGCGCAACACGGTATTGAGCTTGTAGTCGGAAAAATCGGCGCCCATTTGCTGCTGCAGCAGTTGGTACAACTCGTGCATGGCGTTGCGCTGGCCGGCGCCTACTGCGTCGAGCATGAGCGCGGGGCGGCGCCAGTGGGCCAGGATCAGGGCCGGCATATCGCCCGGCAGCGCCACGATGTCGGCCGCGCCAGCGTCGATGGCGCTCTGCGGCATGGGATCGAACCTGGCCGACGAGGGGGTTTGCACCAGCGTCAGGCCGCCCTGCACCTTGATGGCCTGCAGGCCGCGCGTGCCGTCGCCGCCCATACCCGACAGGACGATGCCGATGGCGCGGTCGCCGCAGCCGTCGGCCAGCGCGGCGAAGAAGGAATCGATCGGCAGCCGCTGGCCGCGCGGGGCGGCCGGGGGCAGCAGGGTCAGCGCGTTGCCGGCCAGACCCAGGTCGCGATTGGGCGGGATCACGTAGACGCAATCGGCTTCGAGCGCCATGCGGTCCGTGATTTCGCGCACCCGCATCGGCGTCACGCGTTGCAGCAGCTCGGGCAGCATGCCCTTGTGCTCGGGGTCCAGGTGCTGGATGACGACGTAGGCCAGGCCGCTGTTGGCCGGCACGCTGGCCAGGAAATCGCTGATCGGCTCCAGCCCGCCGGCCGAGGCGCCTATGGCCACCACCGGCACGGCATCGTCCGCCGGGGCGGACCCGGATGGGGCGGAAGATGGCGCGGTGGCGTGCTTGGTCATCGTGGCATGCGATAGGCTGGAAGTGGACCGCCGGGCGGTAGACGCCGGACGGGCGTTATATTTCTGGTCATCTTGCCAGCCGATTATACAAAGGCCCACCCCAAACGCCAAGCGACCCTTGGCGGGGCCCGATTACTGCGGCGGGCGCCAGCCGCCGCCCAACGCCTGGATCAGGGCCACGGCCGTGCTCTGGCGGTCGGCCTGGGCCTGCACCAGGGCGCGGCGGGCGGCCAGCGCCGTGTTCTGGGCAGTCACTACCTCCGTGTAAGCGACTTGTCCGGCGCGGTAGCGGTTCAGCATCTGCGCCTCGACCTGGTCGGCCGCCTCGGACGCGGCGCGCCGCAGTTCCTGCTGGCTGGCCAGCGTGCGGCTGGCCGCCAGCTGGTTCTCCACATCGGCAAAGGCGGCCAGCACGGTCTGGCGGTAGTGGGCGATGGCCGCGTCGCGCCCCGCCTCGGCGCCGCCGACGCGGGCCGCCGTGGCGCCCGCGTTGAACAGGTTTTCGGCCGCCGACAGGCCCAGCGACCACAGGCTGTTGGACGCATTGAACAGGCCCGCCGCCTGGCCGGCGCCCACGCCGTATGACGCCGTCAGGTTCAGGCTGGGAAAATAGGCGGCGCGGGCGATGCCGATCTGCGCGTTGGCGGCGGCCACCCGGCGCTCGGCGGCGGCGATGTCGGGCCGGCGCTGCAGCAGCGTGGACGGCACGCCGGCCGGGATCTCCGGCACGGTTGTGCTCCACGGCGCCGGCGCCAGCGTGAAGGCGCCGGCCGGCTGGCCCACCAGGACGGCGATGGCATGTTCAAACTGGGCACGCTGGCGCACCACCGTGCTCTGGTCGATGCGGGCGCTGGCCAGCTGGGTCTGCGCCTGCAGCACGTCCGACCGGGCGGCCAGGCCGGCGTTGAAGCGGTTGGTGGTGATCGTCAGCAGGCGCTGGTAGCCTTCCACGGTGGCGTCCAGCAGTGTCTTTTGCGCGTCGGCCTGGCGCAGCGCGAAATAGTCGGCCGCCAGTTCGCCCTGGGCCGACAGGCGGGCCGCCGCCAGGTCCGCCGCGCTGGCCTGGGCGGCAGCGCCGGCGCTGTCGGTGCCGGCGCGCAGCTTGCCCCACACGTCCGGCTCCCAGCTGCCGCCGATGTTCATGCGGTACTGGCTGGCGCTGCGCGTGTCGCCCCCGCCACCGGAGCGGACGGCGCCGCCGTTCAGGTCCACCACGGGGAACAGCGCGGCGCGCTGCTCGCTCACCAGCGCGCGCGCCTGGGCGTAGGCTGCCGCGGCGGCGGCCACGTTCTGGTTCGACACCTCGACGGCGGCGGCCAGTTCATTGAGCACGGGGTCGCCGAACAGCGTCCACCACGGGCCACGCTCCAGCGCGTCGGCCGGCGCGGCCGGCTGCCAGCCTTGCGCCTCCTTGTAGGCGTCGGGCTGCGCCACGGCGGGCACATGGTAGGCGGGAGCGACGGCGCAGCCGCTGGCCACGCTGGCCGCAAAGGCCATGACGGCCAGGCGCATGGGAGCGCGGTTAATCAGCTTCGGTTTCATGGTGAGTTCGGCGACGCAGTTGCCTGCTCGCCGTGGAGACGGCTCAAATGTTGTTCGGATGGGCTGCGCCGGCGCAGCTTGTCGAGCAGGATGTAGACCACCGGCGTGGTCAGCAACGTCATCAGCTGACTGGCGACCAGGCCGCCGATGATGGCGATGCCCAGCGGCTGGCGTAGCTCCGAGCCTTCGCCGAAGCCGATGGCCAGCGGCAGCGCGCCCAGGGCGGCGGCCAGGGTCGTCATCAGGATGGGGCGGAAGCGCAGCAGGCAGGCTTCGCGCACGGCCTGCACCGCGTCCAGCCCCCGGCCACGCTCGGCCTCCAGCGCGAAGTCGATGATGAGGATGGCGTTCTTCTTGACGATGCCGATCAGCAGGAACACGCCGATCAGGGCGATGATGGAAAACTCCATCCTGAACATCAGCAGCGCCAGCACGGCGCCCACCCCGGCCGACGGCAACGTGGACAGCACGGTGATCGGATGCACCAGGCTTTCGTACAGGATGCCCAGCACGATGTAGATCACGACGATGGCCGCCAGGATCAGCAACGGTTGCTGGCGGCTGCTCTCGTCGGCGCTGCGGGCCGTGCCCTGGAAGCTGCCGCGCACATTGGCCGGCATGGCGATGTCGGCCTCGGCCTGCTTGACGGCCTCCTGCCCGTCGCCCAGGCTGTAGCCGTCGGCCAGGTTGAACGACACGGTGGTGGCCAGCTCGCCGTCCTGGTGCTCCACCGAAGTGGGCGCGGAGCGTTCGGAAAACTGCGCGATGGCCGCCAGCGGCACCATGACGTTGGCCGCCGTATTGAGCGCCGCGCCCGTGGCCGCGTCGCGCGCGGTGCCGCTGTTGTTGCTGGCGTTGCTGGCGTTGCCGGCGTTGCCGGCGCCGGTAGCCGTGGCGTTGCCGACACCCTTGCCCGGCACGTACACGTCGCGCAGCGCCTCCGGGCTCTGGGCATAGCGGGGCGCCACCTCCATGATGACGTGGTATTGATTGAGTTCGTCGTAAATGGTGGAAACCTGGCGCTGCCCAAAGCCGTTGTAGAGCGCATTGTCCACGTCGCGCACCGTCATGCCCATTTTGGCGGCGCTGTCCTTGTCGATGCTGACGAAGGTTTCCACGCCGTTGTCCGCCTGGTCCGTGTCCACATCGATCAAGGCCTTCTGGCTCTTCATGGCGTCCGCCAGCCGCGCTGCCCACACCTTCAGCGCGGCGCGATCGTCGCTCTTGAGCGTGTACTGGTAGGTGGAATTGGACTGCCGCCCACCCATGCGCAAGTCCTGAACCGGGTTGAGGAACAGCGATACGCCACTGATGCGGGCCAGCTGCGGGCGCAGCCGCGCCATCACGGCCTGCCCCGCCTCGTGGCGCTGCGACGGCGGCTTGAGCGTGATGAACATGAAACCGCCCCCTGCGCGCGAGCCGCCCGTGAAGCCGACCACCGTATCGACGGCCGGATCGCGCTTGATGACGTTGACCAGCTGGCGCAGCTTCTGCTGCATGGCCTGGAACGAAATGCTCTGGTCGGCGCGGATGCCGCCGCTGATCTGGCCCGAGTCCTGCTGCGGGAAAAAGCCCTTGGGCGCGGCCCGGAACAGGTAGACGTTCAGGCCGACCACGAACACCAGGATCAGCATCACCAGCCACAAACTGGACAGCGCCCAGTCCAGCGAATGGGCATACATGCGGTGCATCCAGTCGTAGCCCCGTTCCGCCCAGCGCGCCAGACGGCCCGGTGGCCGGTGCCGGGCGCCCGGTTTGAGCAGCCAGGCGCACATCATGGGCGTGGTGGTGAGCGAGATCACCAGCGAGATGAGCACCGCCACCGACAGCGTGACGGCGAACTCGCGGAACAGCCGCCCCACCTGCCCGCCCATGAACAGCAGCGGAATGAACACGGCCACCAGCGACAGGCTGATCGACAGCACGGTAAAGCCCACCTCGCGCGCGCCCAGCAGCGCTGCGCGGAAGCGGTCCATGCCCGCCTCGATATGGCGCGACGTATTCTCCAGCACCACGATGGCGTCGTCCACCACGAAGCCGGTGGCCACCGTCAGCGCCATCAGGCTCAGGTTATTGAGGCTGAAGCCCATCAAATACATGACGCCGAAGGTGCCCAGCAGCGACACGATGGTGGCCACGGCCGGCACGATGGTGGCGCGCGCACTGCGCAGGAAGGCGCTCACCACCAGCACCACCAGCACGATGGAAATCAGCAGCGTGATCTCGATTTCCTTGAGCGAGGCGCGGATGGAGTTGGTGCGGTCCGACGCCACCTGCAGCTTGACGTCCTGCGGCAGCTGCGCCTGCAGTTGCGGCAGCAAGGCGCGCACGCTGTCCACGGTTTCGATCACGTTGGCGCCGGGCTGGCGGGTAATGAGCACGATGACAGCCGGATCGCCGTTGAACAGGCCCAGCGTGTTGTTGTTCTCGGTGCCGTCGATCACCTCCGCCACGTCCTGCAGGCGGATGGCCGAGCCGTTGCGCCATGCCACCACCAGCGTGCGGTAGTCGGCGGCGCTGCGCCCGCCCCTGGCGCCGTTGGGCGCGGAATAGAGCTGCAAATGGCGGCCTTCGCCCTCGATGGCGCCCTTGGGCCGGTTGGCATTGGTGGCCTGGATGGCGGCCCGCACATCCTCGGTCGACACGCCGTAGCGGTTAAGCGCATACGGCAGCAGCTCCACCCGCACCGCCGGCAGCGAGCCGCCGCCGATTTCCACGTCGCCCACGCCCTGCACCTGCGCCAGCTTCTGCTGCACCAGGTTGGAGACGGCTTCGTAGATCTGGCCCGGTGTGCGGGTGGGCGAAGTCAGGGCCAGGATCAGCACCGGTGCGTCGGACGGGTTGACCTTGCGGTAGGTGGGATTGCTGCGCAGCGTGGCCGGCAGGTCCACGCGCGACGCGTTGATGGCCGCCTGCACCTCGCGCGCGGCCGAATCGATCTTGCGGTTCAGGTCGAACTGCAGGTTGACCCGGGTCTGGCCGGCGCCGGAGCTGGAGGTGACCTCGTTGACGCCGGCGATCACGCCCAGCCGCCGTTCCAGCGGGGTGGCCACGTTGCTGGCCATGGTTTCCGGACTGGCGCCCGGCAGCGTGGCCGTGACGGAAATGGCCGGAAAATCCACCTGCGGCAGCGGCGACACCGGCAGCCCGAAGAAGGCGGCGATGCCGGCCAGCGCGATGCCGATGGTCAGCAGCACCGTGCCGATGGGACGGCGGACGAACGGCTCCGACAGGTTCACGGCGCCACCCCGTCCGCGCCGTCCACGCGGCCGGCGTTCTTGCCCGCGCCGCCACGGCGCCGCCAGCGCTGCGCCAGCGCGTCAAAGCCCAGGTAGATCACCGGCGTGGTGAACAGCGTGAGCATCTGGCTCACGATCAGGCCGCCGAAAATGGACAGGCCCAGCGGCCGGCGCAGTTCGGCGCCCTCGCCCCAGCCCAGCATCAGCGGCACGGCCGCGAACAGGGCCGCCAGCGTCGTCATCAGGATGGGGCGGAAGCGCAGCAGCGCCGCCTGGTGGATCGCTTCCCGCGCCGACTTGCCCTCCTCCCGTTCGGCCTCGATGGCGAAGTCGATCATCATGATGGCGTTCTTCTTGACGATACCGATCAGCAGGATGATGCCGATGATGCCGATCACGCCCAGGTCCTGGCCGCTGACGGCCAGCGCCAGCAAGGCGCCCACCCCGGCCGAGGGCAAGGTGGACAGGATGGTGAGCGGATGGATATAGCTCTCGTACAGCACACCGAGCACGATGTAGACGCAGATCACGGCCGCCAGGATCAGCCACAGCTGGTTGGACAGCGAATTCTGGTAGGCACCGGCCGCCCCCAGGAAGGTGAGCGACACGGACGGCGGCAGCTTGATCTCTTCCGATGCCTCGCGCACGGCATCCACCGCGTTGCCCAGCGCGACGCCGTCGGCCGTGTCGAAGCCCAGCGTGGTGGCCGGATACTGGGCCACGTGCGTGATCTGCAGCGGTGCCGGGCGCTCGCTGACGGTGGCCACGGCCGACAGCGGCGTGGCCTTGCCGGAGCTGGTACGCAGCTGCAGGTTGCCCAGCGATTCGGGCGTGGTCAGCGTATCGGGCCGCGCTTCCAGGATCACCCGGTACTGGTCGGTCTGGGCGAAGATGGTCGAGACGATGCGCTGGCCGAAGGCGCTGTAGAGCGCGTCGTCGATGGCGGCGGCCGTGATGCCCAGCCGCGAGGCGCTGTCGCGGTCGATGCTGATGTAGGCCGCGTTGCCGGTGGCGCCCGCGTCCGACACCACGTTGCGCAGCCGCGCCTTGGTGCGCATCTGCTGCGCCAGGCGCGCGGCCCAGGTATTGACGGTGGCGTAATCGGCCCCTTCCAGCGACACGCGGTACTGGGTCGGCCCCGTCTCGGCGTCGATGGTCAGGTCCTGGGTCGGCTGCAGGTACAGCGTGACGCCGGCCACCGCGCTGGCGCGCTGGCGCAGGCGCGCCATGGTGGCGTCCTGGGTGGAAGTGCGCTGGCGCTTCAGGTTGATCAGCATGCGGCCCGTGTGCAGCATGGTGTTGTTGGCCGCGTCCACCCCGACCAGGGAACTGAGCGACGCCACGTCGGGGTCGGCCAGGATGGCGCGCGCCGCGGCCTGCTGCAGTGCGGCCATGCGCTCGTAGGACACGGCCTGCGCCGTCTCCACCCGGGCTTGCAGCTGGCCCGTGTCCTGGGTCGGGAACAGGCCCTTGGGAATGAAGATGTACATGGCCACCGTCAGCAGCAGCGTGGCCAGCGCCACCAGCAGCGTCATGCCCTGGCGTTCGAGCACCCATTGCAGGGCGCGGTCGTAGTGCGCGATCACCTGGTCAAAAAAGGCCTGGGTGTGGCGGGCCAGCGCGCCCGGATGCTCGTCCGCGTGGCTGCGCAGCCAGCGGCCCGACATCATGGGCACCAGCGTCAGCGACACCACGGCCGAAATCAGGATAGTGATGGCCAGCGTGACGGCGAACTCGCGGAACAGCCGCCCCACCACGTCGCCCATGAACAGCAGCGGGATCAGCACGGCGATCAGCGACACCGTCAGCGAAATGATGGTGAAGCCGATCTGGGTGGCGCCCTTGAGCGCGGCCGCCATCGGTTCCTCGCCCTGCTCGATGTAGCGGGCAATGTTCTCGATCATGACGATGGCGTCGTCCACCACGAAGCCGGTGGCGATGGTCAGCGCCATCAGCGACAGGTTGTTCAGGCTGTAGCCGAGCAAATACATGACGCCGAAGGTGCCGATCAGCGAGATGGGCACGGCCAGGCTGGCGATCACGGTGGCCCGCACGCTGTGCAGGAAGCCGAAGATGACCAGCACCACCAGCACCACGGCCAGCATCAGTTCCGTCTCCACATGCTCGACCGAAGCGCGGATGCCCGTGGTGCGGTCGTTCAGCACGTCCACCCGCAGCGCGCCGGGCAGGCCGGCCGTCAGTTCCGGCAGGCGGCTCTTGATGGCGTCCACGGTGGCGATCACGTTGGCGCCGGGCTGGCGCTGCACGTTGAGGATGATGGCCGGCCGCAGGCCGGACCAGGCGCCCAGCTTGACGTTCTCCGCGCTGTCGACCACCTGGGCCACGTCGTCCAGCCGCACGGGCGCGCCGTTGCGGTAGGCCACGATCAGCTTGCGGTAGTCGTCGGCGGCCAGCAGCTGGTCGTTGGCGTTGATGGTGAAGGAGCGGGTCGGGCCGTCGAAGCTGCCCTTGGCGCTGTTGGCGTTGGCGCTGGTGATGGCGCTGCGCAGCGTGTCCAGCCCCAGGCCGTAGGACGCGAGGGCCTGGGTGTCGGCCTGGATGCGCACGGCCGGCCGCTGGCCGCCGCTCAGCGTGACCAGGCCCACGCCGCTGACCTGGCTGATCTTCAGCGCCAGGCGGGTGTTGACGATGTTCTGCACCTGCGTCAGCGGCATGGTGTCGGAAGTGATGGCCAGCGTCAGCACCGGCGCATCGGCCGGGTTGACCTTGGCGTACACGGGCGGCGCGGGCAGATCGGTCGGCAGCAGCGAGGCGCCGGCGTTGATGGCGGCCTGCACTTCCTGCTCGGCCACGTCCAGCGTCTGGCCCAGCGAGAATTGCAGCGTGATGAGGGACACGCCGGCGGCGCTGGTGGAACTCATGCGCTGCAGCCCGGCCATCTGGCCGAACTGGCGCTCCAGCGGCGCCGTCACGGTCTGGCCCATCACTTCGGGGCTGCCGCCGGGGTACAGCGTCTGCACCTGGATCGTGGGGAAGTCGACCTGCGGCAGCGCCGACAGCGGCAGGAACTTGAAGCCGACCAGGCCCGCCAGCACGATGGCCAGCATCAGCAGCGAGGTGGCCACCGGGCGCTGGATGAACGGTGCGGACGGACTCATGGCAACGTCTCCGTGCGGGCGGCGTCCAGCCTGGGGCGCGCCATCGTCATTGCGCGCTCCCGCGCGGTGGGCGTTGCGCTTCCGAGCCGCCACTGGCGCCTACACTGGCCCCTGCGCCAGCGCCGTCACCGGAGCGTCCGCCCGCGTGCGCGCGTCCGCCCATGCCGGCACCGGAGCCTGCGCCGCCATCGGGAGCCGCACCAGCGTTTGCGCCCGCACCTGCCCCCGCGCCGCCGCGATGGCCGCCACGCCGGCCGCCGCCGGCGCCAGCACCGGGCTTGTCGCCCGCCAGCACCACTCGGGCACCATCCTTCAGCCGGTCGGCACCTTCCGTGATGACCTGCTCGCCGGCCTGCAGGCCCGTCTTCATCTGCACCTTGTCGGTCGTCGCCTGGCCGCGCGTGACAGGCCGCAGCGACACGGTGCGGTCGGCGTTGAGCACGTACACGAAATCGCCGCTGGCGCCATGGCGCAGCGCCGTCACCGGCACCATCACCGCATCCTTGATGGTGCGCAGTTCCAGCCGCAGGTTGACGAACTGGCTGGGGAACAGCGCCATCTTGTCGTTGGCGAAGCGTGCCTTGGCCTTGACGGTGCCGGTCTGGGTGTCGACCTGGTTGTCGAGCGCCGCAAAGCGGCCCTCCGCCAGCGCCGTGGTGCGGGTGCGGTCGAAGGCGGTGGCCGGCAACGCGCCGCCCTCGCCCGCGCGCGTCAGCACGTCCGGCGCCTGGTCCTGCGGCACGGTAAAAGTCACGTCGATCGGCGAGAGCTGGGTGATGACGGCGATGCCGCCCGCGTCGCCGGAGCCGACCAGGTTGCCCACGTCCACCGCCCGCAGACCCACCCGGCCGCCGATGGGCGCCACCACCTTGGTGTAGCCCAGGTTCAGGCGCGCCATGCCTTCGGCCGCGCGGTCCGTCATCACCGTGCCTTGCAGCTGCTTGACCAGCGCGGCCTGCGTATCCACATCCTGGCGCGCGATCGAGTCCTGGCCCAGCAGCGTGCGGTAGCGTTCCAGCGTCAGCTTGGCGTTTTCCAGCTGGGCCTCGTCGCGCTGGCGCTGGCCGCTCGCCTGCAGCAACGCCATCTCGAACTGGCGCGGGTCGATCTGGGCCAGCACCTGGCCGGCCTTGACCATCTGCCCTTCCTTGAACAGCACCTGCTGCAGGATGCCCGACACCTGCGCCCGCACGGTGGTGGTGGCCGCCGCCGTCACGGTGCCCAGCGCGTCGAGCGTCACCGGCACATCGGCTTTTTCGGCCGTGGCGACGCCGACCGTGGTGGCCGGGCCGCCGCGCCGGCCGCCGGGACCACCGGGGCCGCCCGGTCCACCTGGACCTCCCGGTCCGCCAGCGCCACCCGGTCCACCGGGGCCGCCGGCCATGCCGGCCGCACCGCCCGCACCGCCGGCGGGATGGGTCAGATACCACGCCAGCCCGCCCAGCGCCGCCATCACCGCAACCGCGATCACACCACCGGCCAGCCTGGCGCGCCCGCTGCGCCGGGGTGGGGTTGCGTAACGTTCCGGTGTCGCTTGCGTATTCATGGTGTTTCCTCGTCTTGGCCCCGCCGGGGCGGAATGGTGCTGTCGGATGCGTGCCATTTTACGGGCGCCCATCGCCATTCTGTGCCCAATTTACAAACTTGCTACAAATGCGGCTTTACAAAACTTTACCTGCGCGACATGGCCCCGTTACGGCGCCCTTCCATACTGGTTCCCGTAGTTTCCTCCAACCAACCAAGGACTGAACATGAGCATCTTCAATCGCAACACCATTGCCGCCTTCCTGCTGGGCAGCGCCCTGGCCGTGGGTGCCGGCGCCTTCGCCGTCGAACGTCACCTGAACAGCGCCGGCCCGCACAGCGCCATCGACGCCACCGCCCACGTCGACCGCATGCTCAAGCACATGTACGTGGAAATCGACGCCACCGATGCCCAAAAGGCGCAGATCGAGCCGCTGGTGCGCCAGGCCATGCAAGACCTGATGCCCATGCACGAGCAGCTGCACAAGGCCCACGCGGCGGCGCTGCAGATGCTGACGGCGCCCACCATCGACCGCGCCGCGCTGGAAGCGGCACGCGCCCAGAACATGCAGCTGGCCGACCAGGCCTCCAAGCGGCTGGTGCAACTGATTGCCGACGTGGGCGACCAGCTGACTCCGGCCCAGCGCCAGAAGCTGGCCGACCACCTGTCGCGGCTGCATGGCCACCGCGGTCACCACCAGGGCTAAGTCCTCCCGAGCGAACCGCCTGGACGCGCGGCGGCTTGTGAAGGCCCCCGCCACTCCGTAGAATGAACCACATGGCCGACTGTATCCTCCTCGTTGAAGACGATCCCCGCCTGGCCGAGATGCTCACCGAGTACCTGGGCCAGGCGGGCTTTCGCGTGCATGCCGCCGCCACCGGCGCCGACGCGCTGGCGCAGCTTTCCGCCACCCCGGCCGACGCCGTGGTGCTGGACCTGATGCTGCCCGACATGGACGGCCTGGACGTCTGCCGCCAGCTGCGCACCCATTCCGACGTCCCGGTGTTGATGCTGACGGCGCGCGGCGACGCGGTGGACCGCATCGTCGGCCTGGAGATCGGCGCCGACGACTACCTGCCCAAGCCGTTCGAGCCGCGCGAACTGCTGGCGCGCCTGCGCGCCATCCTGCGCCGGCGCGTGGACGGCAAGCGCGATGGCGCGCCCGCGCTGCGTTTCGGCCGGCTCGAGATCGACCCGGACGGCCACAGCGCCAGCGTGGACGGTGCGCCCTGCGAGCTGACCTCCTACCAGTTCGACCTGCTGCTGGCGCTGGCCCAGCATGCGGGCCGCGTGCTGTCGCGCGACACGCTGATGGAACTGGTCAAGGGCGAACAGATCGAAGCGTTCGACCGCTCGATCGACGTCCACATGTCGCGCATCCGCGCCGCCGTCGAAGACGATCCGAAAAAGCCGCGCCGCATCATCACCGTGCGCGGCGCCGGCTACCTGTTCGCGCGGGCGCAGGACTGATGTCGCGCCTCTACTTCCGCTTCTACGTCGCCCTGCTGGCCAGCCTGATGCTGTTCGCGCTGGCCGTCTCGCTGCTGTGGCACCGCAGCGGCGGGCCCATGGAACGGGCCGACGCCACGCTGGCCCGGCTGGTGCAGAACACGCTGGCCCCGGCCGGCGCGCCGCCCGCACAGCAGCAGGCCGCGCTCGAGCGCATGGCCAGCGGCATCAACGCCCGCATGACCCTGTACGGCGCCGACTGGACCGCGCTGGCCACCGTCGGCCCGCCGCTGGCCAAGCCGGAATGGCGGCTGCGCACCATGACGGCGCCGCCGCGCGCCTCCTACGTGCGCCTGCCGGACGGCCGCCAGCTGCTCTCGAGCCGGCCGCTGGGCTTTACCAGCGCGCGCCAGGTGCTGCATGCCATGCTGCTGTTGCTGGTGCTGGGCGTGGCGGTGGCCGCCTACCCCGTCGTGCGCCAGCTCACGCGCCGGCTGGAACGGTTGCAAACGGGCGTGGAATCGCTGGGCGCGGGCGACCTGTCGGCCCGGGTCCAGGTGGAAGGCAAGGACGAGGTCGCGCAGCTGGCGCGCAGCTTCAACCGCGCCGCCGACCAGATCGAACAGCTGGTGGGCGCCCACAAAACGCTGCTGGCCAACGCCTCGCACGAACTGCGCACGCCGCTGGCGCGCATCCGCCTGGCGCTGGAGCTGATGAAGGAAACGGCCGATCCCAAGCGCCGCGCGGGGCTGGAACAGGACATCGGGGAACTGGATCACCTGCTGGACGAAATCCTGCTGGCCAGCCGGCTGGGCGCCATCGACGACGCCATGGCGGTGGAGGAAGTGGACTTGCTGGCGCTGGCCGCGGAGGAATGCGCCCATTACGACGGCGCCGTGCTGAACGGCGCCAGCGCCACCGTGCAAGGCGACCCGCGCCTGCTGCGCCGCCTGTTGCGCAACCTGCTGGAGAACGCGCACCGGCACGGCGTACCGCCGGCCCACGTGCGCATCGAGCGCCATGACGAGGCCGAGGCGCCCATCGTCACGCTGAGCGTATGGGACAGCGGCCCCGGCATCCCGGTGGCCGAATTCGAGCGCGTGTTCGAGCCGTTCTACCGCCGCGCCGGCACGCGCGACAACGGCGGCGCCGGACTGGGACTGGCACTGGTGCGCCAGATCGCCCGCCGCCACGGCGGCGACGCCCGCTGCGCCACCATGCCCGACGGCCGCAGCCGCTTTGCCGTCACCCTGCCGCTGCTGCCGCTGCCGGACTGACGGCTACCTCAGGGCGATTCGCACAGGCAGTGCGTGATGGCCATGAACGGCTTGTGGCCGGCACTGACTTCGTTCAGCCAGCCCAGGTCATGGGCGATGTCGCTCGCCGCCCCCGGCGGCAAGCCCGTCGTCGTCAGGCCCAGCTTGACCTGTGCGCCCACGGCCTGGGCCACGGAGCCGCCGAACATCTCGAGCAGCCGGTCGAACTTGCTGGTCTCGCGCTCGATGTAGGTGATGCGGTAGTCGTCGCCCAGCTTGGCGCGGCGGGCCGCCGACTTGATGGCGTCGTTGTAGCTGCCCAGCGTATCGACCAGGCCCCGGTCCTTGGCCTGCTGGCCGGTCCACACGCGGCCCTGGGCCACGGCGTCGATTTTCTCGGGCGTCGTCTTGCGCGCCTGCGCCGCCTTGGCCGTGAATTCGCCGTAGATGTGGTTGATGCTGCTCTGGATCACCTGGCCAAAGCGCGGGTCGAGCGGACGCAGCGGATTGCCCGCGTCGCCCAGCCAGGTGGTGGGCGCGCCGGCCGTGTGGATGCCCAGCTTGTCGATCACTTTTTCCGCCGTCGGCAAGATGGCGAACACGCCGATCGAACCGGTGATGGTGCTCGGGTCGGCGATCACTTCGTCGGACGACATGGAAATCCAGTAACCGCCCGAAGCGGCCACGTTACCCATCGATACCACCACCGGCTTGCCGGCCGCGCGCGTCAGTTCCAGCTCGCGCCGGATCAGCTCCGAGGCGAACGCGCTGCCGCCGGGCGAATCGACGCGCAGCACCACGGCCTTGATCTTGTCGTCCTCGCGCGCCATGCGGATCAATTTGGAAGTCGAATCGCCGCCGATGGCGCCGGGACCGGCCGTGCCGTCGCTGATCTCGCCGGCCGCAATCACCACCCCGATGGCGTCGCCCGTCAGCTTGGGATGCAGGCGGGCCAGGTACTCGTCGTAGGCGATCTGGCGGAAGCTCTTGCCGTCGGGGACGCCCCGCTCCACCATCAGCTGGCGGATCTGGTCGCGCGTCTTCAGGCCATCGACCCATTTGGCCGCCAGCGACAGCTTGGCCAGGTCGCCATTGACGGCCGCCGCCTTGGCCGGCAGGTCGTTGATGGTTTTCATGACAGCACCCTGGGGCAGCTTGCGGGCCCGCTCCACTTCGCCCGTGTAGGCATTCCACAGGCCGTTGTTGAGGTAGGCGTCGGCCTCGCTGGCCGCCTGCGACGGACCGTTGGCGATGAACGGCTCGCCGAAGCTCTTGTAGGTACCCACGCGCAGCAGGTTGACCGTCACGCCCAGCTTGTCGAGCGCGTCGCGGTAGTAATTGCGGTAGCGGCCAAAGCCTTCCAGCATCACCATCCCCATCGGGTGCAGATAGACTTCGCTCGCGTGCGCGGCCAGCAGGTACTGGCTCTGGTCATAGCTGGCGCCCCACGCCACCACCGGTTTGCCGCTGGCCTTGAAACGGTCCAGCCCGGCCGCCACTTCGCGCAGCATGGCCTGGCCGCCGCCCTGCAGCTCGTCGGCCAGCAGCACGGCCGCGCCGATGTTGGGGTCCTTGGCGGCCGCGTCCAGCACGGCCAGCACGTCGCGCAGCTGCACCATCTTGCGTGCCTCGCCGCCCCGTACGCTGGTCAGCAGCGCTTCGCGCGCGCCGCCGCTGTTCTGCTCGACCAGCGTCCCCTTCAGGTCCAGCACCAGCGTGGTCTTGGGCGACAGCGGCTTGATGCCGCCGCCAAACAGGCCGTAGACGAGGGCGATCAGCAGCGCCAGGAACAGCAGGTTCAATACCGTGCGACGGCCGGCGTCCAGCACGCGCCAGCAAAAGGCGAAGCCGCGGCGCGCATACGATAGGGGTGAAAAAGACATCGGTACTCCTGATCTGTGTAAAGCGTGACAATGTAATCCAAAAAGCAAGCGACTGGCTAGCGGGGGCGGCTCGGCCGCCCCCGCGGGCTGCGCTGGCCGTTCCCCGCAATATACACCCGCCAGGGCGGCACGCGCCGGCCGCCCCGCCGCGGCGGCTATTTCACGCCTGGTCCGCGCTTTTTCCTTTATATTGCATGCCATGGAATCGGAAAAACTCGCCCTGCTGGTCCGTCGCGAAATGCCCTACGGTAAATACAAGGGGCGGCTGCTGGCCGACCTGCCCGGCCACTACCTGGGCTGGATGGCGCGCGCCGGCTTCCCGGCCGGCGAACTGGGCGGTTTGCTGGCCCTGATGTATGAACTCGACCATAACGCCCTGCGCCATCTGCTCGATCCGCTACGCGCGCGGGGTTGACTGACTTGCAAGGCAATGTTGCCAAAAAAATACAGGCCGTTTTTTCGGCTTGCCCAAACAGCACACATTGAGCATCATCGTTGCAATGCGCGCAGCAATTACCGTTGCTAGTCCCGCAAATCGTGGCGCAAGGCACCCCATCCATCCACATTGCGCCACCGTGATTCCAGTATGGCAATTGTCAGGCCAGGCCGCCTCAGCGTGTGACAATGTGCGTACATTTGCAATGATATAAAGACTATATTACCGAGGAAGTGCACCACCATAAGCGGCCCCGGCCGCTACCGGGCGGCGCACTTGTGGCGCCCGGCTTGCCACGGCTGACAGAGGATCCGGGCCCGTTGCGGTCTTTGAGGAAGATAGTCATGCATACCCATCATCACCACTGCACCTGTTTCATCATCCCGTCCGACATGCTGCGCAAGCTGGCGGACGCCGCCGCCACGGACGCGGAGCGCCAGTCCCTGCTGGACCAGGCCGAGCATTCCGCCTATCTGCGCGGCCAGCGTTCCGTCACGCCCGCCCTGATGGGCATCAGCGCCGGCGAGAAACGCCGCACCGTCTACAACGCCAGGCATGGCACCACCCTGCCCGGCAAGCTGGTGCGGGGCGAAACCGACCCGGCCGGCCACGACCTGGCCGTCAACCAGGCGTATGACGGCGCCGGCGCCACCTACGATTTCTACTTGAATGTGCTGAACCGTAATTCCGTCGACGGCAAGGGCCTGCGCCTCGATTCGACCGTCCATTACGATAGAAAGTTCAACAACGCGTTCTGGAACGGCCAGCAGATGGTGTATGGCGACGGCGACGGCAAGCTGTTCCTCGGCTTCACGGGCGCCGTCGACGTCATCGCCCACGAACTGACCCATGGCGTGACCCAGTACACGGTGCCCGGCGGCCTCGTGTACCGGGGCCAGAGCGGCGCCCTGAACGAATCGATTTCCGACGTGTTCGGCAGCATCGTCAAGCAATGGACGCTCAAGCAGAGCGTGGACCAGGCCGACTGGCTGATCGGCGCCGGCATCATGGCCCCGGCCGTGGGCAAGGCGCTGCGCTCGATGGCCGAGCCGGGCAACCGGGCCCTGACCTGGTCCGGCGACGACCAGCCCGCCACCATGGCCGGCTACCGGGACGAGGCCGACGTGCACACCAGTTCCGGCATCCCCAACCATGCGTTCTACATCGCCGCCACCATCCTCAAGGGCCATGCCTGGGACAAGGCGGGGCCGATCTGGTACCGCGCCCTGCCCCTGCTGAGCTCCAACGCCACGTTTGCGGAAGCGGCCCATGCCACCATCCAGGCCGCCACCCTGCTGTACGGCGCCAACTCGGCCGAGCAGCAAGCCGTCCAGACCGCCTGGAAGGAGGTTGGGGTGATTTGAACGGGAGAGCCATGCGCCTCGTATTGCGTAGTACAGGAGGATTTACCGGACCGGCCGGCGCCCAGACGCGCACGGCCGATACGGCGACGGCGTCGGCCGGCGTCGGCGTGCGGCTGCGCCAGCTGGTGCGGGACTGCGACTTTTTCGCTTTGCCGGCCCAGCTGCTGGCCGCCGCGCCGCAGTCGTGGGACTTCGTGCATACCTTGCAGGTGGAGGCCGACGACGGCCTGGCCCACACGGTAAGCTATCACCTCGACGCGGCGCCGCCGGCGCTGCGCGAGCTAACGGCCGCCCTGCAAGCGCAGGCACCGGACTGACGCAGGCAGGAGATGGCATGAACCAGCCCGGAACCCGGCCCCGCATCCTCATCGTCGATGACGAGGGCGCCCACATGCAGGCCCTGTGCAGCACGCTGCGCGACCACGGCTACGACACCTGCGGCTACGACACGGGCGAGGCCGCGCTGGGCGCGCTGCGCGCAACCGGCTACGACCTGCTGCTGGCCGACCTGATGATGCCGGGCATGGACGGCATCACCCTGGTGCAGGCCGCGCGCGCCATCGATCCCGACCTGGCCTGCATCATCATGACGGGCGAAGGCTCGATCGCCTCGGCCGTGCGGGCCATGAAGGTGGGCGCGCTCGACTACATCATCAAGCCGTTCAAGGTATCGACCATCCTGCCGGTGCTGGCGCGCGCGCTCGAGACGCGCATGCTGCGCATGGAAAACGCCAAGCTGGAGAGCCAGCTGCGGGCCCACGCGGCCGAGATGGACGTTCTCAACAAGGACCTGGAACTGGCCCGCCAGCAGGCCGAGCGGGCCAACCAGGAAAAATCGACCTTTTTGTCCCACATGAGCCACGAGCTGCGCACCCCGCTCAACGCCATCCTCGGCTTCGCCCAGATCCTCACCTCCGACAAGCTGCCCTCCACGGCCGACGAGAAGCAAGCGTTCGCGCGCCACATCCTGCAGGCCGGGCGCCACCTGCTGACGCTGATTAACGAAGTGCTGGACCTGGCCAAGATCGAGTCGGGCGCCATGACGCTGTCGCTGGAACCGGTGGCGCTGGCGCGCGTGTTCCAGGAATGCCAGGCCATGATACAGCCGCTGGCCACCCGGCGCGGCATCGAGCTGCGCTTCCCGGCGCGGGCCCCGGCCCACGTGCTGGCCGACCGCACCCGCCTCAAGCAGGTGCTGATCAACCTGCTCTCGAACGCCGTCAAGTACAACCGCGAACGGGGCACCGTGGCGCTCGACTGCGTGGCGGCCCAGGCGGGGCGGGTGCGCATCGCCGTGCGCGACACGGGCGCCGGCCTCACGGCGGCCCAGCTGGAACTGATCTTCCAGCCCTTCAACCGGCTGGGCCAGGAAGGCTCGAGCGAGGAAGGCACGGGCATCGGCCTGGCCCTCACCAAGCGCCTGATGGAAGCCATGCGCGGCCAGATCGGCGTGGCCAGCATGGTGGACGTGGGCAGCACCTTCTGGGTCGAACTGCCGGCCAGCGACGGCGGCCTGGCCGTGGTGCCCGAGCTGGTCGCCTTCACGCCCGTGCCGGGCGTGCCGGAAACGGCGCCGCCGCCGGCGCCCGAGCCGGCCGGCCCGCCGGCGGCGCCCGACGGCGCCGGCCATACCCTGCTGTATGTGGAAGACAACCCGGCCAACCTGCAGCTGATCGCCGACCTGCTGCGGCTGCGGCGCGGCATCCACCTGCTGTCGGCCACGGACGGCGCGCGCGGCCTGGAGCTGGCGCGCCAGCACCGCCCCCAGCTGATCCTGATGGACATCCACCTGAACGGCATGGACGGGCTGGAGACGCGCCGGCGCCTGCTGGCCGACCCGGACACGGCCCACATTCCCGTGATCGCCATCAGCGCCAGCGCCATGCCCGACCAGGTGCGCCACAACATGGCGGCCGGCTTTTTCCGCTATCTGACCAAACCGATCGATGTAACCGCCTTTACCGAAGCCGTCGACAGCGCGCTGCGGCTGACGGCACCCACCAGGGAGGAACGAGATGACACAGCCATCGGGGCCGCGCTTGACCGCTAAAGGCGCCATTGCGGCGCTGGCAGGACTGCTGATCCTGATCGCGCTGACCCTGCTGGCCGGGCGCTACGGCTGGCTGGACCTGGGCGCCTCGACCCGCCCCGTGGCCGCGCTCGAGCAAATCTCGATCGCCACCAACAGCGCCTATGCCGGCACCTGCCCGGTGGCGGCCGCGCGCGAGAATGGCTATTTCGCCGACCAGGGCTTGCTGGTCACGCTGCAGGCGCGCTCGAGCGGCAAGGCGGCCATGGAGGCGGTGATGCAGGGCCAGGCCAACCTGGGCACGGTGGCCGACATCCCCATCATGTTCGCCGGCATCAACAACGATCCCGTGACGGTGATCGCCACCATCTTCCGCACCGAGCGCGACCACGGCGTGGTGGCGCGGCGCGACCGCGGCATCCACACCCCGGCCGACTTCAAGGGCAAGCGCATCGGCGTCACCCTCAACACCTCGGCCCATTTCGCGCTCGACGCCATGCTCAACCGGCACGGCCTGGCGCCGGCCGACGTCACCATGATCAACTACCGGCCGGAAGACCTGTACGACGCCATGGCGCGCGGCGAAATCGACGCGGCCGCCACCTGGGAACCATTCCTGGACGCCCTGCTGACCCAGCAGGGCGAAAACGGGCGCGCCTTCTACGGCAAGGATATCTACGAAAGCCTGTACAACATCACCGGCCTGCGCGACTACGTGCGCCAGCGCCCGCGCACCATGGAAAAAGTGCTGCGCGCGCTGGAACGGGGCGCGCAGTACTGCAGCAGCCATCCGGACGCGGCCCGTGCCCTGATGAGCGCCAGCTCCCAGAGCGACGACCGCCAGTTGCGCGCCTCGTGGCCGGCTTACCGCTTCGGCGTGGTGCTGGACCAGGGCCTGATCCTGGCGCTCGAGGATGAGGCGCGGTGGGCCATGAAGAACAAGCTGACGGCCCGCACCGACCTGCCCAACTACCTCAGTCTCATCTACCTGGACGGCCTGGAGGCGGTGTCGCCGGCCGCCGTCACCATCATCCACTGACGAGGACCCGGTGAAGATCTCTACCCGCCTCAAACTGGCCGGCGTGCTGGCCCTGCTGCTGGTGTCGGCCATGCTGGCCGTGCTGCTGTCGACGGCCGTGCAGACCCGGCGCGAGCTGGCCAAGAATGAAGCGGCCGGCAACTTGCTGCAAGGGGTGACGGCGCTGCGCTACCTGATGATGGAATACGCGCTGCGCCACGAGGAGCGCACCCGCATCCAGTGGCAATGGCGCAGCGCCTCGCTGACCCAGCTGCTGGTGGCCATGCCCAGCCCGGGCGACCGGCAGGAAGAGGAATTGCTGGCCGACCTGCGCAACAACCAGCTCAGCGTGGAGCAGCTGTTCGGCCTGCTCGTGGCCAACCAACGCCAGCTCGCGCAGACGGCGCTGGCCGAGCGGCGCGCCATCCACGAGGAACTGGCCACCCGCCTGTCGGGCCAGATCACCAACAAGACCCAGGCCATGATCTCGGGCGCGCTGGTGCTGTCGCAGCGCAGCCGGGCCGGCGTGGTGGAGGCCCAGCAGCGCGCCAACGGCGCCGCCATCGGCTCGGGCGCGCTGGTGCTGGTGTTTGTCGTCATGACGTTCCTGATCGTGCGCCGGCGCGTGCTCGCGCCCCTGGCCACGCTGCGCGAAGGCACGGCCATCGTCGGCGCCGGCAACCTCGACTTCGCCCTCAACATGGGCACGCGCGACGAGATCGGCGAACTGGCCAACGCCTTCGACAACATGACCGACAAGCTCAAATGGACCACCGTCTCGCGCGATGAGCTGGGCCGCAGCAACGACGCGCTGCAGACCGAGATCGTGGTGCGCCAGCAGGCCGAACACAAGGTGCAGGCCCAGCTGGGCCGGCTCAACCTGCTGCACCAGATCACCCGCTCGATCGGCGAGCGGCTCGACTTGCGCAGCATCTTCCAGGTCGTCATCCGCAGCCTGGAAGACCAGCTGCCCGTCGATTTCAGCTGCATCTGCCTGTACGACCAGGGCCAGAACATGCTCGAGGTGAGCAGCGTGGGCCTGCGCAGCTCGGCCCTGGCGATGGAATTCGCGATGACCGAGCACAGCCGCGTGCCGATCGACCAGAACGGCCTGTCGCGCTGCGTGGCCGGCCTGCTGGTGTACGAACCGGACATCAAGGCGGTCGACTTCCCCTTCCCCCAGCGCCTGGCGCGCGGCGGGCTGCAGGCGCTGGTGATGGCGCCGCTGCTGGCCGAGAGCACCGTGTTCGGGGTGCTGGTGGCGGCCCGCCACGAGGCCAACAGTTTTTCCAGTGGCGAGTGCGAATTCCTGCGCCAGCTGAGTGAACACGTGGCCCTGGCCGCCAACCAGGCCCAGCTCTACAGCGCCCTGCAGCGGGCCTACGACGACATCCGCCAGACCCAGCAGACGGTAATGCAGCAGGAGCGGCTGCGGGCCCTGGGCCAGATGGCCAGCGGCATCGCGCACGACATCAACAACGCCATCTCGCCCGTGGCCCTGTACACGGAATCGCTGCTCGAGACGGAGCCGGACCTGAGCCCGCGCACGCGCGAGAACCTGGAAGTGATCAAGCGCGCCATCGACGACGTGGCCGCCACGGTGGCGCGCATGCGCGAGTTCTACCGCCAGCGCGAGCCGCAGCTGAGCCTGACCCCGGTGGACGCCAACCTGCTGCTGCAGCAAGTGATCGACCTGACGCGGGCGCGCTGGAGCGACATGCCGCTGCAGCGCGGCATCGTGATCCGCATGATGACGGAGCTGGCGCCGGACTTGCCGCCCATCCACGGCATCGAGGGCGAGATCCGCGAAGCGCTCACCAACCTGATCTTCAACGCGGTGGACGCCATGCCCGACGGCGGCACGCTCACGCTGCGCACGCGCCACCGGCGCAGCCAGCCCGACGGCGTGCACAACCCGCCGCCGCAGCAGGTGCTGATCGAAATCTCCGACAGCGGCGTGGGCATGGACGAGGCCACCCGGCGCCGCTGCCTGGAACCGTTCTTCACCACCAAGGGCGAACGGGGCACGGGGCTGGGGCTGGCCATGGTGTACGGCATGACGGAACGGCACGGCGCCGGCATCGAGATCGACACCCGGCCCAACGGCGGCACCACCATGCGGCTGCGCTTCCCGGTGCAGGCCAACGCCTGCGCAACGTTGCCGGTGCAGCAAGGCACGCCGCCGTCGGCGCGCCGCATCCTGGTGGTGGACGACGACCCGATGGTGCTCAAGTCGCTGCGCGACATCCTCGAGATCGACGGCCACACGGTCACCTCGGCCGACGGCGGCCAGGCCGGCATCGACCTCTTCACCGCCGCCGTGCACAGCGGCGCGCCATTCGAGCTGGTCATCTCCGACCTGGGCATGCCCTACATCGACGGACGCAAGGTGTCGGCCGCCATCAAGGAACTGTCGCCCACCACGCCCATCATCCTGCTCACGGGCTGGGGCCAGCGCCTGCTGACGGACGGCGACAGTCCCAACCACACGGACTGCGTGCTGAGCAAGCCGCCCAAGCTGCGCGAGCTGCGCGCCGCCCTGACCCAGCTGCTGGGCAGCGGCACGGCGTCGGAGGAAACGGAACTGGCCAGCGAAAAATAGGGTTCATCACGGATTGGCGTGAATTCCAGGCGCTGCCGCGCCTCTTCCGAGAGTCGCCAGGTCGCAGGATACAGGGTGGTCCTGTTCTTTTCGCCCGCTTTTACTAAAATGCGCGATTGCGTAATAGATCACTATGGCTGCCACGATTTCACTCTGATTAGTGGAAAATCGTGGTACTAAAACATACTGGACGCCGCTAAGACCTATATCGCCGTTTAGCGGAATTTAGTGTTGCCGCAATGGCTATTTTAGTAAGCGATAGCGCGTTGCAGTAGTCTCCCGCGGGGATTAGCTGCGTTTATAAAACCACCGCCCCGGCAGCACCACCATGGCTGTCCTCCCCCTTCATTGCTCCCCCGGAACAATGAAGGGCCCGGAACTTCGGCAACGGCCAATGCCGGCCGTCCGCTCGTCAAGCCGGTTGCGGTTCCGCCAGCAGCGCGGCGAACTGGCCCTGCGCCACCAGCTGTTGCAGCTCCTGGGCGCCGCCCACCAGCACGCCGCGCACGAACACCATGGGCATGGTGGGCCAGCCGGTCCACATCTTGAGCGCATTGCGGCGGCGCCATTGCGACAGGTAGCTGCCGTATTCCAGGTATTGGTAAGGCTGGCCCAGCTCGTCGAGGATCTTGCGCGCCTTGCGGGGGAACGGATTCTGGGCCATGCCGACCACCACCACGGCGTGGGCCGCGATGGCGGCCTGCACTTCGCGCACCACATCGGCGTGGCTGTTCGTGATAACGGTGCGGATGGCGGGATGGATGTGCGCTTCGTCCAGGATGCTGCGGGTCATGGTCATTCCTCGTTGGTTGACAGGAGACTGAGCGTAGCCTGATCCGGCGTTCCGGCAAAGTACTTTTGCAAACATTGCGCAAAAATGGGCGCCTCGGCCGGCGCCACCGCGCGGGCGAACAGAGTCAGGCAGGAATGGAACTTCAGGTCGTCCGGGCTGCCGAAGATGGCGTGCGGGTCGTGGCCGGGCCAGCCGGCCAGCAGCGCGCAGCACGCGCGCAGCCGCCCGCCCAGCACAGGGTCGGCCAGGTAGGCCCGCGCCTCGTCCAGGCCCGACAGCGCGTAATGGCGGGCCGTCTCGCTGCGCCCCAGCCCGATCAGCTGCGGGAAGATGAACCACATCCAGTGGCTGCGCTTGCGGCCCTGCGCCAGTTCGGCCAGCACCGTGTCGTACACGGGCGCCTGCGCCGTCCTGAAGCGCTCCAGGTCATATGGATGTGGCGTTGTTTGCGGTGTCATGGCGGCCTCCTTGCGTGTTCCCGGCGCCCATCATGGCACGAAACGGCATCCGCGGCAGCGGCCGGGCCGCATCCTGTGCGCCCCGCGCCGTCAGCACATGGCGCGGCGCAGGCGCATGGTCATTTGCGGCCCTGCCCGAACAGGATGGCGCGCTCCTCGTCGCTCATCTTGCGGTCGCTGCGGGCATACACGTCCTCCACGCCCTGGTAAGCCTTGACCACGGACGGGCGCGCCCGCATGGCCTCGAACCAGCGCTGCAGATGGGGGAACTGGTCCAGCTGCTGGCCATGGGCGGCGTGCGGCACGATCCACGGATAACAGGCGATGTCGGCGATGGAGAATTGACCAGCGATGAAGTCGCGTCCGGCCAGCTGCCGGTCCAGCACCCCGTACAGGCGGGCCACCTCGCGCGTGTAGCGGTCGATGGCGTACGGCACCGTTTCCGGCGCGTAGATGTTGAAGTGGCCGATCTGGCCTGCCATCGGCCCCAACCCGGAAATCTGCCAGGCCAGCCATTGCAGCGCCTCCAGCCGGGCGCGCGGCGCCTTGGGCAGGCCGAAGCCCGTCTTCTCGGCCAGGTATTGCAGCATGGCGCCCGATTCGAACATGGACAGCGACGCGCCGCCGTCGGCCGGCGCGTGGTCCACCAGGGCCGGGATCTTGTTGTTGGGCGAGATGGCCAGGTATTCCGGCTTGAACTGCTCGCCCTTGCCCAGGTTGACGCGGATCAGGCGGTAATCGAGCCCCGCCTCCTCCAGGTAGATGGTCATTTTCAGGCCGTTGGGGGTGGCGGCGTAGTACAGGTCGATCATGGGTGCTCCTTGGTCAGGTGATGCGCCCATTCTGCCCCGCCCCATGGCGCTTTCAAAGTGCCACAAACCAGGAAAAACATGGAGCCAGCGGAGCCGGCGCTCAGGGCGCGTCCACCGCCAGCCGCCGGTCCTCGCGCAGCATGGCCGCAAATTCCGCCGCCGGCACGGCGGGACTGAACAGGAAGCCCTGCAGCTGGTGGCAGCCCAGGCCGCGCAGGAAGGCCATCTGCTCCGGCGTTTCCACGCCTTCCGCCACGATTTCCTGGCGCAGCTGGCGCGCCATGGTGACAATGGCGCGCGCGATGGCGCAATCGTTTTCCTCGTCCGGCAAGCCGATCACGAACGAGCGGTCGATCTTGAGCGTACTGATGGGGAATTTCTTCAGGTAGGCCAGGCTGGAATAGCCGGTGCCGAAATCGTCCAGCGCCAGCGCCATGCCCATGGCCACCAGCTTGTTCATGATGGCGATCACGTTCTCCGTGCCGCGCACCAGCAGGCTTTCCGTGATCTCCAGCATCAGCTGTTCCGGCAGCACGCCGCTGCGCTCCAGCAGTTCGGCCAGCCGCTCCGGCAGCTGGCTGTCGAACTGGCGGGCCGACAGGTTGACGGCGATGGCCGGCACCGGCACGCCCGCGCCGCGCCAGGCCTGCAGCTGGCGGCACGCCTCTTCCAGCACCCAGTTGCCCAGGTCCAGGATCAGGCCCGTCTCCTCGGCCACGGGAATGAACACGCCGGGCGACACCATGCCGCGCACCGGATGGCGCCAGCGCAGCAACGCTTCCGCGCCCATGATGCGCCCCGTGCGCAGGCTGACCTTGGGCTGGTAGTACAGCTGCAGCTCGCCGTTCTGCAGCGCCAGCCGCAGTTCGCTTTCCAGCCGCAGGTGTTCCTTGGCCCGCAGGTTCATTTCCTCACTGTAGAACAGGAAGCCCGACTCGACGCTCTGGCCGGCCTTGCTGGTGGCCACGTCGGCGCACCGTATCAGGGCCGGCGTCTCGCTGCCGTCCTCGGGATAGACGGTGATGCCGATGTGGGCCCCCACTTGCAGCCGGTGCACGTCGATCGCG
Organism: Rugamonas sp. FW305-51; assembly: GCF_058786935.1. NCBI lineage: Bacteria > Pseudomonadati > Pseudomonadota > Betaproteobacteria > Burkholderiales > Oxalobacteraceae > Rugamonas > Rugamonas sp. FW305-51. Next base: position 126,646 of record NZ_JBYSZG010000006.1, read on the forward strand.
ATCGGTTGCTCCAGCGCGGCCAGCAGCTTTTGCGCCACGATGGCCGCGTGTTCGCGCTTCTCGATGTGCAGCAGGGCCACGGCGTAGCGGTTGCCGTCGAGCTTGGCCAGCACGTCCGCCTCGCGCAGCGCCAGCCGGAACAGGCGCCCGATCTCGCACAGCAGCTCGTTGCCGATCTCGTGCCCCAGCGTGTCGGTGATGGCGCCGATGCGGCTGATCTCGATCACCAGCAGCGCGCCGTGTTCGCGGCTGCGGCGCGCCTCCGTCAAGGCCTGGCCCATCAGCTGGCTCAGCAGGCACAGGTTGGGCAGGCCCGTCAGCACGTCGTAGTTGGCCATGCGCTGCATGCGCGCCTCGGCGTCCTTGTGCACGCTGATGTCGGAAAACAGCGAAAAGGTGTGGCTGATCTGGCCGTGCTGGTCGCGCACCACGCTGATGGTGACGGACTGGGGAAACAGTTCGCCGTTCTTGCGCCGTCCCATGATCTCGCCGCGCCACGGTCCCTGCCCTTGCATGGCGGCCCGCACCTTGACCCGGAACTCGGCGTCGTGGATACCCGAGCGCAGCAAGTCCGGGGTCTGGCCGATGGCCTCGGCCGGCGTGTAGCCCGTGATGCGGGTGAAGGAATTGTTGATCGACACGATGCGCTCGTTGGCGTCCGTGATCAGCACCCCCTGGTCGCTGTCCTCGACGATGCGCGCATGCAGGTGCACCTTGTCCGCCTCCGACAGCGGGTCGTCGAGCAGGTTGAACATGACGAGCACGCCGACCACCTCGGCCCGGTCGTTCTGCAGTTCCGCGTTGGCCAGCCGCAGCCACACCACCTCGCCCGACTGCTTGCGCCGGCGCACATCCGTATAGCCCTTGGCGTGACGGGGAAACAGCTCGGCCACGGTCTGGTCTTCGTCGTCGTCCGCGTACAGGAACAGCACGTGCTGCCCCACCGCTTCCTGCGCCGTGTAGCCGAACAGATGGGCCGCACCGCTGTTCCAGCCCTTCACGTAACCGGCCAGGTCCAGTTCCAGCACGGCATCGGGCTGCAGGTCGGCCGCGTCCTCACCGTGCGTGACCAGCTGTTCCAGCGCCGCCTCCAGGTTGGCCAGCGTGTCGGCCAGCGCGCCGCCCTGCTGGGCACGGGCTTGCCGGCTCAGCGCCAGGCAGCGCGCGATGGCCGCGTCATGCATGGCCCTGGCCCTGGCCCTGGCCCGTATCCGCCGCGCTGGCCGCCACGCTCTGCATCCACAAGTGGGCGTCGGCGACGATCTGGTTGAATTCGGCGGCCGGCAGTTCCAGCTGCGCCAGCTGGCCGGACAGGGCGGCGAAATCGCGCCGCTCGGCCCCTTCCAGCAGCACCAGCAACTGCCCCATCTCGCCCTCGTGGCGCAGCAGCGCCTGTTGCACGGCATCGGCGATGGTCAGCGGTTGCAGCACCTCGTCCAGCGGCAGGCCGAACAGCACGCCCAGCAGCGAGAACATGCCGGCCATGAAAGCCTGCTCCTGGTGCGCCTTGTCCATGCCCGTGGCCTGGGCCAGCAGCTCCATGGCGCGCGCGCGCACGGCCACCCGGCCCAGCAGCATGGGCGAGCGCAGGTCGCCGTCGCGGGTGCAGAACAGCATCAGGTTGAGCCAGCGCCGCAGCTGGGTCCGGCCCAGGATGAGGATGGCCTGGGAAAAACTGGTCACGCGCCGGCCGGTGCCCACGCCCAGCGAATTGACCAGCCGCAGCAGCTGGTACGACAGCGTGGGGTCGCGCCGCAGCAGCGATTCGATTTCGTGCGTGTCGGCGTCGGCCGCCACCAGCTGCACCAGCTGCAGCGCCAGCGCGCGCGACATGGCTTGCTGGCCCACCGGCTTGGGCGGCGGCGCCAGGAACCAGTCCCCTTCCACGCACTGCACGGCCGGCGCCAGCGCCGGCGGGAACATGGCGTCGGCCCGCAGCACGCTGTCGGCCGCCAGCGGCCGCCAGCCCTGGGCGCGCAAAGTGTCGGCCAGCCCGGCGGCCACGTCGGCCCGGTAATAACAGGCGCCGTGGGCCGCCAGTTCCCCCAACGCCGCTTCCGGCAATGCCGGCGGCGGCAGGGTGGCATCGGCGTCGAACAGCAGGCCGGCCGGACTGCCTTGACGGTCGGCCAGCAATTGCAAGAACAGGGGCGAGGCGGAGCGCGACTCAGTCATAAATTGTTCCAGAGTAATGCTTACATGATCACACCATACTATCTCGAAATTATTGGCGCGGGTCAACTCAATGGCGGGTCAACGGCCGATTCCCGCCCCTGTGCCGCCTTATCTGTGGCAAACAGGCCATGCTCCGCGCCGTTCCCCCGGTTTGACTTTGAACGAAAAACACCCCATGATTATTGGGGAAATCAAACGACGAGGAGTTTCCCATGAGCAAAGCTAAAATCGGTTTTGAAGTCGATGAAGCAGATTTGGCCAGGGCCAAAGCTTATGTCGCCAAGCATGGGACCTCGCTGAACAAACTGGTGTCAGCCTTGTTCGCCTCCCTGGGGCAAGAGGACGTTGGCCGAACGCCAGCACTCGACCCATTGACCAGCACTCTGCTGGCGGTCAGCGTGGGGAAACTTTCCGTCATGGAGGCGTCCCGACGCCTTGAGCTGCCGGACGCTGGCTACGTGTTCCATCTATTGGCGGAAAGAAAACTGCCGCTGCCCCGCTTGTCGGATGATTTTGTGAAGAAGCAATTGGCGGAGGCGCGCAGCGCGTTGGACGATTGCCTGCTTGAGCCAGCGAAGACGGTCACCAAGCGCGGAGCGGGCCGCCGCCCTGCGACGGCATGAGCCGGCTGCTGATCCCCGATTCCGGCCCGCTTTTCTCTTTGGCGGCAGGCGACTTGCTTCAACTGCTTGCCAATTTCAACGTCGGGGTCACTGACGTCGTTCGCGACGAGACGATCAACCGTGGAAACCGCGCCGACGCTTCGGCCGAGGCGCGGTCGCTGCTCGCTTATTACAAGCAGAACGCGCCCAATGTACAAATTTTCCCGACTCAGGTGGGAGCCGACCTGGCGGCGTTGAGAGCGAGGGATCCTGCCTATCAACCACCCCGAAACGTCGGCGAACTTTCGATACAAAGCCTGCTGATCAGCTTACAGATGAGCAATGCCGGCGCCCATCCCGTCATTCTGTTTGAGAATCATTGGTTTCTCAATAACGGGCTCATGCTCACGAAACCTTGCACCCTGCTCAGCACCCAGGCTTTTTTGGGGTATGCGGAAAGCAAAAAATGGATACCGTCCGCGGAACAAGCCCGGCAAGCGATACTCCAAAACCGCCCCGGCGCCTACGCGGCGAGCCAGACCATTTTGAATGTTCCAGATCCCGGCTAGAGCAAGGAACACCGCATCAGGCTAAGAAATCGACTCGGCCATGCCCCGGCAAATGCTGCACCAGGCGCTCGAACACGCCCGGCTGGCGCATGCGTTCCAGCCACCAGTGCAGGGCGGCGCCCGTCTCGCCCGTGCGCCAGGCCAGGTAGAAGGTTTCGTCCGGTTTCGGCTCTTCCACCTGCTTTTCCACCAGCAGGCCGGCGGCGATGGCGGCGCGGGCGCACGGCGCGGGCAGGAAGCCGAAACCCATGCCGGCCAGCTGGTAGTCGAGCTTGGCCTGCATGGTGGGCACGGTCAGCGTGTCCTGGCCCAGCAGCAGGCCCACCGTGCGCGGCGCCAGCCGGCGCGCGGAATCGGCCACGCTGACGGCGCGGTACGGTTGCAGCTCGGCCCGCCCCAGGGGACCGGGCACGCCCGCCAGCGGATGCTGCGGCGCCACGGCGAACACGAACGACAGCTGGCCCAGCGGGACGGCCACGTAACCGCCGCCGGACGGCCCTTCGCCGGCCGCGCCCACCAGCACGTCCACCCGGCGCTCGAGCAGCGCTTCCCAGGTGCCCGACAGGGCTTCCTGCACCAGGCGCAGCCGGGTCTGCCCGGTCGCGCCGTAGAACGCGGCCACGTCGGCCTGGAACACGGCCGGCGCGAACATGGAATCGCTGCCCACGGCCAGCTCCGTCTCCCAGCCCGACGCTACCCGGCGCACGCGCTGCTCCAGGTCGTGCGCCGCGAACAGCAGGTAGCGCCCTTCCTTGAGCAATTCCTGGCCGGCCGCCGTCAGCTGCACGCGCGGACCGTGGCGCAGGAAGATCTGCACACCCAATTCATCCTCCAGCTTGCCCACCGTGTAGGAAATGGTGGAGGGCACTTTGTGCAATTCCTTGCCGGCGGCGGAAAACGAACCGCGCCGGTCGATGGCGTCCACGATCTGCAAGGCTTCCAGGCTCAGTCTTAACATTCGATTCTTTCGATAATAGATCGGTAAATTTTCCGTTTTTTGTTCCAGTCCCACCCAGCTATACTGCTTCTGTACCAGCAATGAACGTGAAAGCAATTTTCGAAATTATTGCACAAACCCTAAACCAATTGGAGTCCACCATGTTACAAGTACGCAAAAGTGAAGAACGCGGCGATGCCCACCACGGCTGGCTGCAATCGCGCCACAGCTTTTCCTTCGCCGATTACTACGATCCGCAGCACATGGGCTTCGGTCCGCTGCGCGTGATCAACGAAGACCGGGTGGCGCCCGGCCAGGGCTTCGGCACCCACGGCCACCGCGACATGGAAATCGTGTCCTACGTGCTGGACGGCGCACTCGAGCACAAGGACAGCATGGGCACGGGCTCGGTGCTGCACTACGGCGATGTGCAGCGCATGAGCGCGGGCAGCGGCGTGCGGCACAGCGAGTTCAACCATTCGGCCACGGACGGCGTGCATTTCCTGCAGATCTGGATCCAGCCCGACGTGACGGGCATCGCGCCCAGCTACGAGGAAAAGCACTTTGCGCCCGACAGCAAGCAGGGCCAGCTGCGCCTGATCGCTTCCCGCGACGGACGCGACGGTTCGGTGCTGATCCACCAGGATGCGGCCTTGTACGCCGCCATCCTGGGCGCCGGCGACCGCGTCGAGCATGCGCTGGCAACGGGCCGGCTCGGCTATGTGCACGTGATCCGTGGCAGCGTCACCGTCAACGGCGTGGCGCTGGCCGGCGGCGACGCGCTCAAGCTCAGCGACGAGGCCAGTGTGACGGTGGAACAGGCCGATAATGCGGAGATATTGTTGTTCGATCTGCCATACTGAACGGGCAACGGACTAGCCGAGAATGTCCTCAAATTAATTTTCGCCTGAGTTTTGGTATGATTACAGGGCGCGCCGGGTCTGTGGTATCAGCCCGGCGCGCCCTTTTTTACCGCTTTCTTATTTTTTTTGCCATTTTTTGAAGAGCACAGCCATGTCGCAGAGCGCAGAAACACCCGTCAACGTTGAATTGGACTACACCACTTCCTGCGCGCTGCCGACCCCCTGGGCCCAGTTCACGCTGCACGCCTTCGTCGAGCACGCCACGGGCAAGGAACACCTGGCCATGACGCTGGGCGACATCGGCAACGGCGAGCCGGTGCTGGCCCGCGTCCACTCAGAATGCCTGACGGGCGACGTGCTGTTCTCGCAGCGCTGCGACTGCGGCGCCCAGCTTGAAGGGGCGCTCAAGAAGATCGCCGCCGAAGGGCGCGGCATCCTGCTCTACCTGCGCCAGGAAGGACGCGGCATCGGCCTGATCAACAAGATCCGCGCCTACCGCCTGCAGGAAGGCGGCGCCGACACGGTGCAGGCCAACGAACAGCTGGGCTTCAAGGCCGACGCCCGCAACTACGCGCTCGTCAAACCCATGTTCGCGCAATTTGGCGTCACCAAACTGCGCCTGATGACCAACAACCCGCGCAAGATCGACGCCATGAGCAAGCTCGGCATCGAAGTGGTGGAACGGGTGCCGCTGCTGGTCAACCGCAACGCCTTCAACCAGCACTATCTGAACACCAAGGCGGCCAAGCTGGGCCACATGATGACGCCCGTCACGCCGCCCGCGGCCGAGGACGGCGAACTCTGACCGGCCCGCGCCCTGCGCGCCCTACCCAAGTCCCAGGCATGCATGAAATTTACTGAACTTGCTCTCCTCTCCACCTTGACTTGGGCCAGCGCCGCCGCCCTGGCCGCACCGCCCCCCGGCGTCGGCGCCGCCCAGGCGGCCGCCCCGCTCACGGCGCCGGCCGCCGGCCGCGGCGCCGGCAAGCCCGACGGCGCCGCCCTGCCGCCGCCGTCCAGCGCGGCCCAGAAGCTGTACGCTTCGGCCAAGAACGACATCCTGCAAGTACGCTCGCTGCTGCGCAGCGGCCACACCCAATCGTCGGTCGGCTCCGGCTTCCTGATCGGCACCGGCAACCTGGTCGTCACCAACTACCACGTGGTATCGCAGTTCGCGCTCGACCCCGAAACCTATGTGGGCGAATGGGTGGACACGGGCGGACAGCGCGGCAACGTGGAACTGCTGGCCGTGGACGTGCTGCACGACCTGGCCGTGCTGCGTGTGAGCCGCAACGGCACCGGCTTCTTCAAGCTGCCCGACCAGCTGGCCACGCTGAGCCAGGGCCAGTACCTGTACTCGCTGGGCAACCCGCTCGACCTCGGCTTCGCCATCTCGGAAGGGGCCTACAACGGCGTGATCACGCGCAGCTTTTACGACCAACTGATGTTTACCGGCCCCATCAACGCCGGCATGAGCGGCGGCCCCAGCGTGACGGGCGACGGCGCCGTGGCCGGCATCAACGTGTCCAAGCGCCTCGATGGCGAGCTGGTCAGCTTCCTCGTTCCGGCCCGCTATGCGCAGGATCTGCTCAAGCAGGTGGCGCGGCAGCCGCAGGCACCCAAGGATTTCACGGCCGTGGTAGCCCAACAATTGCTGGCGCACCAGCGCGCCATGGTCGGGCGCCTGCTCGACGCGCCGCTGACCTTGAAGAGCATGGGCCCCTACCGCGTGCCCGTGCGCGAATCGGAACAGATGCGCTGCTGGGGCAGTTCCACCGTCAAGGCCGACAAGCCCTTCACCGTGGACGACGCCAACTGCGCCATGGAATCGGCCATCTTCGTCAACGGTTCGCTGCAGACGGGCCAGGTCAGCATCCGCCACCAATACCTGCGCAGCACGGGCTTGGGTCCGCTGCGCTTTGCGCAGCTGGCCAGCGATTCGTTCAAGAACGAGCGCTTCGGCTCTACCCGCGACAGCCGGCTGAGCGGCCCCAGCTGCACGGAACAGTTCGTCAAGAACGGCACGCTGCCCATGCGCGCCGTGCTGTGCGTGCGCGCTTACCGCAAGTTCGACGGCCTGTACGACTTCGCCCTGATCACCTCGAGCACGGACCAGCCCCTGATGAATCTGCAAAGCCGGCTCGATGCGCGCGGCGTTTCCTATGACAACGGCCTGCGCGTGACGCGCGCCTTCCTGGAAGCGCTGGGCAACGGGGGCCGGCCATGAACGCGCCCTACTTCATCGAGTTCCTGAGCCGCAGCGGCGACGTGCTGCAACGCCAGCGCGTCGAGCAGCTGCCGATCCGCCTGGGCCGGGGCTACGACAACGACGTCATCCTCGACGACGCCCACGCGGGCGCCCACCATGCCGTGATCGAAGCGGACGCCGGCGGCGTGCCCGTACTGCGCGACCTGGGCAGCCGCAACGGCACCGTCAGCGACGGCAAGCGCCAGGCCAGCGTGACGCTGGACGGCCATGTCGTGGTGCGGCTGGGCCACACGCGCCTGCGCGTGCGCGGAGCCGACTTCGCCGTCGCGCCGGAACTGGCCGATACCACCATGCACCGCTGGGAAGGCGCCGCGCCGGCGCTGGCGGGCCTGCTGCTGATCACCCTGTTCACGGGACTGGAAAACTGGTTGTCGGACACCGACGCCTTCCAGCCCATCCGCTACCTGCTGGTGGTGGCCTCCAGCCTGGGCGTGGGACTGGCCTGGAGCGGCGGCTGGGCGCTGGCCAACCGCCTGTTCGGCACCCATGCGCGGCTGGGCCGCCACCTGTTCATCCTGGGCACGGGACTGTTCGCCGTGGGCGCCTGGCGCGCCTTGAGCGAGCTGCTGGCCTTTGCCTGGTCGGCCGAGCTGCTGACGCGCTATGGCAACATGATGACCATCGCCCTCGTGTGCGGCATGCTGTTCTTCCACCTGTGGACCATCAAGCCGCACCACCCGCGCCGCTTGGCCGCCAGCTGCGGCGTGCTGCTGCTGGCCGGCATCGGCCTGAACCTGATGACCAACCTGCAAAGCACGGGCCGCGCCGCCGACGAGCTCTACATGTCGGTGCTGCTGCCGCCGGCGCTGCGCCAGAGTCCCGACCACAGCGTGGCCGAGTTCATGGCCGGCGCCGCCCAGCTCAAGGCGGCCGCCGACGCCGCCCGCGCCCGCCCCGGCAAGGACAGCGACGAGGAAGAGGACGACGCGGACGGCGAGTAATCGCCCCGCCCCAGCCGCCGCGCCCTGACTGCCTGGCTGCCTGGCTGCCGGGCTACCGGGCTCAGGACCAGGCCGGGCCTTTCAGTTCGACCATATTGCCTTCGGGGTCGTTCAGGTAGATGGAAGGGCCCTCGCCTTCCGCGCCGTAGCGCGATTCCACAGGGCCGGCCGTCACCCCGGCCGCGGCCAGCTCGCCGCGGATCGCGGCCTCGTCGAACGGCTCCACGCGGAAACAGATGTGATCGACATTGCGCCCCTCCACGCCGGGCGCCGCGCCGCCCATGCGGCCCAGCTTGCCGTCCACGGGCACCAGGTCCAGCAGGCAGCGCCCGGCCCGCAACTGGATCAGTCCTATCCCCTCCTGCCGCCGCTCGACCTTGCAGCCCAGCACCTGGCAATAGAAACGCTCCATGGCCGCCAGGTCCACCACACGCAAAACGATGTGATCGATTTCACGGATATGTATCATCAATTCGCCCTTTCGATGGGATAATGCATGACAAATGGGAATGATAGAACAAATTGCAATCACAATCGGTTTGCCTGATTATCCCGCCATCCGGACTTACATCACACCCCGAATCAGCCGCGAAAGGAAAGAATTACTTTGACCAGCCAGCCAAAACGCATCCGCCATACCGCCGCTACCCTGCTGTGTGCCTGCCTGATCCCCGTTAGCGCCTGGGCCGCCGAGCAGCCGGCCGCGCTGCGCGACGTCGTCGATGCCGCGATACGCCCCATCATGGGCAAGTATGACGTCCCCGGCATGGCGATCGCCGTCACGGTCGATGGCCATGCCATGTACTTCAACTATGGCGTCGCATCGCGCGAGAAGAATACGCCGGTCAGCGAGGCGACGCTGTTTGAACTGGGCTCCGTCAGCAAGACCTTCACCGCCACGCTGGCGTCGTACGCGCAAGTGCTGGGCAAGCTGTCGTTCGACGATCATCCCGGCAAGTACCTGCCGGTGCTCAAAGGCAGCGCCATCGACGGCGCCAGCCTGCTCAACCTGGGCACTTACACGGCTGGCGGCCTGCCGCTGCAGTTTCCCGACGAGATAGTGAACGACGATCAGATGATCGCCTACTTCAAACAATGGAAACCGGAAGTCGCTCCCGGCAAGCGGCGCCAGTATTCCAACCCCAGCATTGGCTTGTTTGGCTACCTCAGCGCGATCGGACTGCAGCGCGACTTCGCCGATGCGGTGGAGACCCAACTGTTTCCTCAGCTCGGCCTGGAACACAGCTACATCCACGTGCCCGACAGCGCCATGGACAGCTATGCGTGGGGCTACAACAAGGCCAATCATCCGGTGCGGGTCCATCCTGGGGTGTTCGACGCGGAAGCCTATGGCATCAAGTCGACGGCGGCCGACATGCTGCGCTACGTGCAGGTGAACATCGAGCCGGCCACGCTGGCCGAACCGATGCGGCGCGCCGTTGCCGGCACCCACGTAGGCTACTTCAAGACCGGGACGATGGCGCAGGGCCTGGGCTGGGAACAATATCCCTACCCTGTCGGCCTGAAGCAACTGTTAGCCGGCAACGCAGAGGAAATGATCTATGATCCCAATCCCACGCAGCCAATCGCCGCGCCGCGCCAGCCTGTGCAAGCCACCCTGTTCAACAAGACCGGCTCGACAGGTGGATTTGGCGCGTATATCGCGTTTGTGCCGGAGAAGAAAATCGGCATCGTCATGCTGGCCAATAAAAGCTACCCCATCCCCGCGCGCATCGAGGCGGGATATGCGATCCTGGAACGGTTGGCCACGATGACGAAATAGTCAGCGAGTCAGCGAGTCAGCGAGAGACAGTGCCTATCGTACGCAAACTGAACTGGCGACTGTCGCACTGGCCACCAGCTTTCAAATCCTGCCGCGCTTGAATTCCGCAAGAAAGCGTTTGGTTTCCGCTGCCGACATGACCTGCTCAGCATCGCCATGCCAGGCATAGAGATAGGGCATGCCGCCCAGCCGGTCGGTCAGCTTGGCCGACAACAGAAAACGGGTGCCGAGCGGAAAGACGCCCGTGTCGCACATACGGCGCGAACACTGCACCAGCAGCTCGGGCGAAAACGCCTGCCCTGGCACCGGGCGGATCTGCACCCTGCCCTCGCGCAGCACCGATTCGACGGCCACCTGCCGGTATGCATAGATATCGCGTGCCATTGTTGTTCTCCCTGTTCCCGGTCAGGGCGCCATGGTAGCAGAACGTCGGCCGCCCGCAAGATGCCGCCCGGGCCGCAGCAACAGGACCCGACCAGGAACTGACGGGCCGGTGGCATTTCCCCGCGTCCGCGCACAGGGCGGGCGCCGCTGTTGCCTACAGGGCCTGCGGCAGCCCGGCCGTTCCAACGCGCCGGGCCGTCCGCAATGGCGAACAACTTACTTGCTGTAATAGCCCACGCCCAGCAGCACCTTATCCACGCGCTGGATCAGCGAGTGCTTCTGCTCCACCGCGTTGGTGGCCGGGTTGCGCCAGACGAAGTCGACGACGCCAGAGCCCTTGTTCTTGGCCACCTTGATCATGTCTTCCACCATGGGCTTGCCGGCCGCATCGCGCAAGCCGCGCACGTCCATGCCCGCCAGCTGCGGCGAGTCGCCGGACGCGCGGTAGCGGCCGTCGTCGATGCCGATTACGAACACATACAGGTCGTTATGCATGAAGCCGCCCTGCGGGCTGTTGAAGGCAGTGTAGGCCGCCGCATCGCCGGACTTCTTCAAGTAGGCGACGGCCTTGTCGAGCAGTTCCTGCGCCTCTTCCACCGAGCCGCGCGGCGTGTAGTAGCCCACGCACAGGATGTACTTGCCGATCTTGCGGTATTGGCTGAACTTGTTTTCGACGTGGTTGCTGACCCGGTTCAGCCAGCGGTATTCCACCGTGCCCGTGTCGCTCACCCTGGCCTGTTCCAGCAGGTCGCGGATCAGGGGCTTGCCGGCCGCATCGCGCAGGTCGATCTCGTTCTTGCCCACCAGGCCCAGTTGCGAGCCGCCGTTGGCCGCCATGAAGCCATCCTGGTCCACCACGAAGACGTAGTACGGGCCGTGGACGAAGGGGCCGGCCGGCTCGTTGAATTCGGCAAAGGCCTTGTCCGGGCCATTCTTCTGCAGGTAATCGACTGCACTGTCGAGCAGCTCCGTAGCGCGCTTGGCTTGCGCGCGCTCGATACTCCCGAAGTGGCTGGTCGCAGGCGCTTCGGCCGCGTATGCCGCAGGAATGGCGATCAAGGCCGACGCTGCGGCCAGAGTCAGTGCGCTTAAGTAATGTCGTTTCATGTGTGCTTTCCGAATCAAAGAATGACAGCCAACGTGCGCGCAAGCGCAGCGTGTGGCACCAGCATGACGAACGACGACAATGTTTGCCGCAACAGCGACCGGCGGCGCACATGCCGGGGACCATACTGATTACGAACAAGCAAATAACAGGCCATCCGGTTTGGCATGCTTCGTTTGATGGATCGGAAGCCGCAGATCAACCACCAACGATGAGGCATGCGCCAGAGAGGCGCATGGGCGCAAGTGATGCCATCACTGCGTCCAGGTATCGAGGCGTTGCAGAAGCATGGGATCGGCCAGGCGCCATCGTCCCATTCTGCAACAACGATGTTGTGGATTGGAGCAGCGCAACAGGGCGGCGCCGACTACCGATTTGCTTTAAATAGGCGCGCCTTACGAGCGTATCAGCAAAGCCACCGCTTCTGCAGCGATGCCCTCTTCCCGGCCCAGGTAGCCGAGCTTCTCGTTGGTCTTGGCCTTGATGTTGACCTGCCCCACCGTCACGCCCAGGTCCTCGGCCACGTTGGCGCACATGGCGCCGATGTGCGGCGCCATCTTGGGCCGTTGGGCGATGATGGTGGCGTCGATGTTGCCGATCACGTAGCCGGTGGCCACCACGCGCCGCGCCGCTTCGCGCAGCAGCGTGCGCGAATCGGCGCCCTTGAATTGCGGGTCCGTGTCCGGGAAATGCTTGCCGATGTCGCCCAGCGCGGCCGCGCCCAGGATGGCGTCCGTGATCGCATGCAGCAGCACGTCGGCATCCGAGTGCCCCAGCAGCCCCACGTGGTGCGGTATCGTAACGCCGCCGATGATGAGCTTGCGCCCCTCCACCAGCGCGTGGCAGTCATAGCCCTGGCCGATGCGGAACGGGAGTGCGGGAGTTGGATTCATGAGGTTCAATTCGAAATAGGTTGGGCCAGATACATTTCCGCGATGCGGATATCGGCCGGCAGCGTCACTTTCAAGTTGCGCGGATGGCCTTCCACCAGCCGCGGCGACAGGCCCAGCGCTTCCACGGCGCTGGCGTCGTCCGTGATGGCGGCCGCGTCCGTGGCCGCGTCCAGCGCCCGGTGCAGCAGCGCGTAGCTGAACATCTGCGGCGTTTGCGCCAGCCACAGGCCGTCGCGCGGAACGGTGGCGACGCTGCCGCCGGCCACGCGCTTGACCGTGTCCACCACGGGCAGCGCCAGCAAGCCGCCGGCCGGGTGGCCGGCCACGCCGTCGATCAGGCGGGCGATCAGTGCCGGCGTCAGGCCGGGCCGGGCCGCGTCATGGACCAGGATGCTGTCGCCGTCGCGCACCTGCGCGCGCAGCGCGTGCAAGGCGTTCTGCACCGATGCCATGCGGGTGGCGCCGCCGCAGCGCAGCACGGTGACACCGTCCATGCCGGGCGGAACCACGGCATCGATCTGCCCGTCAGCTGGGCTGACGACGATGTAGGTATGGCTGATGCGCTCGCTGGCCAGGAACGCTTCCAGCGCGTGGCGCAGCATGGGCTTGCCGCCCACGGTCAGGTATTGCTTGGGGCCGTCGGCCGCCATGCGGGCGCCCACGCCCGCCGCCGGTATCAGGGCGTAGTGGCGCGGCGCGCCAGCGGTGTCTTGTGTCATCTATGCCTGTGTCGTTTCAGAAGGTGTAGCCGCCATTGAGCACGTTGCGGATCTCGCCTTCGCAAGCCTGGCTCAGGCGCGCGTATTCTTCGGGCGCATCGATGCGGGCCTGCTCGGCGTCGACCTTGTGCAGCTCGGCCTTGATATAGTCCATCCAGCCATTGTCCACCTCGTGCGTCAGGGCCGACATGGCCGTGCCGGACGGCGCATACAGCGGCTTGTCCTGGAAGCGCCTGGCCAGCGCGTCGCGCACCGTCTTTTCCACCCGCGGCAAATCCTGCATGTAGGCGTGCATGTGGCGCAGTTCGTGTTTGAGGATTTCATTGTAGGCGCAGGAGCCGGCCGGGAATTCGCGCGCCACATAGATCACCACGGGCACATAGTACAGCTTGACCTCTATCCTGGGGGCGATGCATTCGTAGCCACTCTCCGGGTCCTGCAGCAGCGTGCCCGTGTAGCCCATCTTGACGCGCGAATCGGTCTGGGTCAGCCCCGCCACCTTGACGGCGCCGGCGGCCAGGCCATGCATCGACGTCAGCGCCTTGTAGGACAGGTGGGTATCGACCGTGTAGCCGCTTTGCTGGGCCGTCAGCACGGTGACCGTCTTGCTCAGGCTATCTTCACAGCGGACCTGGAACGGCGTGCGTTCGGCGTGCGCACCGGCCGCTGCCAGCAGGCATGCCGTGGCAAGCAGGAACCGTAATGTCCGCAGCAACGCCATCGCTCAGTCCAGCGTCCAGGCGCCGGAGCGGATTTTGTCGAGCCAGAACACACCGATGACGGTCTTGACGTCCGTGATCTTGCCGCTGCGGACCCAGTCCAGCAGCTCATCGATGGTGGCGGTGAAGGTTTCCAGGAATTCGCCGTCGTCCAGCTTGGCCGCGCCGGCGGTCAGGCCACGGGCCAGGTACAGGTCGAGGTGCTCGTCCGAATAGGCGATGGCATTATGGATCACACTGACAAATTGCCAATCCGTGGCCGTGTAACCGGTTTCCTCTTCCAGCTCGCGCTGGGCGCAGGCCAGCGGGTCTTCGCCGGGATCGATCTTACCAGCGGGGAATTCGATGAATACCTGGTCCAGCGGATAGCGGAATTGACGTTCCATCAACACCGTACCATCGTCCAGCAGAGGCAGGATGACGACCGCGCCAGGGTGGCGGATGTATTCGCGGGCCGTGTGTTGGCCATCCGGCAAGGCTACCCGGTCCTTCTGAACCTTGAGAAACTTGCCTTCGTAGACCAGTTCGCCGCCGACGCGGACTTCTTTCAGATGCTTGTCCATGCGCACTCCATATTGCCGTAGCGCTAGTGTATCAGATCACGCGCGGTGCTTGCGCAGGTAACGCATAACGAATCCGGGGAAGGCAAGGACGATGAAGAGGCAGGCCGTGATGGCGTAGAACTCCCACGTCTGTGGGAAAGGGGTGCCGATGCGGGCTTCCAGCGCAAAGCCGGCCGCCCCCACGGCGCAGTACATGACGGCCATTTCCGCCAGCCGCAGCCAGAAAGGCTTGCGCCGCACGGCCCGCGGGTCGCCGGGATGCCGCTTGAGCGGCAGCACGGCAAACATCCTGTCATTGAAGAAAGGCAGGTTGGCGGCCAGGATCGCCAGCACGATCACCAGCCAGCTGGCGGAAGACACTTCCATCAGGAATTGAGGGTCTTGGTCATGGCGCTCAGGCAGGCGCTCAGCAGCGGACCGGGCAGCATGCCCACCACCACCAGGGCGATGCCATTCAGGCTCAGGATGAAGTTCATGTCACCTTTCACCACCAGCGGCGCATTGTCGCTCGGCTCGTCGAACCACATCATCTTGACCACGCGCAGGTAGTAGAACGCGCCGATCAGCGAGAACATCACGGCCAGCACGGTCAGCCAGATCTGGCCCGTACCCAGCACCGCGGTCAGCACCGAGAACTTGGCGGTAAAGCCCAGCAGCGGCGGCACGCCGGCCAGCGAGAACATCATGATCGACATCAGCACGGCGAACCAGCCGTTGCGCTTGCTCAGGCCCTTGAAGTCGGCCAGTTCTTCCGCTTCGAAGCCGGAACGGGCCAGCACCATGATCATGCCGAAGCTGCCGGCCGTCGTCATCACGTAGGTGATGGCGTAGAACATGGCGGCGCTGTAGGCGGCCGAAGCGCCCGTACGGTCGGTCGTGCCGACCACGCCGGCCAGCAGGCCCAGCAGCACGAAGCCCATCTGGGCAATGGTCGAGTAAGCGAGCATGCGCTTGATGTTGGTCTGGGCGATGGCGGTCAGGTTACCGATGGCCAGCGACAGCACGGCCAGCACCATCAGCATCTGCTGCCAGTCCACGGCCATCGGCAGCAAGCCTTCCACCAGCAGGCGGATGCAGACGGCGAAGGTGGCCAGCTTGGGCGCACCGCCCAGCAGCAGCGTGACGGCCGTCGGCGAACCCTGGTACACGTCCGGTACCCACATGTGGAAGGGCACGGCACCGAGCTTGAAGGCCAGGCCGGCCACCAGGAACACCAGGCCGAACACGAGGATGGTGGGCTTGATGGTGCCGCTGGCAGCAGCCAGGGCCACCTTGGACAGGTCCAGCGTGCCGGTGGCGCCGTAAATCATCGACATGCCATACAGCAGGAAACCGGACGCCATGGCGCCCAGGATGAAGTACTTCATGGCCGCTTCCGTGGCCTTGGCGTTGTCGCGGCGCAGGGCCACCAGCGCGTACAGGGCCAGCGACATCAGTTCGATGCCCAGGTAGATGGACAGCATGCTGTTGCCGGAGATCATGACCATCTGGCCCAGCAGCGAGAACAGGGCCAGCACGTAGAACTCGCCGCCCAGGTTACCGCCCAGCATGCCACGGTCGGTGGCGTAGCCGCGCGAATAGACCAGCGTCATGCCGATCGAGACATAGGTGAAGATCTTGAGCAGGTTGGACATCGGATCCGACACGAACATGTTGTTGAACGTGTAGACCGTGGTGCCGGCCGCAAAGTCGACGTAGCTGAAGTAGCCGCAAACGAGCAGCGTCAGCAGCGACAGGACGTACGTGATCGAACGCTTGCCCTCGGACAGGAACATATCGATCAGCAAGATCGCCGACGCGGCGACCAGCAGAAAGACTTCTGCGTAGAGCGGGATCATGTTGGTGGTATTCATGTATGCGTTTCCGTTTTCTTCTTAAGGCAGCTTGCTGTGCGCAACGTGCGCGAGCAGGTCCGCGACCGAGGTTTGCATCGTGTCGGTGAACGGCGCGGGGTACAGGCCCATGGCCAGCACGGCCGCGGCCAGCAGGCCCAGCATCAAGAACTCGCGGGCGCCGATATCGGTCAGCTCGGCCACGTGGTGATTGGTCACCTTGCCGAAGATGACGCGCTTGGCCATCCACAGCGAGTAGGCGGCGCCCAGGATCAGCGCGGTGGCGGCGATCAGGCCGATCCAGAAGTTGGCCTTGACGGCGCCCAGGATGACCATGAACTCGCCCACGAAACCGGAGGTGGCAGGCAGGCCGCAGTTGGCCATGGAGAAGAAGATGAACAGCGCGGCGAACTTCGGCATCTTGTTCACTACCCCTCCGTAGTCGGCGATCTGGCGCGAGTGGGCGCGGTCGTACAGCACGCCGATGCACAGGAACATGGCGCCGGAGATGAAGCCGTGCGAGATCATCTGGACGATACCGCCCTGCACTGCCATGTCGTTAAACAGGAAGAAGCCCAGGGTGACGAAGCCCATGTGGGCGATCGACGAGTAAGCGACCAGCTTTTTCATGTCCTTCTGCACCAGTGCCACCAGGCCGATGTAGACCACGGCGATCAGCGACAGGGTAATGATGAAGTTGGCCATGTAGTGCGATGCGTCCGGGGTGATCGGCAGCGAGAACCGCACGAAACCGTAAGCGCCCAGCTTCAGCATGATGGCGGCCAGCACGGCGGAACCGCCCGTTGGCGCTTCCACGTGCACGTCGGGCAGCCAGGTGTGGACCGGGAACATCGGCACCTTGACGGCGAACGCCATCAGGAAGGCGATGAAGATGAAGATCTGCTCGCGCATGGTGAGCGCCGTACGGTGCCAGGTCAGGATGTCGAACGAACCGCCCGAAGCCTTGTACAGGTAGATGATGGCGATCAGCGTCAGCAGCGAACCGAAGAAGGTGTACAGGAAGAACTTGAACGAGGCGTACACGCGGTTCTCGCCGCCCCAGATACCGATGATGATGTACATCGGGATCAGGGTCGCTTCGAAGAAGAAGTAGAACAGCAGGCCGTCGAGCGCGCAGAACACGCCGATCATCAGGCCCGACAGGATCAGGAAGGCGCCCATGTACTGGGCCACGCGCTTCTGGATCACCTGCCAGGCCGAGATCACGACGATCACGGTGATGAAGGCCGTCAGCGGAATGAACCACAGCGACAGGCCGTCGATACCGAGCGAGTACAGGATGTTGAAGCGCTCGATCCAGGGCGACTTCTCGACGAACTGCATGCCGTGGGCCGCGTTGTCGAAATGCGAGATGAGCGGCAGCGTGACCAGGAAGCTGACGATGGAGCCGATCAGCGAGCCGACACGGACCATGCCGGCATTGCTGTCGCGGCCGAATGCCAGCACCAGCAGGCCGAAGGCGATCGGCACCCAGATCGCCAGGCTAAGGAACGGAGGTAATGTAGAAATTGACTGCATCATGGTTATCTTTATCTCTATGCGTATCAGCTAATTAAGCGTGCCAAAACGGCAGGAAGTAGACCAGGAACCCCAGAATGCCGAGGATCATGACGAACGCGTAGTGGTAGATATAACCGGTCTGCGCCAGGCGGGTCAGCGCCGAGAACCACTCCACAACCTTGGCGCTGCCGTTCACGACGAAGCCGTCGATCAGCGTGCGGTCGCCCACGTTCCACAGGCCGTTGCCCAGCAGGCGTGCACCGCCGGCGAACACCACCTCGTTGAACTTGTCCATGTAGTACTTGTTGTCCAGCAGCGTGTGGATGGCGTGGAACTTGTCGTAGAACCAGGCCGGCACGCGCGGATTGATCATGTAGCAGTAGTAGGCCGAAGCGACGCCGGCGAACGCCAGTGCCAGCGGCAGCGAGGTGAACGCATGCAGGGCCATGGCCATCGGGCCGTGGAATTCCTCGGTCAGTTTCTCGATCGCGTGGTGGTTCTCGCCGACGAAGATGACGCCGTTGAAGAATTTACCGAACAGCATAGGACCGATGGTCAGGTAGCCGATGATGACCGATGGGATGGCCAGCATCACCAGCGGGAACCACACGACGAACGGCGACTCGTGCGGCTTCTCGCCCGGGGCCAGGCCGTGGTGGCCGTGCGCGTCCTCTTCCTCTTCGTGGTGGGCATCCGAATCGTGCTCCACGTGGTCGGCGGCCGGGGCGTGATGGTCGTCATGGCCGTGGGCCTTGCCGAAGCGCTCTTCGCCGTGGAACACCAGGAAGTACATGCGGAACGAGTAGAACGCGGTCACGAACACGCCAGCCAGCACGGCGAAGTTGGCGAAGCCGGCGCCGGCGATGTGGGTCTCGGCCACGGCTTCGATGATCGAATCCTTGGAGTAGAAACCGGAGAAGAACGGCGTGCCGATCAGGGCCAGCGAACCGAGCAGCGATGTGATCCAGGTCACGGGCATGTACTTGCGCAGGCCGCCCATGTTGCGGATGTCCTGGTCGTGGTGCATGCCGATGATGACCGAACCGGCGCCCAGGAACAGCAGTGCCTTGAAGAACGCGTGGGTCATCAGGTGGAACACGGCGATCGAATAGGCCGACGAACCCAGTGCCACGGTCATGTAGCCCAGCTGCGACAGGGTCGAGTAAGCGACCACGCGCTTGATGTCGTTCTGGATGATGCCCAGGAAGCCCATGAACAGGGCCGTGATGGAACCGATGATCAGCACGAACGACAGCGCCGTTTCCGACAGCTCGAACAGGGGCGACATGCGGGTCACCATGAAGATACCGGCCGTCACCATGGTGGCGGCGTGGATCAGTGCCGAGATCGGGGTCGGGCCTTCCATCGAGTCAGGCAGCCACACGTGCAGCGGGAACTGGGCCGACTTGCCCATGGCGCCGATGAACAGGCAGATGCAGGCCACGGTCAGCAGCATCCAGTCCGTGCCCGGCAGCGTCAGGGCGGCCAGCGCCTCGCGCTTGGCGAACACTTCCTGGTAGTTCATCGAGCCGGCGTAGGCCAGCAGCAGGCCGATACCGAGGATGAAGCCGAAGTCGCCCACGCGGTTGACCAGGAACGCCTTCATGTTGGCCACGATCGCCGTCGGGCGCGTGTACCAGAAGCCGATCAGCAGGTACGACACCAGGCCCACCGCTTCCCAGCCGAAGAACAGCTGCAGGAAGTTGTTGGCCATCACCAGCATCAGCATCGAGAAGGTGAACAGCGAGATGTAGGCGAAGAAGCGGTTGTAGCCTTCGTCTTCGGCCATGTAGCCTATCGTGTAGATGTGCACCATCAGCGAGACAAACGTCACCACGCACATCATCATCGCCGACAGCGCGTCGATCTGGAAGCCCACTTCGAGCTTCAGGCCGGCCACCGTCATCCAGTTGTAGACGGTGCCGTTGTAGCCGGCGCCGCCGATGACGTCTGACAGCGTCATCGCCGACAGAATAAATGCAATCAGCACGCCAAGTATCGTCACGGTATGTGACGTCTTGCGGCCGACTAGATTCCCGAAGAATCGGGTTCCGAACAAGCCCGCAATCGCAGCGCCGGCCAGCGGCGCCAGAGGTACGGCAAGAAGGAGGTTAGGGTTAAGAGTTTGCCCCGCCATGATGAACCTTAATCGTTATTATTCGAGGTTGAAACTTAGCCTTTGAGGCTATCCAGGTCTTCTACGTTGATGGTGTCCAGGTTACGGAACATCACCACCAGGATCGCGAGGCCGATCGCCGATTCAGCGGCGGCCACGGTCAGGATGAAGAACACAAAGATTTGCCCGGCCGCGTCGCCCAGGTAATGCGAGAACGCGATGAAGTTCATGTTCACCGCCAGCAGCATCAGTTCGATGGCCATCAGCAGGATGATGATGTTCTTCCGGTTCAGGAAAATACCCACGATCGAGATCGCGAACAGGATCGCGCCAAGAACGAGGTAGTGAGCGAGCGATAAAGTCATGGAGCCTCCTTGTTTGCTGCACCGGCCTGCTCGCGGTTGGACACGGCGGCCATCTTGACGATGCGCAGACGGTCGTTACGCTTGACGCGCACTGCGTCAGCCGGGTCGAAATGCTTGGTGTCCTTGCGCTTGCGCAGCGTCAGGGCCACTGCGGCGATGATGGCCACCAGCAGCACGGCGGCGGCGACCTCGAACGCATAGACGTATTTGGTGTAGATCAGCAGGCCCAGTTCCTTGGTGCCGCCGATGTTGCCGGCGTTGGCCGGGCCCTGCGCCTCGAACGAGAGGAAATTGCGCCACAGGACGGCGGCCATTTCCAGCACGATCACGACGCCGATGAAGCTGGCCAGCGGCAAATAGCCCCAGAAGCCTTCGCGCATCTTGTCCATGTTGATGTCCAACATCATGACCACGAACAGGAACAGCACCATGACGGCGCCGACGTACACGAGCACCAGCACGATGGCGAGGAACTCGGCTTTCAGCAGCAGCCAGATGGCGGCGGCCGAGAAGAACGACAGCACCAGGAACAGTGCGGCGTGGACCGGATTGCGGGCCGTGATAACGCGGGTCGCGGCCAATATCATGATGGCCGAGAACACGTAGAACAAAGCAGTTTTAAATTCCATAACTAACCCAAGAGACGTACAGTTTATTGATCGAGACGCCACTGAATTGCGGCCCGCCCTGCCCTCGCCGCGGCGCGGTCGGGGGCTGGCCGCATCTCATCAGCGGTAAGGAGCGTCCGCTGCGCGCGCCGCGGCGATCTGCTCTTCGTAGCGATCGCCGACGGCCAGCAGCATCTCTTTCGTGTAGTACAGATCGCCGCGTTTTTCGCCGTGGTATTCCAGCACGTGCGTCTCGACGATGGAGTCGACCGGGCACGATTCTTCGCAGAAGCCGCAGAAGATGCACTTGGTCAGGTCGATGTCGTAACGCGTGGTGCGGCGCGAACCGTCGTCGCGCTGCTCCGATTCGATCGTGATGGCCATCGCCGGGCACACCGCTTCGCACAGTTTGCAGGCGATGCAGCGCTCTTCGCCGTTGGGATAACGGCGCAGCGCGTGCAGGCCGCGGAAGCGGGGCGACATCGGCGTCTTCTCTTCCGGGTACTGGATGGTGATCTTGCGCGAGAACATGTACTTGCCCGTCAGCGCCATCCCTTTGATCAGTTCGGTCAGCAAGAAGCTGCCGAAAAAGTCCTTGATACGTTCCATTATTTTCTTCCTTACTTCCAGATATTCCAGGATGTCTGCATCCAGCCGGCGACGAAGACCAGGTACACCAGGGTCAACGGGATAAACACTTTCCAGCCCAGACGCATGATCTGGTCATAACGGTAGCGAGGGAAGGTACCGCGCACCCAGATGAAGATGGATACGATCACGAAGGTCTTGGCGAACAGCCAGAAGAAGCCGCCGAAACCGCCCCAGAACTCGAGGAACTTGAATGGTGCGGCCCAGCCGCCCAGGAACATGATGGAGCCCAGGGCGCCCACCAGGATCATGTTGGCGTATTCGGCCAGCATGAACATGGCGTAGGCCATGCCCGAGTATTCGACCATGTGGCCGGCCACGATTTCCGATTCGCCCTCGACCACGTCGAACGGGTGACGGTTCGCTTCCGCCAGGCCCGAGGTCAGGTAGACCACGAACATGGGCAGCAGCGGCAGCCAGTTCCACGACAGGAAGTTCATGCCGTGCTCGACGAAGTAGCCCTTCTCCTGGCCGCCGACGATGTCGATGAAGTTCAGCGAACCGGACACCATCAGCACGATCACCAGCACGAAGCCCATCGGGATTTCGTAGGAAATCATCTGGGCCGAGGCGCGCATGGCGCCCATGAACGAGTACTTGGAGTTGGACGACCAGCCGGCGATGATGATGCCATACACTTCCATCGACGTGATGGCCAGCAACAGCAGCAGGCCGGCGTTGACGTTGGCCAGCACCGCTTCCGGACCGAAAGGCACGACCGACCAGGCGGCCAGGGCCGGCATGATGGTCATGATGGGACCGATCACGAACAGGCCAGGGTTGGCCTTGGCCGGCATGATGATTTCCTTGAACAGCAGCTTGAGCGCATCGGCGATAGGCTGCAGCAGGCCCATGGGACCGACGCGGTTGGGGCCGACGCGGATCTGGATCCAGCCGATGAACTTGCGCTCCCACAGGGTCAGGTAGGCAACCAGGCCCATCAGTGGCATCAGCACGACGATGATCTTGATCATGGTCCACACCAGTGGCCAGATGGGCGCCAGCACGCTGGCGGCGCCGGCGTTGTTAATGGCGGTGACGAATTCAGGCAGAGCCATTATTTCCCCTCTCCTGCTTTTTCAACTGTGATGGAACCGAACATGCTGCCCAGGGCGGCGGTCGACGCGTGAGCGGCGGCCACGCGCACGGCGTTGGCAGGCAGGCCGGCATCGACGGCGGCGACCAGGATCGCGCTGCCGGAACCTTGGCTAACTTTGACCTTGTCGCCGGCGGCGACGCCCAGCTGCTGCGCCAGGACCGTGGACAGGTGCGCTTTCGGCGCAGCCGCATCGGCCGTCTTTTGCAGCGACTCGGCACGGCGCACGACGGCGTCGGCGAAGTAGATCGGCACGTCCGTCACGCGCTCGGGCGCGGCAGCGTTGCCAAAGGCGGCGGCCACGGGGGCGGCCTTGCCGGCGTTGTTCAGGCGCGACGACACATCGGTCACACCGGCGCCCAGCACTTCGTCGCGGATCGCTTCCGAGGTGTCGTAGTCGAAACCGGACAGGCCCAGGATGTTACCGAGCACGCGCAGCACCTTCCAGCCCGGACGGGTGTCGGCCAGCGGCTTGACGGTGCCGTTGAAGCTCTGTGCCCGGCCTTCGCAGTTGACGAAGGTGCCCGACGTTTCGCTGAACGGCGACACCGGCAGCAGCACGTCGGCGTATTCCATGCCGTGCTTGTAGGCCGACAGCACGACCACCATGTCGGCGCGCTTGAGCGCGTCGGCCGCTTGCTGTGGGTTGACGGCGTCGAACTGCGGTTCCACGTTCAGCAGCACGTAAGCCTGTTTCGGCGTGCTGAAGACAGGGGCGGTGCCGCTGTTGGCGTTGGCGATGTAGGCGCCCACGGTGTTGGCCGCTTCCGTCAGCACGCCCAGCTTGGCGCCCGTCTGTTCGGCGATCCACTGTGCGGCCGCGTGCAGCGCGGCCGCTTGCGGGTGTTGTACGGCGGCGTTGCCCAGCAGGACAGCCTTGTTGTCACCGGACAGCAGGCTGGCGGCGATGGCGGCGGCAGCGTCGGACACGGTGACGGCGTCAAAGCCGGCCGGTGCCGCCACTTCCTTGGCCTTGGCCACGGCAGCGACCACTTGCGACAGCGCGGCCAGCCAGTCGGACGGCGCGGCGATCATCTTGTTGGCGATGGTCATCAGCTGGTCGTCGTCGGCTGCGTGCAGGATGGACAGCTTGGCGCCGCCCTTCACTGCCGTGCGCAGGCGGGTGGCCAGCAGCGGGTGATCCTTGCGCAGGAAGGAACCGATCACGAAGGCGCGGTTCAGCTGCGCGAAATCGGCAATCGACATGCCCAGCCATGGCTTGACGTCGGCCGCCAGCGAGAAGTCGCTGTGGCGCAGGCGCGTGTCCACGCTGTCCGAGCCCATGGCGCGGGTCAGCTTTTGCAGCAGGTGCAGTTCTTCCAGCGTCGAGTGTGGCGTGGCCAGTGCGGCCAGCGCGTTGGCGCCGTGTTCATGCTTGATGTTCTTCAGGCCGTGCGCCACGTATTCCAGCGCCGTCTGCCAGTCCACTTCCTTCCATTCGCCGCCCTGCTTGAGCATGGGCGCGGTCAAACGGTCGGCCGCTTCCAGGCCTTCGTAGGCGAAGCGGTCCTTGTCGGAAATCCAGCACTCGTTGATCGCTTCGTTTTCCAGCGGCAGCACGCGCTTGACCTTGCCCTGCTTGACCTGGACGATCAGGTTGGCGCCGAGGCCGTCGTGCGGGCTGACCGACTTGCGGCGCGACAGTTCCCAGCTGCGGGCGCTGTAGCGGAACGGCTTGGACGTGAGCGCGCCGACCGGGCACAGGTCGATCATGTTGCCCGACATTTCGGAGGTGACGGTCTGGCCCACGAAGGCCGTGATTTCCGAGTGTTCGCCGCGGCCTATCATGCCCAGCTCCATCACGCCGGCCACTTCCTGGCCAAAACGTACGCAGCGGGTGCACTGGATGCAACGCGACATTTCCTGCATGGACACCAGCGGACCGCCATCCTTGGGCGTGACGACGCGCTTTTCTTCCTCGTAGCGCGACTCGCCCTTGCCGTAACCGACGGCCAGGTCCTGCAGCTGGCATTCGCCGCCCTGATCGCAGATCGGGCAGTCCAGCGGGTGGTTAATGAGCAGGAATTCCATTACCGACTTCTGTGCCTGCACGGCCTTGTCGGACGCGGAGCGCACGATCATGCCGGCCGACACAGGCGTGGCGCAAGCGGGCAAAGGCTTGGGCGCCTTTTCCACTTCAACCAGGCACATGCGGCAGTTCGCAGCGATCGACAATTTCTTGTGATAGCAGAAGTGCGGAATGTAGGTTCCCAATTTGTTGGCGGCGTCCATCACCATGCTACCAGCAGGGACTTCGACTTTTTTGCCGTCTATTTCGATTTCAACCATGGTGATCGTTACCTGACGCAGCTTAGATGTAAGCGGGCACTAAGCAATGCTTGTGCTCGACGTGATATTCAAATTCTTCGCGGAACTGTTTGACGAAAGCCCGCACCGGCATCGCCGCCGCATCGCCCAGGGCGCAGATGGTGCGACCCTGGATGTTGTCGGCGATCGAGTTCAGCATATCCAGGTCCGACGCGCGGCCCTGGCCATGTTCGATACGATGCACCATGCGGTACATCCAGCCCGTGCCTTCACGGCAAGGGGTGCATTGGCCGCACGACTCTTCAAAGTAGAAGTAGGACAGGCGCTCGAGCGCCTTGACCATGCAGCGCGTTTCATCCATGACGATGACGGCGCCCGAGCCCAGCATGGAACCGGCCTTGGCGATCGAGTCGTAGTCCAGGTCGGTGTCCATCATGATCTCGCCGCGGATCACCGGAGCGGACGAACCGCCGGGGATGACAGCCTTGATTTTTTTGCCGCCGCGCATGCCGCCAGCCAGTTCCAGCAGCTTGGCGAACGGGGTGCCCAGCGGCACCTCGTAGTTGCCCGGCAGGTTGACGTCGCCTGAGATCGAGAAGATCTTGGAGCCGCCGTTGTTGGGCTTGCCCATGCCCAGGTATTTTTCCGGACCCATGTTCAGGATGAACGGCACGGCCGCGAAGGTTTCCGTGTTGTTGATCGTGGTGGGCTTGCCGTACAGGCCGAACGAGGCAGGGAATGGCGGCTTGAAGCGCGGTTGGCCCTTCTTGCCTTCCAGCGATTCGAGCAGTGCCGTCTCTTCGCCGCAGATGTAGGCGCCGTAGCCGTGGTGCGCGTGCAGCTGGAAGCTGAACGCGCTGCCCATGATCTGGTCGCCCAGGAAGCCGGCCGCGCGCGCCTCTTCCAGCGCTTCTTCAAAGCGCATGTATTCCTGGAAGATTTCGCCGTGGATGTAGTTGTAACCGACGGTGATGCCCATGGCGTAAGCGCCGATGGCCATGCCTTCGATCAGCGCATGGGGGTTGTAGCGAATGATGTCGCGGTCCTTGAACGTGCCCGGCTCGCCTTCGTCGGTGTTGCAGACGAGGTATTTCTGGCCCGGGAACTGGCGCGGCATGAAGCTCCACTTCAGGCCCGTGGGGAAGCCGGCGCCGCCGCGGCCGCGCAGCGACGACGCTTTCAGGTCGGCGATGATCTGTTCCGGCGAGATCTGCTCTTGCAGGATGCGGCGCAGCGCGCTGTAGCCGCCGCGCTTGACGTAGTCTTCCAGATGCCAGTTCTGGCCATCCAGGCCGGCCAGGATGACCGGGTCGATGTGTCGGTTATGGAGTGACGTCATTTCTTGAGTTCCTCGACCAGGGCGTCGATCTTGTCGTTCGACATGAAGCTGCACATGCGGTGGTTATTCACCAGCATCACCGGCGCGTCGCCGCAGGCGCCCATGCACTCGCCTTCCATCAGCGTGAACTCGCCGTCGGCCGTCGTGTCGCGGTAGTCGATGCCCAGCTTTTCCTTCAGGTGGTGGGCCGCGCGCTCACCGCCCGACAGGGCGCAAGGCAGGTTGGTGCACACGGTGATCTTGTGCTTGCCGACCGGCTTGAGGTTGTACATATTGTAGAAAGTGGCCACTTCCTGCACGGCGATGGCCGGCATGCGGATGTAGTCCGCCAGTTCCTGCATCACTTCGGGCGAGATCCAGCCCAGTTCAACCTGGGCGTGGGCCAGCGAGGCCATCACGGCCGATTGACGCTGGTCGGCCGGGTACTTGGCCAGTTCGCGGTCGATTTTCTTGTAGCACTGCTCTGATAACAACATACTTTTGCCTTTCGGACTGTCTTTTCGTCTAGCGGTCGATTTCGCCGAAAACGATATCCTGGGTACCAATGATGGTCACGGCGTCGGCGATCATGTGGCCGCGCGCCATTTCGTCCAGCGCCTGCAAGTGGGCATAGCCCGGGGCGCGGATCTTCATGCGGTACGGCTTGTTGGCGCCATCGGACAGCAGGTAGATGCCGAACTCGCCTTTCGGGTGCTCGACGGCGCTGTACGCTTCGCCCGGCGGCACGTGGAAACCTTCCGTGAACAGCTTGAAGTGGTGGATCAGCGATTCCATGTTGGTCTTCATGTCCACGCGCGACGGCGGCGCCACCTTGCGGTTGCTCGACATGACAGGACCCGGATTGTTACGCAGCCACTCTACGCACTGCTTCATGATGCGGTTGGACTGGCGCATCTCTTCGATACGCACCAGGTAACGGTCATAGCAGTCGCCGTTGGTGCCGACCGGGATGTCGAAGTCCATCAGGTCGTACACTTCGTACGGCTGGTGCTTGCGCAGGTCCCATTCGATGCCCGAACCGCGCAGCATGGCGCCGGTAAAGCCCATGGCCAGCGCATCTTCCGGCTTGACCACGCCGATGCCCACGGTACGTTGTTTCCAGATCCGGTTGTCGGTCAGCAGCGTCTCGTATTCGTCCACATAGGTGGGGAAGCGGCGCGTGAAGTCCTCGATGAAGTCGAGCAGCGAACCCTGGCGGTTTTCGTTCAGGGCGGCGATTTTCTTGTCGCTGCGGATGATGGACTTCTGGTGCTGCGGCATCGCGTCCGGCAGGTCGCGGTAGACGCCGCCCGGACGGTAGTAGGCCGCGTGCATGCGCGCACCGGACACGGCTTCGTAGCAGTCCATCAGGTCTTCACGGTCGCGGAAGGCGTACAGGAAGGGACCCATGGCGCCCACGTCGAGCGCGTGCGCGCCCAGCCACAGCAGGTGGTTCAGCAGACGGGTGATCTCGTCGAACAGCACGCGGATGTATTGTGCGCGCAGGGGCACTTCCACGCCCAGCAGCTTCTCGATCGCCATCACGTAGGCGTGCTCGTTGCACATCATCGACACGTAGTCGAGGCGGTCCATGTAAGGCACGGACTGCAGGTAGGTCTTCTGCTCGGCCAGCTTCTCGGTGCCGCGGTGCAGCAGGCCGATGTGCGGGTCGGCGCGCTGGATCACTTCGCCGTCCAGCTCCAGCACCAGGCGCAGCACGCCGTGCGCTGCCGGGTGCTGCGGACCAAAGTTCAGGGTGTAGTTTTTAATTTCGGCCATTATTTCGTCCCGTAATTTTCTTCGCGGATCACGCGCGGTACATTTTCACGCGGCTCGATCGTCACAGGCTGGTAGATCACACGCTTCTGCTCCGGGTCGTAACGCATCTCGACATAGCCCGAAACGGGGAAGTCCTTGCGGAACGGGTGGCCGATGAAGCCGTAGTCGGTCAGGATGCGGCGCAGGTCGTTGTGGCCGTCGAACAGGATGCCCATCACGTCGAACGCTTCGCGCTCGTACCAGTTGGCGGTGCGCCACAGGGGCGTGACGGATGGCAGCAGCGGCATGTCGTCGTCGGCGGCAAACACGCGCACGCGCACGCGCCAGTTGTGCTTGACCGACAGCAGGTGCACCACGACGGCAAAGCGCAGGCCGTCCCAGGCGCCGTCGCCATAGTTGAGGTAGTCGACGCCAGCCAGGTCGATCAGCTGATCGAAGCCCAGCGCCTTGTCGTCGCGCAGCGTCTGCATCACGCCATAGTAGTCGGCAGCCTTGACCACCAGGGTGATCTCGCCCAACGCCACGGTGGTGCTAACGCGATCGCCCAGGGCGGAGCCGAGGGCGTTTTGCAGTGTTTCCAAATGTGTAGTCATATCTGATGCGCCCCGTTAGCGTGCAATCGTATTGGTGCGCTTGATCTTGTTTTGCAGCTGCATGATGCCGTACAGCAGAGCCTCAGCCGTCGGCGGGCAGCCCGGCACGTAGACGTCGACCGGCACGATGCGGTCGCAACCGCGCACCACGGAGTAGGAATAGTGATAGTAGCCGCCGCCGTTGGCGCAGGAACCCATCGAGATCACCCAGCGCGGTTCGGGCATCTGGTCGTAGACCTTGCGCAGCGCGGGCGCCATCTTGTTGCACAGGGTGCCGGCCACGATCATCACGTCGGACTGGCGTGGCGAGGGACGGAACACGACGCCGAAGCGGTCCATGTCGTAACGGGCCGCGCCCACGTGCATCATCTCAACCGCGCAGCAGGCCAGACCGAACGTCATCGGGAACATCGAACCCGTACGCGCCCAGTTGATCAGCTTGTCGGCCGAGGTGGTGATAAAACCTTCGTTTAATACGCCTTCAATAGCCATGGCTTATTCCCAATCAAGGGCACCTTTCTTCCAGATATACCAAAAACCGACCACGAATTCGGCGATGAACACCATCATCGTCACGAAGCCGGCCCAGCCCAGTTCGCGCATGGAGACGCCCCACGGGAAGAAGAATGCCGTTTCCAGATCGAACAAAATAAAGAGGATCGCGACCAGGTAGTACCGGACGTCGAATTTCATGCGCGCGTCTTCGAAAGCTTCGAAACCGCATTCATAGGGGGAGAGTTTTGCAGAGTCAGGCTTGTTGGGCCCGAGGAGATGACCCAGGATCTGGGGCACGATACCTACGCCGAGACCGACGAGGATGAACAACAGGACGGGGAAGTAATTTTCGAGGTTCACGGTTGATAAGCTTGAGTTGAACGGTCGGTTGAAGGACACACTGCGATGCCTTGCAGTGATCTTAACGTCCGACCCTAAATCAAAGCTTAGACCAGGATCGAACGACACATCCTCGTAAAAAAGCCAGCTTAGGTACTCCCTTGCTGGCCTCTAATTTCTGGTGCCGACGACGAGACTCGAACTCGTACAGCTTGCGCCACTACCCCCTCAAGATAGCGTGTCTACCAATTTCACCACGTCGGCATTAAGGCCGCTATTCTACTGTGTTTTGCTCGCTTTGTTAATGCGTATTGCGCCAAAACAAGAAGAAAAACGATAAATCTTTACTGATTCTCACGCTGGATTGTTTTGACAGCATTTACTGCCAAAACAATGAGCAAACTACTTGAGTTCCTGCTAATTCCTGCCTGCCGCGACCGGGGGATGACCTCGATCGCAGCCACTACCATTACTACCTGCTGCTATTGTTGCCTACATCAATCGCTGCTTACTTCGGGATCGACGCGGCCGGGCCGCTGGCGGCCGGCGCTGGTGCCGGCGCTGCCGCGGCAGGTGCCGCCGGTGCTGCAGCCGAAGGGATGGCAGCTGCACCGCCGGCCGGTGCTGCCGGCGCAGGCGCCGTTACTTTATCCATCACACCGCCGCTGACGCCGGTGGTGTTGTGGGTTTGCAGGAACGACAGGCCCAGTGTGGCGCTGAAGAACAGGATGGCGGCGATGCCGGTCGACTTGGACATGAAGTTCGACGAGCCGGTGGCACCGAACAGGCTGCCCGAAGCGCCGGAACCGAAGGCGGCACCCATATCGGCGCCCTTACCATGCTGCATCAACACCAGGCCGATAATGGCCAGGGCCGACAGGACTTGCACCACAACGATCAGATTGAACAAAGTGTTCATGTTATTCCATTCTCAGTTTAAATAAGTTCTCAGCCTCTGCCCTGCCCTGCCACCCACACGCTCAGTGCGCGTGGATGATGGCCAGGAAATCGGCCGCCTTCAATGCCGCGCCACCGATCAGGCCACCATCGATGTCCGGCATGGACAGCAATTCCTTGGCGTTGTCCGGCTTCATGCTGCCGCCGTACAGGATGTGTACGCCGGCGGCCGCTGCCGCATCCTTGCCGGCCAGCTGGGCACGCAGCACCTGGTGCACGTCCTGCGCCATTTGCGGCGTGGCCGTCTTGCCGGTGCCGATGGCCCATACGGGCTCGTAAGCGACGACGATCTTCGCCACGTCGCCGGCGCCGATGGCCGCCAGCACGGCGCCCAGCTGCTCGCCGACAACGGCGTCGGTACGGCCCGCTTCGCGCTCGGCCAGGGTTTCCCCCACGCACACGACGGGAGTCAAACCGGCGGCCAGCGCAGCCACGGTCTTCTGCGCCACCAGCGCATCGCTTTCGTGGTGGTAGGCGCGGCGTTCCGAGTGGCCGATCAGCACATAGCGGCAAGCGAAATCGGCCAGCATGGCAGCCGATACTTCGCCCGTGTAGGCGCCGGAAGCATGGGACGATACGTCCTGCGCACCCCAGGCGATGGCCGTGCCTTGCAGCGCAGCCTGGCACTGGGCCAGATAAGGCGCCGGCACGCAGACCGCGCATGCCGCGCCGGAGGAGGTCAAGCCAGCCGTGATACCAGACAACAATTCCGCATTGCCGGCACGGCTGCCGTTCATTTTCCAATTACCGATGACGAGTTTGCGTCGCATAGTAGCCTAATTTTCAATAACCCGCTATTTTAACGTGAGGCCCGAAGGCCGGTCAAACCAGCGGCGCGAGCCGCTGGGCCAGAGTCGGCGAAAATGATACAAACGACCATCATCGCCGTCAAAAACGTATCAAATTACCTGCAACATGATTTTTCCCACATGGGTGCTGCGCTCCATCAGCGCATGCGCCTCGGCTGCCTGCTCCAGCGGGAAGACCTCATAGATGACGGGCTTGATCTTGCCCGCCTCGAACATCGGCCACACGCGCTTGTTCAACTGGGCCGCAATGGCGGCCTTGAAAGCGACGGAACGCGGCCGCAGGGTCGAGCCCGTGATGGTCAGGCGGCGGCGCAGCACCTGGCCCAGGTCCACCGTCGCCTTGGCGCCGCCCAGCAAGGCGATCAGGGCGATACGGCCATCGTCGGCCAGGCAGCCGATTTCGCGCGGCAGGTAGTCGCCGCCCACCATGTCCAGGATCACATCCACGCCGCGCTCGTTGGTGAGCGACTTGGCCAGGGCGGCGAAATCCTCGGTCTTGTAATTGATGCCGCGCTCGGCGCCCAGCGTTTCGCAGGCGCGCGCCTTGTCGTCGCTGCCGGCAGTGGCGAACACGCGGTGGCCCATGGCGGCAGCCAACTGGATGGCCGTCACGCCGATGCCGGAAGTACCGCCCTGCACCAGCAGCGTCTCGCCGCCGCGCAGGTGGGCGCGGTCGAACACATTGCTCCAGACGGTAAAGTAGTTTTCCGGCAGCGAAGCGGCCTCCAGGGCCGACAGGCCGCGCGGCACGGGCAGGCATTGCTGGACGGGCGCCACGCAGTACTCGGCATAACCGCCGCCCTGCACCAGCGCGCAGACCATGTCGCCCCGTTTGAACTCGCTGCCGGCCAGGTCGCCGTCCACGATTTCGCCGGCCACTTCCAGGCCCGGCAAATCGGAAGCGCCCGGCGGCGGCGCGTAGCTGCCCTGGCGCTGGAACACGTCGGGACGGTTGATGCCGGCCGCATGCACCTTGATCAGCACCTCGCCCGCCTTGACGGCCGGCACCGGACGTTCACACAGCTTCAGCACATCAGCCGGACCCGGCTTGGTGATCTCGATCGCGCGCATCACGCTTCCCCTTCCAACGCAAAGGGGAGATTGTACTTCAGGGCGGCGTTGCGCGCAGGTGGGAGGTTCGGCAAATAGCGGCGCGCGGTGGTGATGGCGCGACGGCCTGCTTGCCGCCCGCTAATCGAGCTTCTCGGCGATCAAGACATTGCGCAGTCGACGCGCCTTCGCTACCTGCAGGTGGTTATCCGGTGAAACGATTTGTGTGTCGAGTGAAATCAAGGTGCCGCCGTCCTGCGTCTCATCAAAGGTCAAGCCGCGCAGCATCTCGTGATGACGGAGTCCCGACGCGCGCGGGTCACGCAAATAGGTCAGCCATCCCACACACGGCCGCCCCGCCCCCACGGCATCGGTAAAAAGATGCGACGTTACCCGCCCATACTTTGGCTGCCATGAGGCGATCATCTCCGTAAATAGCCTTTTCAGGAATTGATATTGGTAGAACTCGGGATATGGGAAGCACTCATGCCCCGGCGGCGGGAACCCGACCGATATCGCATTAGGCACGGGGAGGAAGCCGTAGTAGCCTGCTGCCAGGGCGATACTTATGCCACCGGCCCGCGCGGATCTTCCCGTCCAAAAATCCATACTGTAGCCAAATTCTCCGACGGACTCCCACGACGGCGTGCCATCCGGGTTGGGATTGTGGTATTTGGCTTCGCTGTGACCAGCATGGCGATAAATCAGGTCGTCCAGATTGCCCAGATCAGGCAACAAGACTATCGACGAATTCGGCCGATCGCCAACCCACTCCAACGGTTGAAAAGCGGGGTGCATCTCCCGCAACTTCGCCAGGAAGCTGCGCACTGCGTCAGCGTAGTGCCGCAGACTAAGAGGTCGATCCGCCGGCCAGTAAACGCCCAAATAGAAATGCAACATCAGAAAGTTCCACTTTGCGCAAAGCGTTAAATAACACGCCAACGGTGCCGGAATGGCTGGACGCGCGCTGATGCTAGAAGAATCCTTCGGCAAGCAGCCTGCTGCGCAGACGCCGCGCTTTCGTCACCTGCACGAGGTTATCCGGCGAGATAATGTCCGTATCGAGTGAGATCAATGTTCCGCCATCTGGCAATTGTTCAAAAATCAAATCGTGAAGAGTTGGGTCGTTCCGCAGCGTGGCGGCGCGCGGGGCATGCAGATAGGTCAGCCAACCAATATACGGCGGTGCATCGTCCGTGATTGCATTGGAAAACGGATGCGTTGTGACCAGCCCATTCGCCGGCTTCCAGAACTCGATCATTTTGGTGAATAAGGTCATCAGGAATTCGTACTCGTAAAATTCACGGTAAGGCAAATTTATGTCGGACGGCAACGGAAAGCCAAGCCAGATCGCATTTGGCGTCGGAATGCCATAGCATCCAGCTTTGATCCGAATGCTCACTCCACTGGCCTCCGCGGATTTTCCGGTTTCATAAACCATGCCATAGCCGAATTTTCCGACCGAGGCCCAGGACAGTGTGCCGTCGGGGTTCTTGTCTTGATATATCGCGTCGTCACGTCCTGCATGGCGATAAATCAGATCGTTCAAGTTGCACAAATCTGGCGACAGATGTACCGCAGAATTCGCCCCGTCACCCACCCACTCCAACGCCTGAAAAACAGGATGCAGCCTCCGCAATAGCTTCAGAAAGCTGCACGTCGCATCCGCGTACTGCCGCAAAGTTAACGCGCGGTTCGCCGACCAGTAAATTCCCAAATAGAAACCGAACATCAACAAGGACTCCCAGTTAGGCAAAGCTTAGGAGTGCACCGCCAACGTCGTTGCATCAGGAAGAAATATGCCCGCGTTCAGACGAGCCTCTCGGCAATCACCTTGCTGCGCAGGCGCCGTGCCTTCTCAAGTTGCAAGTGGTTGTCTGGCGAAATGATAGCCCTATCGAGCAAAATCAAAGTACCTCCGTCAGCTGCCCTTTCAAATTCCAAGCCGGCCAACGACACGCTATTCCTCAGCGCGGCGGCGCGCGGATCACGTAGGTAGGTAAACCAGCCAACGTACGGTAGATCGTCACCAGATACCGCTTCGGAGAAGGCGTGCTGCGTCACCAATCCTCTTTCCGGCTTCCAAAATCCGATGACCGACAAGAACAGATCCCTCAGGAATTTATAGCTATAGTATTCGCGATGACTAAATGTTGGATCTTCGACGTCGGGGAAGGAAATGGTTACAGCGTTCGGGATTGGAGATTCGGTACTGCCTGCACGAATGCTCACACTTAGGCCGCCTGCGGACGCAGGCTTGCCGGTGCTAAATCTCATGGAATACCCGAAAATGCAGGTCGATTGCCAGGAAGGTGTTCCATCGGCGTTTGCGTACTCGTACAAATGACGCTTGCTTCCAGCGTGGTCATAAATTAGGTCCGCAAGATTGTTCAAATCTGCCGAAATGCTAACGGCGGAGTTTGGGCGATCGCCCACCCAGCTCAACGTTTGAAAGGCCGGATACAGGCGGAGCAACTCCGAAAGAAACCCATGACCTTCGTCCGCGTACTGTTGCAACGTCAATGATCGGCCATGCCAGTAAGTGCCCAAGTTAAAGTAGCTCATCCATTTTCCTGGCATGCAATAGATGCGGTTTCGGAAGCATTGGAGTAGCCGTCCCGAAGGTAGCGACGCAGTTCGGTGCTAAACGATTTTTTCGGCGATCAGCTTGCTGCGCAGACGCCCTGCCTTTTCCACCTGCGCGAAGTTGTCCGGCGAAATGATTTGCGTATCGAGTGAGATCAATGTCCCACCATCGGGCGTTTCTTCAAAATGCAAACCGCTAAGCGCTGCACTATGTCGCAATGCCGCCGCCCGCGGATCGCGCAAATAAGTGAGCCAACCGACGTGCGTAGGCCCCTCGTCAACAAACGCGTGAGAGAAAGCATGTGACATGACCAGTCCTTTTTGTGGCTCCCAGCAGCGAATCACCATCAGGAACAGCTTCTTCAAGAACGCATAATCGTAGAACTCACGATACGGGAACCTGGCATCGTCAACGGCGGGAAAGGAAATCGTAACGGCACTGGGGGTTCTGGTTTCAGCATTCCCAGCGCGAATCCCAACGCCAACCCCACCGCCTGACGCGGCCCTTCCAGTGTCGTAAATCATCGAATATCCATAGGCACAGGTGGACTCCCATGATGGCGTGCCATCCGGGTTCGCGTGTGTATAAAGGTAGTGGCTGTCGCCGGCATGTAGGAAAATGAGCTCGTCAAGATTTCCAAGGTCAGCGTTCACTTTGATGGCGGAGTTGGGGCGCGTACCTACCCATTCCAGTTGGCGAAAAGCCTGGTGAAACTCCTGCAACTGGACAAAGAAGGTGCGCGTGACATCGGCATACTGCTGCAACGTCAACTGCCGCTTATGCCAATAAGCGCCTACGGTGAAATATCGCATGCTAGCAAGCCCTTTGCAGATCGGGACGGTCGGAGTAGCCAACTAGGTGACGATTCGTTCAGCAACTAGCATGCGGCGCAAACAGCGCGCCTTCTCCACCTGCGCGAAGTTAGTTGGAGAAATAATTGTCTTATCGAGTGAAATCAACGTTCCGCCGCCGGGCATCTCTTCAAAGGTCAATCCACGCAGCGCATCACAATTACGCAATGCGGCGGCGCGCGGATCTTTCAGGTACGTGAGCCAACCGACATATGGCAGCGCATCTTCCACGACTGCTTCGGAAAATGGGGGCATCGTTACCAAGCCGTTCGCCGGTTTCCAGAACGTTATCATCTTGGTGAACAGGCCCTTCAGGAAATCGTAATCGTAGAACTCGCGATGCGGGAAAGTTGTGTCGCCCGGCAATGGGACGGCGATCCGTATCGCATTGGGCGTAGGAATGTCATAGCCCCCCGCTTTAATCCCGATACTTACCCCTCCTGCTCGCGCTGATTTCCCTGTGCCAAAGTCCATGCTGTAGCCTAAGTAGCCGACCGATTGCCACGACGGGGTCCCATCCGGATTCGTGTTCTGATATATGGTCTCGTCGAATCTCGCGTGCTGATAAATTAGTTCATCCAAATTGCATAAATTGGAAGACAAATCTATCGCGGAATTCGGTCTGTCACCAACCCATTCTAATGATCGAAATGCGGGGTGTATTCCTTCCAGCAATTGCAGAAAACTACGCGTTAGATCCGCATATTGACGTAAGGTTAGGGGACGGACCGCCGGCCAGTAAACTCCAAGATAGAAAAATGACATAGATAAGATCCCCCTTATGATTTTGGCGTCAGAACTAATCTGATACCACTGACTTGCTCGGCGTCCAAGGCTCTTCTTACTGCGAACAGGCTTTCCTGAGTACTGAAGTGCCACTCCACCGGAATCCCCTTCGCAGCTATCAATTGATTGTTTGCCTGCTGGCTCACCTTCTTCTGCCAGAAATCCACATCTTTTGGCGGATAGCCCTTCCAGTCCTTGGCATCAAGCAAAACCTTGCGCTCCGCATCGAATCCATCGAAGCGGACTTTCCCCGATGGTACGCGATCACTTGGCACATCATATTCAATCCCCCGCCGCACGCCCGTGATTTGTTCTTGATATGCCTCACCACCTGTGCGTTTGGGCGACAGTTGCCAAGATCCCGGGCCGCCTTCGGTTTTGCCGATGAGCGGTTCAATTTCGCGCAATACCTTGCCTGCCGTTTCGGCCGGTGCAGTACTATTCCCCGCCTTGCGCGGCCGGGACGATGGCGCTTGCCCGGCAGTATCGGCGCCGATGGCGCCATTGCCCGTCCCCTTTCCGCGCTCCTGCAACAGCGGCTGCCTGACCAGCCGGTCGGCATTCTGCTCCAGCCAACCAGCCATCTTTGGCCCCAACCGGGCACTTTGGCGCACTTCCGCCAGCAGGACCGGCAACTGGCCCTTGCCCCTCGTCAGATAGGCGACCATGCCGGCCAGCAGGGCGATGACGAGGATTTCGTGGCCGCGCGCAAAGTCGCGTGCCGCGTGATACGTGCTGCCTGGCTGGAAATCCGCGCCGAAATGCGGTGCGTCGAACGAGTTGATGCCAAGATCGGGCATCCGTCCCCATGCTTCGCGGAAGCCGGCCTGATAGGCATGTGCGGCGCGCGGCAGGCTGTCGGCCATGAAACCGACCACGGATTTCAGGCCGAAGAAACCCAGCAGCAGATTGCCCGCCTGCGCCCCGGCGAGCGCGCCGGCCGTCGCGCCCGGCAATATGCCAGCCCCGAACACCAGCATGCCCACGCCGGCGCCGATGACACCGCCAGCCAGCACGCCACCGCCGACGTAGAGCGCGACATCGTGGCAGATCTCGCTCAGCACCGGCCAGATGTCGGCCAGGCCGATGCCGCTCAACTTGGCCTCTAGTTCGCGCAGCGCAATAGCTTCGGATGCGGCGACTGCGTCGCGCACCCGGTACGCCCGCTCGCCCAGACGGGCACCCGCAGGCCAGTTCCAGTAGTCGAGATGGGAAGAATATGGCGCATGCGCGCGGCGCCGCTGGAGAATAGCCTCGGCCAGGCACTCGTCATGCCGGTGCAGGCGGGCATAGTAGTCGGCGCGGTCGAAACGGTAGCTGCTCATGGGAAGCGAACTGTGCGTTTATCGTCCGCACAGCTTGCGCTTCCGGCAGTTTCCAGCGTTGAGACATCACAAACGACAGCGACAGGCGCGCGGTCGCGCCGTTCCTGTCAAACGGGGCAAGCGGGGTTTAGCTCCCCCCCGTGCGCGACTGGCGCGGCAGCGGCGTGTTCGGCTTCCACGCGGCCGACAAGGCCTGGCCTTCTTCGATCTGTTCCTGCGTCATATTGCGCAGCACGGCGGCCCGCTGTTCGGCCGCGTTCATGGAGCCGTTGGCGGCGGCCAAATTCCACAGCATGTAGGCGATCACGTTATCCTGCGGCATGCCGCCGATATGGTAGCGGTACATGAGGCCCAGCACCTGCTGCGCTTCCGCATGGCCCTGCTCGGCCGCCTTGCGGAACCAGACGATGGCTTGCTTGTGGTCCTGGATCACGGCGTTGCCCGTGTAGTACATGGCACCGACCACATATTGGGCGTCGGCCTTGCCCTGCAACGCCGCCTTGCGATGCCATTCCAGCGCCTGCTTGTAATCCTGCGGCACGCCGCGGCCCATGTAGTACATCAGCCCCAGCAGATGTTCGGCGTCGGCATTGCCGGCCTTGGCCAGGGGTGCGATTTCGCGGTATGCCTGCGCGTAGTTCTTGTTGTTGTAGGCCATGGCGCCGTCGGCAAATCCGGCGTACGCGGCCTGTTGCGCGGCCAGCAGCAAACTGATCGCGAAGATGATTTTTTTCATGTCGATTAACGATGTGTATGTCTGTCGGTTCATCGGTCTGGCCCCGTTTATTTCCAGCTGACCTTGCCCAGGCCATCGACGCTGACATTGCGGTTGGCCGGCTTGCCGTACACGGTGACGGAACCGAGACCGCTCAGGTTGAGCGTGGCGTCGTTGCGGGCCGTCACGGTGGCGTTGCCCAGGCCGCTTAGCTGCAGATCCACGGCGTCGGCCTGGAATTGCTGCGCGTTCAGGCCGCCCAGTCCGCCCAGCGATGCGCGCAGCAGTTTGCTGCGTCCGCCCAGCGTGATGTAGCCGGCCCCATGCAAGTCCACTTCCACGACATCGTTCTCGCTCACCCACAGGTGCATGCTGCCCACACCGCCCAGATTGGCCCTGAGCTTCTTGTAGTCGCCCGCCACTTTCATGGAGCCGGCCCCGTCCAGCGTCAACTCCAGTTCGTCGCCCATGAAGCCGTTCACCTCCGTCATGCCCACGCCTTCCGACACCACTTCGCGCAATGCCGGCAGCACCAGTTCGGCCCGTACATTGGAACGGTTCAGCTTGATGCCCCGCCCTTCCGTGTCCAGGTGCAAGGTGTCGCCCGTCTGTACGGCCGTGATCTTGCCCATGTAGCGCTTGTCGGCCACGATGATGAGCGACGGCTGGGCGCCGTGCGTCAGCTTGAGGTCGATCACGCCGTCCAGCAGCACGCGCACCACGCGCGCGTCGATGGGGTGCGACTCGGTGACATATTCATCGGCCGCATGGGCGCGGCCCAGCAGCGTACAGACGGCGGCCAGCAGCAGGCCAAAAGGGAGCAGTTTCTTCATATAAATGGTTTCCTCGGAGGTGGTTCTGGATCGCCATCGGTCGGGGATGCGGATGCTCGCCAATGTAGCAGAGCCCGGCAACGGGCGCAGCAGATTGCGACGAACTGCACAATTGGCGTCACAGAGTGCCGAATTGCGCCCTTCCCCCTCCTCCACCGCGGCATGCGGCGCCCGGCCCCGGCCGCCCCCTGTCGGAAAAGCTGACAGTGCCGGGCCCGCTCAGCGGCGCGCCGCCCGTCGCCACGGGCATGGCCGGGCTCGGCACGATAAATGCATGCCCGCGCCAGGGGGCCGTTCCGGCCCGCCCTCAACCTGCTGCACGTATTGGAAAGGATATGGTATGTCCATCGATCATCCGTATCGCCGCCGCATCACGCGCCACCTGCCGCGCCGCCTGGCCGCGCGCTGGCTGGCGCCGTTGCTGGCGTTGCTGGCCTTGAGCGCCAGCGGCCCCAGCCAGGCTTTCTGCCCGAAGAATGGCCTGGTCTGTTTCATCACGTCCAAATCGGCCGGTAGCCTGACCCACCAGGACATTACCCAGCGCGGCATCGAGGACCTCGACAAGCGCTATTTCAGCGTGCCCAAGCTGACCGCCTCCATGCAAAAGGCGCTGGACCGCATCATCGAAGCCGACGCCAAGGTGGATGAGGACCAGACCAGCTCGGCCAAGCACTTCGACGGCGAAAACGCGGCCGGCGCCCAGCTGCGCCTGGCCACGCTCAAGCAGAACGTGCTGGACGCCCTGCGCAGCGATCCCATCAACGCCACCGGCGCGCGCGACAACCTGGGCAGCGCCCTGCACACCATCCAGGACTTCTATTCGCACAGCAACTGGGTCGAGATGGGCAACGGCGGCGCCAATCCGGACGTGGGCCGGCCCAACCCGCTGGCCTTCGCCGGCCCCGGCGTGACGACGTGCTCGGGCTTCACGGACACGGGCCTGACCTGCGCCAACTCGTCCAACCTGGTCGGCTCGCTGCTCACCAGCGGCTATTACGGCGGCGAAGACCGGGTCAAGCCCGGCAACTTCAAGTGCAGCCACGGCGGACCGCTGGACAAGAGCTCCAAGTCCAGCGACCTGCTCGGCTACTTCCGCGAAGGCATCAACAAGGACACGCTGTACTGCGACATCTCGCCCCACAGCACCTTCCACAACACGGCCGCCGGCGCCGCCATCGCCGCCACCCAGCAGTTCGTGGAAGACATCAAGGCCGAGATCACGCCGGCCCAGCTCAAGGCCCTGCTGGGCGCCGGGCCCACACTGGCGTTCGCCATCGACACCACCGGCAGCATGGGCGGCATCATCGCCGGCGTGCGCAATTCGGCCATCAACATCGTCAACGCCCGCCTGGGCACGGACGAGGAGCCGCTGCAATACGTGCTGGCCCCGTTCAACGACCCGTTCACCGGTCCCGACCTGGCCACCAACGATGCCAGCGTCTTCAAGTCGGCCATCAGCGCGCTGGGCGCTGCCGGCGGCGGCGACTGCCCGGAACTGGCCATGACGGGCATCTACCACGGCCTGTCGCTGGCCGATCCCGGCGGCGACCTGTTCATGTACACGGACGCGGCGGCCAAGGATGCGGCACTGGCCGGGACCGTGATCGGCCTGGCCAAGAGCAAGGACATCAAGATCTACCCGGTGCTGTTCGGCAGTTGTTCCCCCATCACGCCCGGCTTCCTGCAGGCGGCCAGCGAAACGGGCGGCCAGGTGTTCTTCCTGTTCGGCGGCGAGGCCGGGGCCGTCACCCAGCTGGCCGACCTGGTGGGGCGCAACAATGCGGTGCAGATCCTGTCGGTGCAGGACCAGTTCCCCGTGCACAAGACCTATCCCGTGCCCGTCGATGCCAGCATGACGCGGCTCACCGTGTCCGTCAGCACGGCCGTGCAGGGCTTGCCGCCATTCGTCCACCTGGTCCGGCCCGATGGCGTGGTCATCAGCGCGGCCACGGCCACCGCCTTCCTCAACCTGAGCAGCGGCACCATCATCTCGATCGACCACCCCATGCCCGGCCCGTGGCAGCTGACCGTGGGCGACACGTCCGGCATCATGTACGTGAACGTGAGCGGCATCGCCGGTCTGGCGTTCAGCTCATTCAAGCTGGCCCGCTTCGGCGCCCAGCCGCCGCACCAGGGCTTGCTGGCCATCGATGGCGAGCCGGGGCCGGGCCAGTTGCTGTACGCGCTGGCGGCGCTGACGGAACTGAGCAGCGCGCCCCAGTTCCAGCTGCGGCAAAAGAATTTCGGCCTGATCGGGCCGCTGGCGCTGGAGCAGGATGCCACGGATGG
Organism: Rugamonas sp. FW305-51; assembly: GCF_058786935.1. Lineage (NCBI taxonomy): Bacteria > Pseudomonadati > Pseudomonadota > Betaproteobacteria > Burkholderiales > Oxalobacteraceae > Rugamonas > Rugamonas sp. FW305-51. The sequence continues at coordinate 168,348 of NZ_JBYSZG010000006.1, forward strand.
CGGCAAGTTCTTCGGTCCCATCACCGTGCCCAACAGCCCGTTCCTGGCCTATGCGACCGGCACCGACAGCGCCGGCTATCCGTTCCAGCGGCTGGTGAGCCTGATGGTGTCGCCGCAGACCGTGTCGCTCAAGCCGCCCGCCCCGCAAGACCTGCGGCCGGGCATGACGACGGCGTTGATGTACCAGGTGCGTAACGACGGCGCCCCCGCCACCTTCAGCTTTGCCGCCACGGACGACCAGCATTACATCGGCAGTGTCAGTCCGGCCAGCGTCACGCTGGGCACGGGAGAGAGCAGCAACGTGACGGTGCAGCTGACGCCGCCCGCCACCGCCCGCATCGGCAGCGCCGACAACGTCACGGCGGCCGTGCAAAGCGTGAGCGATCCGGCGGTCCACAACAGCGCCTCGCTGACCAGCTTTGTGACGGGCGCGGCCCAGGTACTGGGCAAGCCCAACTTCATCGCGGAAATCGTCGGCCAGGAGACGGTGGCGCCCGGCGTGACCGGCATCGACCTGCGCTTTACCAACGCGGGCGCGGGCACGGCGCAGAACATGACGCTGGCCGCGCTGAGCCTGCGCACGCTGAGCGGCACGGGCATGGTGACGCTCAACACGGCCCTGTCGCCCACCCTGCCCTTCGTGACGCCCAATGTGGATGTGGGCAGCTTCTTCACCGTGCGCCTGACGTTCAACACGCCGGCGGATGTGCAGCGCTTCAGTGTCAGCGAAAGCGGCACCGTGTCCGACATCGCGGGTGTGCCTTATGCCTACTCGCAGGCGCAGGCTGTGATACCGAAATGAAGCAGCGCGCCCGTCCCTGTGGACGGGCCGCTTCCAGCATTCAATGCAGCACTCTTGCAGGGAGACTCGTCATGAAACCCATTTCCTTTTGCGCGCTGGCCGGCCTGCTGGCCAGCCTCCTGTTGGCGCCGGGCGCGCGCGCCACGCCGTTCACCTTCACCTTCAGCGCCACGCCGTCGGGCGGCATGATCAGCGGCCAGCCGGGCCAGCTCACCGGCTGGGGCTACGACATCGGCAACACCGACACGGTGGACTGGTTCGTGCCCACCCAGCTGAGCGCATCGTCGTTCAGCATCGGCACGCCGGACGCCAGCTATTTCGACTTCCCCATCCTGGCGCCGGGCAGCAGTGCGTCGCGCGCTTTTGATGCGGCCACCATTGCCGGCCTGTTCGGCGTCCAGGTGTTCGGCTTCGCTACGCCGGGCCAGAGCGACAGCGGCGTGTTCACGTTGTCGGGCGAATGGTGGGATGGCGATCCGCTGGCCGGCGGTGCGCTGATCCAGCTATCCGATCCCGTAACGGCGCCGTTTGCGCTGCAAGTGCCGGGCGCGCCGACATTGCCCGTGCCCACCACGGCGCTGCTGTTCGCCACGGGGCTGGGCTTAATGGGACGGCGTTGGTGGATGGGCCAGCGCCACGGCCAGCAGGCCTAGCAGGTCGGCGCTTGCCAGCGGGGCCGGCGCGGCGGGACGGATGTCGAGATAGAAGCCCGGGCCCGTGCGGCCCAGCAGGTCGAGCTTCTTGCCATGCCGCTCGGTGGGCTGTACCTGGATCAGCGTGAGCCGGGTCTGGTGCGCGCCCTGCCCTTGCAGGTGGACGATGAACTGGCAGGAGAAAGGCGCGCCGCCCGCCTCCCAATAATAGTCGGCGTCGGGCACGATGAGCACGTCATGGCGGCGCGCATCGATGGGGAGCTGGAGCCAGCGCGCCAGGGCCGGCGTGGGCGACAGCGCGAGGTCTGTATCCGGTGGGAACAAGGGCGCGCCAAACGGCAGCGCCAGACGGTATCGGCGGCGAGCCTCGCCCCCCGGCGCCAGGTGCTGCATGGCGCGCAGCACCAGTTGCTGGGCCTGGGCCGGCGCCAGCTCGATGGTAATCGCATCCGGCTCGGCGCTCGCCGCCCGCAGCGGCAGCATGGCAAACAATGAGGCGCAGACCAGCGCCATCAGCAACGACGGCCATCTGGCCAGGGCGCTGGTGAATTCACCTCTCATCGTATGTAAGACAGCAATCATTTTCCGCCTCGCCATCCGTGCCGCCTGGCTGCGCGTGCCATGCCACCGATATGACGGCGGCCCGCACAAACGCAATAGCCAGTTCCAGTCCAGCACGCCACCAAAAAAGGGGGACGTCCCCATTAATTCGAAAAAAGGGGTACGTCCCCATTTATTCGCATTTATTCGTGTGCGACTGAGGCTACTGTCGCACAAGATGCGCGGCGATGCCCGCGACCGCATCAGCAAGCGGCGCCGTTCAGCTTTCGAGCGGGGTGAAGGCTGCGCCGGGCAGGAGGATGGTGGCGCGGAAGCCACCCTCGGGATGGTTGTCGAGCAGCAGTTCGCCACCGTGGGCTTGCACGATGCCGCGCGCGATGCCCAGCCCCAACCCCATGCCGCTGCTGTTTTGCTGGCGCCCATGCTCGAGCCGCACATACGGCTCGGCCAGCCCTGCTATCGCTTCGGGCGGCACGCCGGGCCCGTGGTCGCGGATCACGATGGCGATGTTGCTGCCCCGCGGTTCCACGGCCAGTTCCACCTGCTTGCCGTAATGCAGCGCGTTGTTAAGCAAATTGCCGATGGCGCGCTTGAGCGCCAGCGGCTTGGCCGCCACGCTCAGGCCCGACGCCGCGAACGACACCTGGTGACCGGCCAGCTGTGCATCGCGCACCATGCGCCCCAGCAAGGCGTCGAGCCGGATCTCGGTGGGGTTCTCGTGGATGTCGCTATCTTTTACAGTCTGCAGCGCGCCCTTCACCATCATGTCGAGCTCGTCGAGGTCTTCGTGGAACTCGTCGCGCAACTGGTCGTCGTCCAGCAATTCCGTGCGCAGTTTGAGCCGCATGATGGGCGTGCGCAGGTCGTGCGAGATGGAGACGAACAGCCGTTCCCTGTCCTCGATGTAGCGCTGGATGCGCTCGCGCATGGCGCTGAAGGCCCGCACCGTCTTGACGAATTCGCGGCTGCCCGTTTCCGGCAAGTCGGGCATGCGCTCGCCGTTGCCAAACGCGGTGGCCGCTTCCGACAGGGCCGCCAGCGGCCGCGTGGTCCAGCGCACGACGAGGATGGACAGCAGCAGCACGGCCGCCAGCGACAGCGCTTGCAGCAGCACGCGGTCGCGCGTGAGCGGGTTGCTGCTGTCGAGGAAATAGGGATTGGGCATCAGCGTGGCGAGGTACAGCCAGTTGCCCGGCCCCATTTCCGCCTGGATCAGCAGGATGGGCGCCGGCGCCGGCTTGGTCAGCACCACGTTCTGCACCCACCCTTCCGGCATGTCGTTGAGGGTGGTGCCATCGTCGCTGACGGGCAGATGGTCGGGCCAGGCGAAATCGATGCGCAGCTTGCTCAGGTTGGGCACGTCTTCCTTGAGCGTGGTGCGCACCTGGGCGATGGCCACGTCGGCCAGCGCCTGCTCGCCGATGCCGGCGATTTCCACCGGCGCCCGGTTGACGTTGACGAGGAAGCGGGTGCCGCCCATTTCGCGGAACTGCTGGATGATGAGGGGCCGGTAATTGGGCGGCAGGCTGAGGAAGAAGCGGATTACCTTGGAGGCGCTGTGGGCCAGGTGCTGGGTGGCCGTGCGCACTTCCACTTCCGCTTCCGCGTGGCGCTGGGTGGCCCAGATCCAGTTGCCGGCCAGCTGGGTCAGCAGCACGCCGGCCACCATCACGACCGACAGCCGTCCCAGCAGCGACGGCGGCAGGATGCGCGCCAGCCAGCGCCCCGGGCGCAGCCGCGCAGTCATTTCAAAACGGCCATGGCTAGGCATGGCGACGAAGACAGTGCGCGTGTACGGCAAGGCGCCATCACGACGCCATGGGCTGTTTGAAGTGGTTTCTTAGACATTGCTGACCGTCACATCGGCTGAGAACACGTAGCCGGCGCCGCGCACGGTCTTGATCAGCAGCGGCTGCTTGCCGCCGTCGTTCAGGCGCAGGCGCAGCCGGCTGATCTGCACGTCCAGGAAGCGGTCCATGGGGCCGGCGTCGCGGCCCCGGGTTTCCTCGCACAGCACGTTGCGGTCCAGGATGTCGCCCGCGTGTTCCACGAAATACTTGAGCAGCTGGAAGTCCAGCCCCGTCAGCGGCACATGTTCGCCGCTGGGGCCCGTCACCGTGCGCTCCACCGTATCCAGCGTGTAGCCGACAAAGCGGTAGAAGCGGGGCGCGGCCACGTTGTCCATGCCGGTGCGGCGGTGGATGGCCTTGATGCGGGCCAGCAGTTCACGCGGGCTGTAGGGCTTGGAGATGTAGTCGTCCGCGCCCAGCTCCAGCCCCACCACGCGGTCCGTCTCGTCCGAGCTGGCCGTGAGCATGATGATGGGCACGTTGGAGCGGCGCCGCACCGTCTTGCACAGGGCAAAGCCGTCCGTGTCGGGCAGCATCACGTCCAGGATCACCAGCGACAGTTCGTCGGCGTAGCGGTTGAACTCGGCCAGGAAGGTTTCGCCGTTGTGGGCCAGGCCCACGTCGTACTGGTTCTTTTCCAGGTAGGTCTTGAGCAGGGTGCGGGTTTTTTGGTCGTCGTCGACTATCAGTATCTTACGCATGGTGTTGCCTAGTGTGTCTTGGTGAAAGTGCGCGCAATGGCGGCCAGCCGGCGCTGCGCGTCGGCGACGGTCACGCCGTCGTCGAGGAAGAAACGGTGCAGCTCGGCCACCATGGCGTCGCGCACGATCTCGTCGGTGGCCATGCGGTGCACCAGGCTCGGTATCTGCGCCGCGGGGCCGCTGGAAAACAATTTGTAGGAGGCGCGGGCGCAGCTGTCCATCCTGGTCAGCATGGGGTTGCGCAGCACGGGGATGGAACCCTTGACCAGATTGTAGTCGTTCTGCAGCGTTGGCGTCATGATGAGGGCGGCCAGCTTTTCCTGGGCCGGCCGGTGCGGCTCGCGCGTGGCCAGCATGCTCAGGGTGTCGATGTTGTACAGGTGGTAGCTGGCCGTGCCGGGCACGACGGCGCAGCCGAAACCTTCGTCCACGGCCAGGCCGCGCGCCACCAGCTCGCCCTTGGCCCAGTCGCCCATCACCAGCATGGCGGCGTTGCCGTCGGCCAGCTGGCGGGTGGCCTCGTCCCAGGTGCGCTCGGGCACGGGCTGGTCCATCCATTTCTTCAGGTGGCGCAGCCGGGTCAGCGCGCTGACCAGGCGCGGGTCGGCATAGGCGGCCGCTTCGCGGCGCTGGAACAGGGCGCGGTAGAACTCGGCGCTCTCGGACAGCACCAGCGTCTCGAACAGGGTGGCCACCTGCCACGGCTCGCTGCTCTGGGCCAGCGGCACCACCCCGCCCTGCTGCAGCACGGCGGCCGCGTGCTCGAACTCGGCCCAGGTGGCGGGCGGGTTCAGCTTGTATTGGGCGAACAGCTTGCGGTTGTAGAACAGGGTGTTGATGCGGTGGATGCCCAGCGGCGCGGCGTAGACATGGCCGTCGGACTGGATGGCGGCGGCCACGGTCGGCTGCAGCAGCTTGTCCCACTTGCCGGCGGCGGCCACGGCATCGAGGTCCAGCAGCAGGTCGAGCCGGGCCCAGTCGCGGATCACGATGCCGTTCACCTGCGCCACTTCCGGCGCATCCTTGGCCAGCATGCGGCTGCGCAGCACGATGCCGGCGCCCACGCCCGAGCCATTGGGGATCATGCTGTCGCGCCAGGCGATGCCTTCGTCGTTGAGGCGGGCGGCGATCAGGTCGACCGCCTTGCGCTCGCTGGCCGACTTCCACCAATGCAGCACTTGCAAGCCGTCCGCCTGCGCGGCGCCCCATGCCGCCAGGCACACCAGCGGCAGCAGCCTGCGCAGCGTTTTCACCATGTCTCCTCACTCCAGCAGCGGCCCGCCTCGTCGGATGGGCCTGTTCTTATCGATTGCGGCAACAGGAACCCCATGTTGCCGCTGAGACTATACCTTAGATAAAGCAACAAACGTTGGTAACCATGTTCAGCATTTTGCAATAAAGCGTATGGAATTGTTGCGTTTTGTTGCAGCCGGACGCCCACCCCATTATCCGTTGCCAGGCCTGCAATGACGGGCTAGCGGGCCCTTGCGCCGCGCCACCCATTGTAAAGAAATGTAAGCGGCCAATACCGGCAAAAACAGGGCAAATCCAATCAAATCAAGTACTTAACCATATTTCAGATAGGGGAACGTGTCTCACTAGCATCACATTAGGGCCGATGCTACTGTGCATTTGCCGTAGCAAAAAACTACAACATCCACCGCAGCAGCAACAGTGTGGCAGATACGCCGGCATGGAACGAGAGATAACGCGGCAGAAATGCCGACGTGTCCAGGTCCGCACTGATAACCATAAGGAGACTGTCGTAATGAAGCATACCGTCCTGAAAACCCTCCCGGCCATGCTGGCCCTGGCCCTGGCCAGCGGCGCAGCCCACGCCGACGCGTTCAACGATACCGAGGGCTTCCACGGCTACCTGCGCGCCGGCTCCGGCGCCAGCTCGACCCACGGCCCGCAAAGCTGCTTCGGCCTGGGCGGTCCTACCCAGAGCTACCGCCTGGGCAACGAGTGCGACAGCTACACCGAATTCGGCTACACCCACGAACTGGCCAAGTCCGAAAACGGCGCCACCTTCGTCGGCACCCTGTGGGCCAACGCCTACAAGAACAGCTCCGACTTCGGCAACGCTCCCCTGAACGTGGCCAAAGCCTACGTCGAAGCGCGCAACCTGCCCTTCATGAACGGCGGCACGGTCTGGATCGGCAAGCGTTACTACTACCGTCCTGATATCCACATGCTGGACATGCAGTTCATCAACATGAACGGCACCGGCGGCGGCCTGGACAAGATCAACCTGGGCCCGGGCAAGATCAGCTACGCCGTGTTCAAGGATAACGACCAGAACCAGTACGATCCAAGTCTGTCGACCGTCATCAACACCCCGGCCGCGATCCGCCAGAACCTGGTGTACGAAGGCCTGCCCGTCAACGCCGGCGGCACGCTGGACGCCGCATTCACCGTCATCACGGCCCAGGGCAAGGGCACCCAGGACCACAACGGCTGGAACGCATCGCTGTTCCACAAGCAGGCCGGCACCTTTGGTGGCGGCAACACCGTCGGCGTGCAGTACGGCGTCGGCCCCGGCACCGGCATCGGCGGTCCTTGCTGCGCACGGATCGGTTCCGCGGGCAGCACCACGCTGGGCTCCGACGTGACCCGCGTGCGCGTGTTCGACGACCTGTGGATACAGCCGACCAAGCAATTCAGCGCCGAAATGGTGGCCCTGTGGCAGAAGGACAAGTCCGACGCCAACGGCAGCACCACCTGGACCACGGCCGGTATCCGTCCCGTGTACGCCTTCGCCCAGAACTTCAAGCTGCAAGCCGAACTGGGCGTGACGGGCCTGAAGTCCGGCACCACCGGCGAAACGGCCCGCCTGACCAAGCTGACCATCGCCCCGACCATCACCGTGGGCGAAGGCTTCTGGCAGCGTCCTGAACTGCGCGCCTACTTCACCTACGGCAAGTGGAACAAGGAAGCGACGGCCATGGTCAACGCGGCCAACAATTCCGGCCCCGTGTACGGCAACGGCACCAGCGGTTCCTCCATCGGCCTGCAGATGGAAGCATGGTGGTAAGCCGCCCGGCACTGCGCCCGGCCCTTCCCCTGCCTGCCCTGTAGCCTACCCGCGCGCCGGCACCACACCAGTCTGTACGGTGCCGGCGCGTTTTCGTGATAACGTAGCAAAGTTACATCAATCCACATAACGGAGACATATAACATGACCCTCAAACCCCTCGTTCAAGCTGCCCTGCTGCTGTCCGCCGTCGCCGCCTCCGCTGCCATGGCCGCACCCCAGGTTGAAGTGCTGCACTACTGGACTTCCGGTGGCGAAGCAAAATCGATCGCCGAACTGAAGAAGATGATGGAAGCCAAGGGCGTGGCCTGGAAAGACTTCGCCGTGGCCGGCGGTGCGGGCGAAAACGCCACCACCGCCCTGAAGGCACGCGTGATCGCCGGCAGCGCCCCCACCGCCGCCCAGATCAAGGGCCCGGCCATCCAGGAATGGGGCCAGGAAGGCGTGCTGGCCAACATCGACGCGGCCGCCACCGAAGGCAAGTGGGAAAGCCTGCTGCCATCCGTCGTCACCAAGGTGATGAAGTACCAGGGTCATTATGTCGCCGTGCCCGTCAACGTGCACCGCGTGAACTGGCTGTGGGTCAACCCTGCCGTGCTGGCCAAGGCCGGCGCCAAGGCCCCCACCAACTTCGACGAATTCTTCGCCGCCGCCGACAAGATCAAGGCCGCCGGCATGGTAGCCGTGGCCCACGGCGGCCAGCCATGGCAGGACGCCACCGTGTTTGAATCGGTGGTGCTGGGCGTAGGCGGCGCCGCCTTCTACGACAAAGCGCTGGTCAAGCTGGACCAGGCCTCGCTGACCAGCCCGACCATGGTCAAGTCCTTCGAAACGCTGGGCAAGATCAAGACCTACATCGACAAGGATGCGGCCGGCCGCGACTGGAACCTGGCCACCGCCATGGTCATCAACGGCAAGGCCGGCATGCAGTTCATGGGCGACTGGGCCAAGGGCGAATTCACGGCCGCCGGCAAGGTGCCGGGCAAGGACTTCCTGTGCCTGCCCGCACCTGGCACCGAGAAGGCGTTCACCTTCAACATCGACTCGCTGGCCATGTTCAAGGTCAAGAGCGCTGAAGAGCAGAAAGCCCAGCTGACCCTGGCCAACGCCGTGATGAGCCCCGAGTTCCAGGAAGTATTCAACCTGAACAAGGGTTCGATCCCGGTCCGCGCCGGCGTCTCGCGCGCCAAGTTCGACGCCTGCGCCACCCGTTCGATGGACGACATGGCCGCCAGCAGCAAGGCCGGCATGCTCGAGCCGAGCATGGCCCACGGCATGGCGATCGATTCGGCCAAGGCCGGCGCGATTCAGGACGTGATCGCCAAGTTCATGAACTCGTCGATGACGCCGCAGGCCGCCGTGCAAGCGCTGGCCAAGGCCGCCAAGACGAAGTAAAGCTGCAACCGATGCTGTAATGCTGTCGCGCGGACCGCGGTCCGCGCACAGAGGCTCCCAGTACGTCGTTCCCGCGCAGGCGGGAAACCATGCCGCCCATCCTGTGGTGCGCGGCATGGCACCCCGCCCGCGCCGGAATGACGGCTCCGGCCTCCCGCTTTGGAGAACCCCATGTCCGCTACAACCGCAACCCCGGCCAGCCCGGCAGCCGCCACCGCGGCCCGCGCCCCGGTCCGCGCCAGCCGCTTCGCCGGCCTGGCCGACACCTGGCTGCCACGCCTGGTGCTGTCGCCCACCATCATTGCCTCGCTCGTGTTCGTGTATGGCTTCATCGGCCTGACGGCCTGGCTGTCGCTGACCGACTCGCACATGATGCCCAATTACGAGTATTCCGGCTTCGGCCAGTATTCCACCCTGTTCGAGATCGACCGCTGGTGGACCGCCGCCGCCAACCTCGGCATCTTCGGCGGCCTGTTCATCCTGGTCTGCCTGGCCATCGGCCTGACCATGGCCATCCTGCTCGACCAGCGCATCCGCCACGAAGGCGCGCTGCGCGCCATCTACCTGTACCCGATGGCGCTGTCGTTCATCGTCACCGGCGCGGCCTGGAAGTGGATCCTCAACCCCGGCCTGGGCCTGGAAAAGATGATGCACGACTGGGGCTACACCAGCTTCAGCTTCGACTGGCTGGTCAATTCCGACATGTCGATCTACACCGTGGTGATCGCCGGCGTCTGGCAGTCGTCCGGCTTCGTCATGGCCTTGTTCCTGGCAGGTTTGCGCGGCGTCGACGACGCCATCATCAAGGCCGCCATGGTCGATGGCGCCAGCCTGCCCACGATTTACCGGCGTATTGTGATCCCCTCCTTGCGTCCGGTCTTTTTCAGCGTGCTGCTGGTGCTGGCGCACATCGCCATCAAGAGCTTCGACCTGGTGATGGCGCTGACCGCCGGCGGCCCCGGCACCTCGTCGGACGTGCCGGCCATCTTCATGTACCAGTTCTCGTTCACCCGGGGCCAGCTGGGCCTGGGCGCGGCGTCGGCAATGATGATGCTGGCCACGGTGCTGGCCGTACTGGTACCGCTGATGTACATGGAAACCAAAGGAGCGCGCAATGGACGCTAACATCAACGCCGACGGCAGCCGCATCACGGCCGGCCGCGTGGCCATCTACACCCTGCTGGTGCTGGTGGCACTGTACTACCTGGCGCCGCTGTACGTGATGCTGACCACGTCGGTCAAGACGCTGGACCAGATCCGCGCCGGCAACCTGCTCGACTTCCCGCTGCACCCGACCACGGCGGCCTGGGGCAAGGCCTGGGACAGCGCCTGCACCGGCGTGCGCTGCGAAGGCTTGCAGCCCTACTTCTGGAACTCGGTGCGCATGGTGATCCCGGCCGTGCTGCTGTCCAGCCTGATCGGTTCGCTCAACGGCTACGTGCTGGCGCACTGGCGCTTCCGCGGCTCGAACGTGGTGTTCACGGCCCTGATGGTGGGCTGCTTCATCCCGTTCCAGGTGGTGATCCTGCCGATGGCGCGCCTGTTGGGCCTGGCCGAACTGGCCAACACCACCAGCGGCCTGGTACTGGTGCACATCATCTACGGCATCGCCTTCACCACCCTGTTCTTCCGCAACTACTACGTGTCGGTGCCGGAAGAACTGGTGAACGCGGCCCGCATCGACGGCGCCGGCTTCTTCACCATCTACCGCCGCATCATCTTCCCGCTGTCGCTGCCCATCTTCATGGTGTGCTTCATCTGGCAGTTCACGCAGATCTGGAACGACTTCCTGTTCGGCGTGGTGTTCGGCGGGTCCGACGCGCAGCCGGTGACGGTGGCGCTCAACAACCTGGTCAACACCTCGACCGGCGTGACCGAGTACAACGTCAACATGGCGGCGGCCATCATCGCCGCGCTGCCTACCCTGGTGCTGTACATGGTGGCGGGCAAATACTTCGTGCGCGGGCTGACGGCCGGCGCAGTCAAGGGCTAACACAATACCGGCGCCGGCATCCTGGCCGGCGCCTTCAGGAGACATCAGCATGGCTAGCTTATCAATTCGTAACGTGCGCAAGGTTTATCCCAACGGCGCAGAAATCCTCAAGGGCATCGATCTGGAGATCGAGGACGGCCAGTTCCTGATCCTGGTGGGCGGCTCCGGCTGCGGCAAATCCACCCTGCTCAACATGATCGCCGGCCTGGAAACCATCTCCCAGGGCGAGATCCGCATCGGCGACCGCGTGGTCAACAACATCCCGCCCAAGTCGCGCGACATCGCCATGGTGTTCCAGTCGTACGCGCTGTACCCCACCATGACGGTGCGCGAGAACATCTCGTTCGGCCTGGGCATCCGCAAGGTGCCCAAGGCCGAGCAGGAAAAGATCGTCAACCGCGTGGCCGACACGCTGCAGATGGCCCACCTGCTCGACCGCAAGCCGGCCATGCTGTCGGGCGGCCAGCGCCAGCGCGTGGCCATGGGCCGCGCCATCGCCCGCGATCCGTCGCTGTTCCTGTTCGACGAACCGCTGTCGAACCTGGACGCCAAGCTGCGCGTGGAAATGCGGGCCGAGATCAAGCTGCTGCACCAGCGCCTGGGCTCGACCATCGTCTACGTCACCCACGACCAGATCGAGGCGATGACGCTGGGCGACCGCATCGCCGTCATGCGCGACGGCGTGGTGCAGCAGTTCGGCAGCCCGCAGGACATCTACGACCGTCCCGACAACCTGTACGTGGCCGGCTTCATCGGCTCGCCGTCGATGAACTTCCTGCGCGGCAAACTGCTGCAGGACGGCGCCAACGTCTCGTTCGCGCTGGAGCACGCGGGCCAGACCACGCTGCTGCCGGTGCCGGGCAACGTGCTGGCCAAGCACGTGGGCCGCGAGATCATCCTTGGCATCCGCCCCGAGCACGTGACGGATGCCGTCAGCGCCCGCCGCGCCGCCACGCCCGACGGCTACCATCCGACGGAAGTGGAATGCCTGGTCGAGATGACGGAGCCGACCGGCCCGGACACGCTGGTGTTCGCCTGGTTCAACGGCATCCGCGCCACCTGCCGCACCCACCCGCGCGCCGAAGCGACGGCCGGCCTGCACACCAAGCTGGCGTTCGACCTGTCCAAGGCCGTGTTCTTCGACCCGACGTCGGAACAGCGCGTCGACCTGGGGCAGTAAGCGCCCCGGCACGGCTGCCGCCTCCTGCGGCAGCCCCCCGTCCCCCTCCCCTCCCAGTTGTTTCCGGCTGCAGCAGCGCGGCGACCTCCGCGCCCACCGGGTCGCGGCGAGGCGCAGCACGCATACCCATACTAAAAGGCGCGGGCCACGACCGGCGTCATGGAGACTGAACATGAAGCTCAACGATATCAAGATAGGCTACCGCCTGATGCTGGGCTTCGGCCTGATGCTGGTCCTGATGGCCGGCATGACGGCCATCGCCGCACTGGCCTCGCGCCAGGCCGGCGCCAGCCTGACGCAATCGGTCAACGCCAGCAACGCCAAGTCGGCCCTGGTGGCCGCCATGCGCCAGAACCTGTTCCACCAGGGCCTGTCAGCCCGCAACATCGGCGCCACCGCCGACCTCAATCAGATGCAGCGGGAAATGGCCAACATCGGCATCGAACAGCAGCGCTACCGCGACAACGAAGCGAAACTGGCGGCCCTGGGCCTGAGCCCGGCCGAGCAAGCCATCGTGGCCGAGATGCACGGCTACGAACAGGCCAGCGCCCCCTTCATCAAGGAAGCGCAGGAATTCGTGGCCGGCTTCAACGCGGGCCAGGCGCTCAAGGTGCTGACCACGCAGGTGGCGCCGCTGCAGGACAAATGGCTGGCCGGGATCGACCAGGTGGCGGCCTTGCAGAACCAGCAAATCGGCGCCGGCATCACCCGTTTCAAGGATGACAGCGCGCGCGCCGCCGTCATCATGGTCGTGATCTGCGCCGTGGCCATGACGCTGGCCGTGGTGGTGGCGCTGCGCCTGAGCCGCAGCATCACGCGTCCCCTGCAGCAGGCGCTGGAGCTGGCCACCCGCGTGGCCGGCGGCGACCTGACCCAGCGCGTGAGCGTGGGCGCCCAGGACGAAACGGGCCAGCTGCTGCGCGCCCTGGCCGGCATGAACGACAGCCTGGCCGACACCGTGGGCGCCGTGCGGCGCAGCACGGAATCGATCACTGTCGCCTCGCGCGAGATCGCCAGCGGCAACGCCGACCTGTCCTCGCGCACGGAAGCCCAGGCCAGCGCGCTGGAACAAACGGCCAGCTCGATGGAAGAACTGACCGGCACCGTGCGCCAGAACGCCCAGCACGCGCAGCAAGCCAACCAGCTGGCCGTGTCGGCATCGGCCGTGGCCGCGCAGGGTGGGCAGATCGTGGCCGACGTGGTGCAGACCATGGCCACCATCAAGGCCAGCTCGTACCAGATCGTCGACATCATCGGCGTGATCGACTCGATCGCGTTCCAGACCAACATCCTCGCCCTGAACGCGGCGGTGGAAGCGGCGCGCGCCGGCGAACAGGGACGCGGCTTTGCCGTCGTCGCCTCGGAAGTGCGCAACCTGGCCCAGCGCAGCGCCGGCGCGGCCAAGGAGATCAAGGCCCTGATCGGCAATTCCGTGGACCAGGTGGACGCCGGCGGCAAGCTGGTCGACTCGGCCGGCCAGACCATGGAGCGCATCGTTACGGCCGTGCGGCAGGTGGCCGACTACATGCACGACATCACGGCCGCCAGCCAGGAACAAAGCGTGGGCATCGAGGAAGTGAACCGCGCCGTGGGCCAGATGGACGCCATGACCCAGCAGAACGCGGCCCTGGTGGAGCAGGCCGCGGCGGCGGCCGAAAGCATGCAGGAGCAGGCCACCAACCTGGCGAGTGCGGTCGGCATCTTCAAGCTCGGCGCGCAACAACCGCGGGGGGCAGTGCCAACAATCGTACACAGACTCGACCGTATTGCGCTCTGATCCGAAACGCAAGGACGCAGGCGCTATACCATTGCCGGCATGGGCCAGCGACTCAAAAAAGGGGTACGTCCCCATTTTTGCGTCTCCATTTTTGCCATTTTTGATCCGCAGGGCAAGGACGCAGGAGCTATACCGGTGCCGGCATGGACCACCGACTTGTCCAATTGCCGGAACCGACCCCGCACTTATTTGCGCACTTACTCAACCCATCACCAACCACTTGCCATGACGATGACACCCGACTTCCGCGCCCGCGCCACGCTGCTGGACCACATCCGCCACACCATGCGCTTCTACGAACCACGCTGCGTGGACGGCAGCGGCGGCTTCTACCACTACTTCAAGGACGACGGCACCGTCTATAACGCGCACAGCCGCCACCTGGTCAGCAGCACGCGCTTCGTGTTCAATTACGCGATGGCGTTCCGCCAGTTCCAGCAACCGGTCTACCTGGAACGCGTACGCCACGGCCTGGCCTTCCTGCGCAACGCGCATCGCAATGCGGCCACCGGCGGCTATGCCTGGGCGCTGGACTGGCAGGACGGCGCGGCCACCGTCACGGACGGCACCAACCACTGCTACGGCCTGGCCTTCGTGCTGCTGGCCTATTCGCACGCCGTGATGGCCGGCGTGGCGGAAGCGCGTACCTGGATCGCGGAGACCTACGCGTTGATGGAACAGCGCTTCTGGCAGGCGGAGCACGGCCTGTATGCGGACGAGGCGAGCGCCGACTGGTCGCAGCTGGCACCCTATCGCGGCCAGAACGCCAACATGCACAGCTGCGAAGCCTTGCTCGCCGCCTTCGAGGCGACCGGTGAACCGGCCTATCTGCATCGGGCGGAAACGCTGGCCCATAACATCACCGTGCGCCAGGCGGCACTGGCCGATGGACTGATCTGGGAACACTACCACCAGGATTGGTCGGTCGACGGCGACTACAACCGCCACGACAAGACCAACATCTTCCGTCCCTGGGGCTACCAGCCCGGCCACCTGACGGAATGGGCCAAGCTGCTGCTGATACTGGAACGCCACGCGGCCCAGCTGGCCGGCCCGTCCGACTGGTTGCTGCCGCGCGCCCGCGCCCTGTTCGACCAGGCCCTGGCCAAGGCCTGGGACGGCGAACATGGCGGCATCTGTTACGGCTTCGCGCCGGACGGCAGCATCTGCGACAGCGACAAATACTTCTGGGTGCAGGCCGAGAGCCTGGCCGCCGCCGCGCTGCTGGCCGCGCGCACCGGCGAGCCGGCGTACTGGGACTGGTACGAGCGTCTCTGGCACTACAGCTGGGAACATATGATCGACCACCAGCACGGCGCCTGGTATCGCCTGCTCAGCGCGGACAACCGCAAACTGGGCGACGAGAAAAGCCCGGCCGGCAAGACCGACTACCACACCATGGGCGCCTGCTACGAAGTGCTCAACGTCCTCGCCGGCTAAGCGGCATCGGCCGGCAGTGCGGGCAGCTGCCCGCCTGCGCCGCCGGCACCTTTCCCAAACGGGCAAGACACGCGGCGCCCACCCGCGCCTTGCCTACCTGTCCCTTACCGCGCGCGGCGGCGGCGCGCCACCACGCCCATCAACGCCAGGCCGCCCAGCAGCATGCCGTAGGTTTCCGGTTCCGGCACGGCCGTGGTGATGTTCAAGCCGCCCGAATAGCTGGCCGAGGGGCCGGCGAAGCCGCGCACAGTCAGCACCAGTGGGCCGCTGAAGCCCGTGTCGAACAGGTGGGCGCCGCTGACAAACAGCGCGTCGGCGATGTCCAGCTTCTTGCCGTTCAGGCTCACTTCCGTGAAGCGGATGTGCTGCGATTCGCTGCCGTAGAAATTCACCACCCCGCCATTGGCCATGAAATTGCCGTTCAGCGTAGGCGAGAACGTGTACGTGTCGCTGAAAAAATTGCCGTCGATGGGGTCGGGCAGACTCAGGTTGAAACTACCCGTCCATTCGTTGTGATGGTACGGCGATTGCAGCAACGGCACCGTGTAGTCGTGGGCCATGGCGGAGCCGGCGGCGGCGCCGGCCAGCACGAGTGCGAGCAAAGTCGATTTCATAGGATTCCCTTCGGTATTGGAGTTGGCGGCGCCGGCAAGCGCGCCGGGCCGGATCGGTACTGCGGGCCGGTGGCGGCCTCGCTGATCGTCATCGATGGTAATTTGATATCATTGCGGCGAACATAGTCCATTTGGACCGAATTGCGCCCGGCCACTTGCAGCGGCGGTCGTGCTGCGTTGTAATTACGCCATGAGCCATTCCTTTCTGTTGATCGACGACCATGCGCTGTTCCGTGCCGGCCTGCGCATGATGCTGGAGAACGCCTATCCCGGCCGGCCGTTGCGCGAGGCGGCCACGCTGGACCAGGCCGTGCACGGCCAGCACGATGCGCCCGCCCCCACCGTGACCCTGCTGGACTTGCAACTGCCGGGTCTGAACGGCATGGACGGCATGGCCCTGATCCAGCGCAAATGGCCTGACTGCGCCATCGTCGTGCTGTCGGCCGACGAGCGCCCGGACACGGCGCGGCGCGCGCTCGAACATGGGGCGCTGCGCTACATCTCCAAGCGGGAAACGCCGGCCGTCATCCTGGACGGCATCACGGCCGTGTTGCGGGCCGAACCGGGTATGCCAACGCCGTCCGCGCTGCGCCCCGCCGCGCCGCGCCTGACGCCACGCCAGTGCGAAGTGCTCGACCTGCTGTGCCAGGGCATGTCCAACAAGCTGATCGGGCGGCGCCTGAACCTGTCGGAGAACACGGTGCGCGGCCACGTGCAAGCCTTGCTGGCCCTGCTGCAAGTGGTGAGCCGGGCCGAGGCGGCCTACGCGGCCCGCAGCCGGGGGCTGGTTGGCTAGGCCGGGCGCGGCCCGGCGCGCCGAGGGATTGATCCGGGCCGAACAGATGCGCCTGTTGCTGGGCAATATGGGCAGCTCGCTGCTGCCCACGCTGGCGGTGGCCTCGCTGCTGCTGTACACGCTCGCCACCCCGGCCAACCTGCCGGGACTGCGGCTGTGGTGCGCCGCCGTCATCGGCTCCAAAGTGTTCGGCTGCTGGGACGCGCGCCGCATCCTGCGCGGCCGGATCGGGCCATGGCGTGCCTACCGGCTCGAACGCCGGATGCTCGTGCTGACCGCCATCGACGGCGCGGCCTGGGGCGCGCTGGCCTGGACCGGCTTCGATCCCGCCTCCACGGCCAACAGCATCCTGGTGGTGGCCGTGTTGTCTGGCATCGTCGGCAACGCCATGTCGATGCTGTCGCCCGTGTTGAGCGTGTTCGCCATCTTCTGCGTGTGCGAACTGGGCGCGCTCGCGCTCAGGGCGTGGTCGCTCGATGCGCTGCCGTTCCGGACCCTGAGCCTGGCCGTGGTGGTGTATTGCTTCAGCCTGCTCAGCCAGGCGCGCAACAGCGCCCGCGCCGCCCGCGCCGCCATCCAGCTGCGCTTCGACAATATCGGCCTGATACGCCAATTGCGTGTGGAGACCGACAAGACGCGCCACGCCCTGCATGCGGCCGAGGAAGCCAACCTGGCCAAGTCGCGTTTTCTGGCCGCCGCCAGCCACGACCTGCGCCAGCCCATCCATGCCCAGGGCCTGTTCCTGGAAGTGCTGGCCCGCTCGCCCCTCAACGACAGCCAGCGCACCGTGCTGGCCAGCGCCCGCGCCGCGTCCGAAGCGTCGGCCGGCATGCTGCATACGCTGCTCGATTTTTCGCGCATCGAAGCGGGCGTGATCGAGCCGCAGGTCGAGGCGTTTGCGCTGCAGCCCCTGCTGGCCAAGCTGGAAAGCGAACTGGCGCCGCAGGCCAACGCCAAGGGCCTGGTGTACCGCACCCGCGACAGCGGACTGGCGCTGCATACGGACCGCGCGCTGCTGGAACTGATCGTGCGCAACCTGGTGACGAACGCGGTGCGCTACACGGAACAAGGCGGCGTGCTGGTGGCCTGCCGCCGGCGCGGCGCCTGCGCCATGCTGGAGGTATGGGACAGCGGCATCGGCATCGCGGCCGAGCAGCAGGAGGAAGTGTTCCGTGAATTCCACCAGTTGGGCAATCCAGAGCGGGACCGGCAGAAAGGCCTGGGCCTGGGCCTGTCGATCGCGCGCGGCCTGGCCCAGCTGCTGGGGCACGAACTGACGGTGGCGTCGCGCCCGGGACGGGGCAGCGTGTTCCGGCTGGCCGTGCCGCTGGCGCCCATGCCGGCGCTGGCGGGGCCGCCAATGTCCATGCCGACGGCGGAACTGCCCGTGCGCCGCACCTTGCCGCTGCGCGCGCTGGTGATCGACGACGATGCCATCGTGCGCGTCAGCATGCAGCAACTGCTGGCCGGCTGGGGCTGCGACTGCCGGGTGGCCGACAGCATCGAACCGGCGCTGGCACTGGCGCAGTGCTGGCCGCCGGACATCATCATCAGCGACTACCGGCTGCGCGAGCAGCGCACGGGCGCCGAAGCCATCGCCATGCTGCGGGCCCAGGCCGGGCGCGCCATACCGGCCCTGCTGATCACGGGCGACACGGCGCCGGCCCGCCTGCGCGAGGCGCGCGCCAGCGGCGTGCCGCTGCTGCATAAACCCACCTCGCCCGAGCAGCTGTACCGCAGCATGGAGCAGGTCTGCGCCGCGGGGAACGGCCCGGCCACTGTGCCGCGGGCGGCAAGCGTATCGGCTTAGTCCACGCGGGCAATGGACTGGCGAGATCTGGCCAGCGTTAGTCCGGGGAAAATTCCGGACCAAGGACAGTGTCAACCGGCCACGGACATTCCTGCGGCAAATCGTCGAAGCCCGTTTCACGTATCGTCATGTTGCGGGCACGCCGGTACATTCGCGCCAACCAATCCGGGTCGTGCAGCAGGCCACGCAGGCTGGGGCTATCGGTCAATACATCTTCTATGCTGTCGCGTTGCTCCATGATGGTATTGGCCCAGCCCCGCCCTCGCAACCGCGGCTGATATTTCCATTTCATGAGGTGCGATATCAGGACGGCCAGACGATGCAGCAATTCACGCCTGTCGCTTTTGCCCACGGCCTCGATCTCCTCCGCAATGTGTGCCACGTCGATCAAAGCCCAATGGCCGGTCCGTAACAGGGCAACCTGCTCTTCGGCCCAGGCGACTATGCCCGTTTCATATGCTGTGTCCATGCTGTGCTCCTTCACACCTGTGGTTAGAACCCGGCACGAGGGGAAAGTTCCCCGGCAAGCCGTGAAAATATTATTGACTACTCAACAAAATTGGCTGATCTGATGCAAAATTGCCGCAGACAATAGCAAACCGACCACATTTGTTTTGATAGTGCTACACTGGCCGGTGTCTTTTCATTCATTGAGAGGCTCCCCCATGAACCAGATGTCGAGGCGTCAGTTCCTGAAGGTGACTGGCGCAACCCTGGCCGGATCGAGCATCGCGCTGCTGGGCTTCGCCCCGGCCACCGCGCTGGCCGAAGTCCGGCAATACAAGCTGGCACGCAGCACCGAGACCCGCAACACCTGTCCCTATTGCTCGGTAGGCTGCGGCATCCTGATGTACGGACTGGGGGACGGCGCCAAGAACGCCACGGCCCGCATCATCCACATCGAGGGCGACGCCGACCACCCCGTCAACCGCGGTACGCTGTGTCCGAAAGGGGCCAGCCTGATCGACTTCATCCACAGCCCCAACCGGCTGCAGGTGCCGGCCTACCGGGCTCCGGGCGCCACCGAGTGGAGCCCCATCGCCTGGGACGATGCGCTCAACCGCATCGCCAAGCTGATGAAGGCCGACCGCGACGCCAACTTCATCGAAAAGAACGGGGACGGCAAGATCGTCAACCGCTGGCTCTCCACCGGCATGCTGTGCGCCTCGGCCTCCACCAACGAGGTGGGCTACCTGACGCACAAGACCATGCGCAGCACCGGCATGCTGGCTTTCGACAATCAGGCGCGTGTATGACATGGTCCGACGGTGGCAGGTCTTGCCCCGACGTTTGGCCGTGGTGCGATGACGAATCACTGGGTCGACATCAAGAATGCCGATGTGATCCTGGTCATGGGCGGCAATGCCGCCGAAGCCCACCCGTGCGGCTTTAAATGGGTGACGGAGGCGAAGGCGCACCGCGGCGCCAAGCTGATCGTGGTCGACCCGCGCTTTACCCGCACCGCTTCGGTGGCCGATTATTACGTGGCCACCCGCACCGGTTCGGACATCGTGTTCCTGGGCGCGATCATCAACTACCTGCTCACCAACGACAAGATCCACCACGAGTACGTGCGCAACTACACCGACCTGCCCTTCATCGTGCGGGACGATTTTGCGCTCAACGACGGCCTCTATTCCGGTTACGACGACAAGGCCGGCAAGTATGCCGACAAGACCAGCTGGAACTATGAACTGGGCGAGGACGGCTACGCCAAAATCGATCCCACGCTGGAGCATCCGCGCTGCGTCTACCAGCTGCTCAAGAAGCACTACTCGCGCTACACGCCGGCCATGGTGCAGACGGCATGCGGCGTGCCGCCCGATAAATTCCAGAAGGTGGCCGAGATGCTGGCCTCCACAGCCGTGCCGGGCCGCGCCGCCACCATCCTGTACGCGCTGGGCTGGACCCAGCATTCGACCGGGGCGCAGACGCTGCGCTGCGGCGCCATGGTGCAGCTATTACTGGGCAACATAGGCATCGCCGGCGGCGGCATGAACGCGCTGCGCGGCCACTCCAACATCCAGGGCTTGACGGACCTGGGGCTGATGTCCAACCTGCTGCCCGGCTACATGACGCTGGCCGGCGAAGCCGAGCAGGACTTCGACGCCTACATCGCCCAGCGCGCCCTCAAGCCGCTGCGGCCCAACCAGCTCAGTTACTGGAGCAATTACCGCAAATTCCACGTCAGCCTGATGAAGGCCTGGTGGGGCGACGCGGCCACGGAGGAGAACAAGTTCGCCTTCGACTACCTGCCCAAGCTGGACAAGCCCTACGACATGATGCAAGCCTTCGAGCTCATGCATCAGGGGAAAATGAACGGCTACATCTGCCAGGGCTTCAACATCCTGGCCTCGGCGCCGGACAAGCAGAAGATCACGGAAGCGCTGTCCAAACTGAAGTTCCTGGTGGTGATGGACCCGCTGGCGGTGGAAACGGCCGAATTCTGGCGTCCCTTCGGCGCCTTCCACGAAGTCGATCCCGCCAAGATCCAGACCGAGGTGTTCCGCCTGCCCACCACCTGCTTTGCCGAGGAGCGCGGTTCGCTGGTCAGTTCCTCGCGCGTGCTGCAATGGCACTGGCAAGGGGCGGAGGGACCAGGCCAGACCCGCAGTGACCTGGAGATCATGTCGGGCATCTTCCTGCGCATGAAAAAACTGTACCAGACCGAGGGCGGCAAGTACCCCGATCCCATCGTCAACCTGACCTGGCCGTATGCGCAGCCGTTCAGCCCCACGCCGGAAGAACTGGCGATGGAATACAACGGCAAGGCACTCAAGGAACTGACCGATCCCAAGGACCCGACCAAGGTGCTGGTGAAGAAAGGCGAACAGCTGGCCGGCTTTGCCCAGCTGCGCGACGACGGTTCCACCGCCTGCGGTTGCTGGATCTTCGCCGGCGCGTGGACGGCAGCCGGCAACCAGATGGGCCGGCGCGACAACGCCGACCCGTCCGGCATCGGCCAGACGCTGAACTGGGCCTGGGCCTGGCCGGCCAACCGCCGCGTGCTCTACAACCGCGCCTCGTGCGACCCGAAAGGCAAGCCGTTCGACCCCACCCGCAAGCTGGTGGGCTGGAACGGGACCAACTGGGCCGGGGTGGACGTGCCCGACTTCAAGCTCGACGAACCGCCCGAGAACGGCATGGGGCCCTTCATCATGCTGCAGGAAGGGGTGGCCCGTTTCTTCTGCCGCGCCGGCATGAACGAGGGCCCGTTCCCCGAGCACTACGAGCCGTTCGAAACGCCGATCGGCCACAACCCGCTGCATCCGGCCAACGCGCGCGCCACCAGCAACCCCGGGGCCCGCGTGTTCCCGTCCGACCGCGCCAAGTTCGGCCTGGCGGCCGACTATCCGCACGTGGCCACCAGCTACCGGCTCACCGAGCATTTCCACTACTGGACCAAGCATGCGCGGCTCAACGCCATCATCCAGCCGGAGCAGTTCGTGGAAATCGGCGAAGAGCTGGCGGCCGAAATCGGCGTGGCCAATGGCGGCACGGTCAAGGTCAGTTCCAAGCGGGGCCACATCGTGGCCAAGGCGGTGGTCACCAAACGCATCAAGGCGCTCACCATCAATGGCAAGAAGACCCACACGGTCGGCCTGCCGATCCACTTCGGCTTCAAGGGCGTGACCAAGCCGGGCTATCTGATCAACACGCTCACCCCCACCGTCGGCGACGGCAATTCGCAGACCCCGGAATACAAGTCGTTCCTGGTCAAGGTGGAAAAAGCGTGAGTGCGCGAGGAGAATGAGATGGCACTGCAATCATTGGACATCAAGCGCCAGTCCGCCACCACGGTGCAGCCGCCGGACGCGCGCGAGCCGTCCCTGGGCACCGTGGCCAAGCTGATCGACGTATCGAAATGCATAGGCTGCAAGGCATGCCAGACCGCCTGCATGGAGTGGAACGACCTGCGCGACGAGGTAGGCGAGAACGCCGGCGTGTACGACAACCCGAACGACCTGTCGCCGCAATCGTGGACGGTGATGCGCTTTTCCGAACACGAGACGGGCGACGGCAACCTGGAATGGCTGATCCGCAAGGATGGCTGCATGCATTGCGAAGACCCGGGCTGCCTGAAGGCGTGTCCGGCGCCGGGCGCCATCGTGCAGTACACCAACGGCATCGTCGACTTCCACCAGGAGAACTGCATCGGCTGCGGCTACTGCGTGGCCGGCTGTCCGTTCGACGTGCCGCGCATTTCCAAGAAGGATAGCCGGGCCTACAAGTGCACCCTGTGCTCGGACCGGGTGGCCGTGGGCCAGGAGCCGGCCTGCGTCAAGACCTGCCCCACCGGCGCCATCGTGTTCGGCACCAAGGAGGACATGCGGCTGCATGCCGAGGAGCGCATCACCGACCTCAAGTCGCGCGGCTACGCGCAAGCGGGCCTGTACGACCCGGCCGGCGTGGGCGGCACCCACGTGATGTATGTGCTGCACCATGCCGACCAGCCTGGCCTGTACCACGGCCTGCCGGCCGCGCCCAGTATCAGCCCCATGGTCGGATTGTGGAAGGGCATGACCAAGCCGCTGGCCCTGGCCGGCATTGCCGTCACGGCGCTGGCGGGCTGGTTCCATTACTCGCGCGTGGGACCGAATGAAGTGAGCAAGGACGAAGAAGCCGAGGCAGTAAGGGACGCCAACCGGATCAGGGAGAGCCAAAATGAATCACGATAAGGATGGCAATCCGCTCATCGAGCGCTACACGGCCAATGAACGCAGCAGCCACTGGGTCACGGCCATCTGCTTCGTGCTGCTGATGGTGTCGGGCCTGGCCATGTTCCACCCTGCCACGGCATGGATGGCCGTTTTCCTCGGCGGTGGGCAGTGGACGCGCATTCTTCACCCCTTCATCGGGTTGATCATGTTCGCCGCCTTCGCCGGCATGGTGGCGCAATTCTGGCGCCACAACCAGTTCGAGCCGGGCGACCGGGAATGGCTGGACCAGGCGGGCGATGTGATCCACAAGCGCGAACATCTGGTGCCCAAGGTGGGCCGCTACAACGGCGGGCAAAAGCTGCTGTTCTTCGTGCTGATCGGCTGCATGGCCGTGCTGCTGCTGTCGGGCCTCGTGATCTGGCGCGCCTACTTCTCGGCCCTGTTCCCCATCGGCCTGGTGCGGCTGGGTGCCGTGCTCCATGCCTTCTGCGCCCTGCTCATCATCGTGGCCATCATCATCCACGTGTATGCCGGCCTGTGGGTCAAGGGTTCGCTGGGCGCCATGGTGCGCGGCACGGTGACCTACGGGTGGGCGCGCAAGCATCACGGACGCTGGTTCGAGGAGGCCGTGCGCAAGTCACGCGACTAGCGATTTCGCCTGTTGAGTTGCGCCCGTTTTGGATTAGAATAAGCCGCAAGGCCTGCCGCCGCCGGCGGCGGGCCGGCCTGGCATTCTGGGACGGGGGACTTACTTGGTACAACGCCTGCTTGCACCCGGCGAGATCGAAGCGCTCGATCACACCGCCATTCCGCGCCTGCTGCTGCCGCAGCCGCGCGACATGTTTGCCGCGCGCGCGGCGCGCCTGCGCCAGCTGGCCAATAACGAAGTCAAAGGCATCCCGGTCGGCGCCACCCTGCGCGGCTACCTGCTGCTGATGGCCGCGCTGGTCGACGCCCAGGCCGCCGTCACGCTGGCCCTGCCGGCCGATGCCGATGCGCTGGCAGCGGCCATCGGCCTGCCCGACGACGACGCCATCGCGCTGGCGCTCAGCCACAACATGCCGCCGTTGCCCGTCAGCGGTGTGCGGCCGCTCGCCTGGCGCGACATTTTCGACAGCCTGCTGGTGCAAATGGGGACGCTGGCCGACAGCCAGCCGCAACTCTCCTCCGTGCTGGACGAACTGCAGGAGCTCACCAACTCCGAACTGGAGGGCTGCGCCGACGCCGTGCTGTCCCAGTTCGGCGAGGGCATCAATCCGCTGCACGCACCGTTCGTGGCCGCCGCCCTGCAGGTGGTGTGGACGCTGCAAGCCAGCCTGCTCGACGCGCGCCGCGTGCAGCCACTGGTGACGGGGGCGCTGTGCCCCGTGTGCGGCTCGCATCCCGTGGCCAGCGTGATCCGCATCGGCGGCCAGTCGCAGGGATACCGCTATCTGCAATGCGGCATCTGCTCCAGCGAATGGCATATGGTGCGCGTCAAGTGTTCCAGCTGCGAGGAAAATGCGCACGTGGCATACCAGAGCCTGGAAGATGCGGAAGCCGCGGCTGCGCCGCCGTCCGAAGCCATCAGCAAGGCCAATGATCCGTCCAAAGTGGCGCGCGCGGAGACCTGCGACGACTGCCACAGCTACCGCAAGATCTTCAACCAGGAGCATGACTACAACGTCGAACCACTGGCCGACGACCTGGCCAGCCTGATGCTCGACGTGCTGGTGGGCGAAGCGGGTTACACGCGGGCCAGCGGCAATCCCCTGTTGTGGTTCAGCGCAGCATGAGCGGTCCGGCTGCGGACGCGGCAACCGGCGCAACCATGGCGGCGGCAACGGCGCGCACGCGCACGCGCAGCGTGCACCTGCCGGCCGTGCATCTGATCCTGTCCGATCCATCCTGCCAGCCGCTGTTGGCCGAATATGGCCGCGTCCAGACCCTGGCCGCAGCCCGCGCGCTGCTGGCCGAACTGCGCAGCGACATGCTGCATGTGGCAGCCGCCGGTGCCGGTGCCAGCGCAGCCACTGGCGCCGGCGCCGGCACCGCCGCTCGCACCTCTGCGCCTGCGGATATCTCGTCCACTGCCGCCGGCGCCATCGCACCATCCCCCGCCGCTGACGAAATCACCATCCCCGCCCTGACCGCCCTGTTGGCGCAGCGCCTGGCACAGGCCAACCGCAGCCCGCTGCGGCCCGTCTTCAACCTGAGCGGCACCGTCCTGCACACCAACCTGGGGCGCGCGCTGCTGCCCGACAGCGCCGTGCAGGCGGTAGTCGAAGCGCTGCGCTGGCCCATGAACCTGGAATGGGACCTCGACACGGGCAAGCGCGGCGACCGCGACGAGCTGGTGGAAGCGCTGCTGCAGGAACTGACGGGCGCCCAGGCCATCACCGTGGTCAACAACAACGCCGCCGCCGTACTGCTGATGCTCGACACGCTGGCCCATGGCCGCGAAGCCATCGTCTCGCGCGGCGAACTGGTGGAAATCGGCGGCGCCTTCCGCATCCCGGACATCATGCAGCGCGCCGGCGCCACGCTGCGCGAAGTGGGCAGCACCAACCGCACCCACCTGGCCGACTACGTCAATGCGGCCGGAGCGCAGACGGCGCTGCTGCTCAAGGTCCATTGCAGCAATTACGCCATCACCGGCTTTACCAAAAGCGTGGCGGTGGCCGAACTGGCGCCGCTGGCACGCAGCCGGCAGATCCCGCTGGCAGTGGACTTGGGCAGCGGCACGCTGGTCGACCTGGAACAATACGGCCTGCCGCATGAGACGACGGTACGCGAGACCATCGCCGCCGGCGCCGACCTGGTCACCTTCAGCGGCGACAAGCTGCTGGGCGGGCCGCAGTGCGGCATCATCGCCGGCCGCGCCGACCTGATTGCGCAGATCAAGCGCAACCCGCTCAAGCGCGCGCTGCGCGTCGGCAAGCTGACACTGGCCGCGCTGGCGCCCGTGCTGGCCCTGTACCGGGCGCCCGACCTGCTGCCCGAACGCCTGACCACACTGCGCCTGCTCACGCGCCCGGCCGCCGACATGCGCGCGCAGGCGCAAGCCATCTTGCCGCTGCTGCAGCGCGTGCTGGGCGCCGGCTACGAAGTGCGCGACGAAGCCATGACGAGCCAGATCGGCAGCGGCGCGCTGCCGGTGGACCGGTTGCCCAGCCACGGCCTGAGCGTGCGCGCCGCGCCCGGCTCGCGCATCGGCGACGCGCTGGGTGTGCTGGAGCGGCGCCTGCGCGCCCTGCCCGCCCCCGTGGTCGGCCGCATCGCGCAGGATGCGCTGTGGCTGGACCTGCGCTGCCTCGATAGCGGCCAGCAGGAACGCTTCATGCTGCAACTGGAACAGCTGGCCATATGATCGTCGGCACGGCAGGCCATATCGACCATGGCAAGACCACCCTCACGCGCGCGCTGACGGGCGTCGATACCGATCGTCTGAAGGAAGAAAAGGCGCGCGGCATTTCCATCGAACTCGGATACGCCTATCTGCCGCTGGACAACGGCGACGTGCTGGGCGTGATCGACGTGCCGGGCCACGAAAAATTCATCCGCACCATGGCGGCCGGCGTGACCGGCATCGACTACGCGCTGCTGGTGGTGGCGGCCGACGACGGCATCATGCCGCAGACGCTGGAGCACCTGGCCATCCTGCGCCTGCTGGGCGTACGGCGCGGCGCCGTGGCCCTGACCAAGGCCGACCGCGCCGACGCACCACGGCTGGCGCAAGTGGAAACGGAAGTAGCCGCCCTGCTGGCAGCCATGGGCTTCGATGACGTGCCCCTGTTCCGCACCAACGCCACGGCAGCGGGCGACGCCGGCGTGGCGGCACTGCTGGCGCACCTGGCCGACGCGGCCCGCAAGCTGCCCGCGCGCGACGAACAGCGCCTGTTCCGGCTGGGCGTGGACCGCGTGTTCACGCTGGCCGGTCAAGGCACCGTCGTCACCGGCACCGCGCTGGCCGGCGGCGTGCGGGTAGGCGACATGCTGCAACTGGCGCCTGGCGGCCAGCAGGTGCGTGTGCGCAGCATCCACGCGCAGAACCGCGCAGCGGAGCGCGGCCTGGCAGGCCAGCGGCTGGCGCTGAACCTGGGCGGCGTGGGGCGCGAGGATATCGCCCGCGGCAGTTGGATCGTATCGCCTGCGCTGGCCGCGTGCTGCGAGCGTTTCGACGCCGATTTATCCCTGCTGGCCGGCGCCGGCGCGCCGCTCAAGTCCTGGTCGCCGCTGCACGTCCACCTGGGCGCGGCCCACCACACGGCGCACGTGGTGCCGCTGGACTGCGACGTGCTGGCTCCCGGCCATACCGGTCGCGTACAACTGGTGCTGGACGCGCCCGTGCATGCGGTCCCAGGCGACCGCTTCGTGATCCGCAACGCGCAGGCCAGCGCCACCATTGGCGGCGGCGTCGTACTGGATCCGTTCGGACCGGCCCGCAAGCGGCGCAGCAGCGAGCGCCTGGCGTGGCTGGATGCCATGTCCAGCCATGTCGCCAGCGGCGACCTGGCCGCGCTGCTGGCCTGCAGTCCGCGCGGCCTGCGCCTGTCTGCGCTGACCCGCCTGACCCTGCTGCCGGCGGACCGCATCGCCGTGCCGCCGGACGCAGTGCGCATCGCGCTGACGGGAGGCGACGTACTGCTGATCGCCAGCGCCAGCATGCTATCGCTGCAGGAACGCGCCATTGCCGCACTGGCCCAATTCCATGCCCGCGCCCCGGATGAGGCGGGACCGGAACTGTGGCGGCTCAAGCGCATCGTGGCGCCCGATGCGGAAGACAGGCTGTGGAGCGAACTGGTGGAACAGCTGGTCGCGGCAGGACGGATTTGCCGGCGCGGCCGCAGCCTGCACCTGCCCAGCCACAGCGTCGAACTCAGTGCGCAGGACCAGGCACTGGCGACACCCTTGCTGGCAGCGCTGCTGGCGGGCGGCTACGACCCGCCCTGGGTACGCGACCTGGCGCGCGAAAACAGCATGCCGGAGGCGGAGGTGCGCCGCCTGCTGCGCAAATTGAACCGCAGCGGCGAAGTGGGGCAAGTGGTGCCGGACCTGTTCTACCATCCGGCCCGGCTGGCCGAACTGGCGGACATGGTGGCGGCCCTGCCCGAAGCGCAGGCCGCATCGTTCCGCGACGCCGCGGCGCTGGGCCGCAAGCGCGCCGTCCAGCTGTTGGAATACTTCGACCGGGTCGGCTATACTCGGCGGGTAGGCAACCTCCATTTGATACGGCCCAACGCCGTATGGTGTTAGCGGCATTGGCGCACCGCCTTGGCGCACCGCCTTGGCGCACCGCCTTGGCGCACCACCTTGACGCACAGTTGACGTACCAAGAGGAAGGCATACTCATCCGGTGATGGGGCCGGGCTTCAAACCCGGTGGGGGGCGTCAGCCGCTCCCTCGTAAGTTCGACTCCTACTGCCTTCCGCCCCTCCCCTTGCGCTTGCGTTCAGCGGGTGTTCGTCCGCGATCACCAGCAGGACACCCTCGAAGCGCGCCAGGATCCGCCAGGCATCGCTATCCACCCAGCTGCGCTCGCGGCGGATGATGGCGGAAAAATCCGGACCGAACGCCACGTCATGGGCGACCGGACGCCCGCTCGCTCAATGCCTCCCCCGCTCCGCCGCCAGTTTTTCAGTCAGTGTCTTGCGTGCCTCCGCCACCAGCTGTTTGCAGCCATTCGGATCGCCCAGCAATGCGTGGGGCCGGGCGTGAAGCGGGCCGTCAGGTGGTTGGCACCCAGCGTCAGCACTTCGTCGTCGCGCACGGCGCGCACATTGGCCACGGGCGGATAAGGCGTGGTGTTTTTGAATTGAGGTCAATTTTACTGTCATACGGGCGTCATGCCGACAATCTAACATTGCTGGTTTTTTAACCCAGCCATGCTCCGTGCCGCCTGCCGGCAAACGGTGCGGTCCTCACCACAGTCACTCAACCATGTCCATGCTCACCCAATTCCATCCTGCCCCACGCATTACCCGATTGACCATGGCGCTCGCCAGCGCCGGCCTGTTTGCGGCGGCCCTGCATCCGGCGCTCGCCCAGCAGGCCGTAGCGGCCGATGCGCTGGCGCCGGCCGCGGCGCTGACACAGGTGGTCGTCAAGGCGACGGTCGAGAAGAAAAAGCTGGGCGACAGCGTCAGCGGCGGCGCGCTCGGGCGCCGCTCCGAGCTCGATACGCCGTTTTCGACCAAGGCCGTCAGCAGCGACGAAATCGAAGACCGGCTGGCCACCAGCATCGCCGAAGTGCTCAAGTACGACGCCTCCGTCACGGCCATCAGCCCCAGCGTGGGTACCCATCCGGCCACCATCGCCATGCGCGGCCTGCGGCTCGATGACCTGAACGGCTACAAGATCGACGGCCTGGCCAACATTAACCGCGGCACGGAAATGCCGCTCGAAATGTTCGAAAGCGTGGAGGTGCTCAAAGGCCTGTCCGGCTTCATGTACGGCTTCGGTTCGCCCGGCGGCATCGTCAACTACGTCAGTAAGCGCCCCACCACGGAGCGCAGCTTCAGCGCCGCGATCGGCTACCAGCAAGGTGGCGCCATCAAGGAGCACTTCGACATGGGCGGGCGCGTGGGCGAGGACGCCAGCGTGGGCTACCGCCTGAACCTGGTGCACGAGGATGGCGACGTGGCCGAGGACGACGGCGCCATCAACCGCAACGCGGCCGGCCTGAACCTGGACTGGCGCGTCACGCCCGACCTCACCCTGTCCTACGATGCGCTGTACCAGCGGCGGCGCACCGTGGGCGGCACTGACATCGTCACCAGCCCGCAGTTCGCCCTGCCCGCCCCACTGCGCGGCGACACGCACCTGAACAGCGCCGGCGCCGGCAACAACGTCGAATTCGACCTGGGCACCCTGGGGCTGCTGTACCAGCTGGCGCCGGACTGGCGCGCCAACGTCTCGTACCGCACCTCGGACTCCACCCGCGTCTACAAGAAGGACCAGTACTACCTCACCAGCGACAGCGGCAATTACCGCGACCGCGTCACCTCCGAGCTGCATGGCTACCACTTCAAGCAGTGGCAGGCGAGCGTGGAAGGCAGCGCCGCCACCGGCACGCTGCGCCACCAGATCGTGGCCGGCGCGATGACGCAGGAACTGACGTCAGTGTCGTCCGTCGTCACGCCCAAGCCCTACATCGGCACCGGCAACCTGTACGCGCCCACGCTGTTCTCGGTGGCCAGCGTGAACTACAGCGGCGGCACCTACGAGGACGGCAAGACCACCCAGGATGCACTGTTCGCCAGCGACACGGTGCAGCTTTCCGCCGGCTGGTCGGTGCTGGCCGGCCTGCGCTACACGCGCTTCAAGGATGTGGCCTACACCACCGCCAACGCCGTCAGCGCCAGCTACCCGGCCAACAAGACGACGCCCACGCTGGCCCTGATGTACAAGCCGGCCGCCGACACCACGTTCTACGGCAGCTACGTGGAGGCGCTGGAACAGGCCAGCAGCGCGCCCACCTCCAGCGTGAACGCCAACCAGACCTTCGCCCCGCTCAAGAGCAAACAGGCGGAGGCCGGCGTGAAGACCGAGCGCGCGGGGTGGAACGCCAGCGCCGCCCTGTTCCGCATCGAACGCGGCGCGCAGTACACCAACGCGGCCAACGTCTACGTGGCCGACGGCCAGACCCGCTACCAGGGCCTGGAATTGAACACCGTGGTGCAGGCGGCCAAGAACCTGTCGATCGAAGGCGGCCTGCTGCTGCTCGACGCGACGCTGCAGGACGCGGCGCCTGCCGTCACCGGCAAGCGCGCCGTGGGCGCGCCGCGGCGCCAGGCTTCGCTGCAGCTGACGTGGCGTCCCAACCTGCTGCCGGGACTGGCGCTGCACGCGGGCACGCAGTACCTGGGTCAGCTGGCCATGGATGCGGCCAATGCCCACACGCTATCTTCGTATGCGCTGTTCGACGCCGGCTTGAACTACCGCTCGCGCATCGGCGGCAAGATGGTCAGCCTGCGCGCCAACATCACCAACGCCGGCAACCGCAAGTACTGGACCTTCTACCAGGAGAACTACCTGAACGTGGGCGCACCGCGCACGGCCAGCGTCAACCTGAGGGTCGACTTCTGATGCGCGCACGCCCAGGCATCGCATGGCCGGGCGGGCCTGTCGCCTCGGCCCTGCTGGCGGTGCTGCTGACCGCCAGTACCCCCGCTGGCACCGCGCTTGCCGCCGGCGCCGACACGGACGCGCGGTTCTACCAGACCAAGACGCCGTATCGCCCGCGGCAGGACATGGCCACGTACCAGCCCGTCCCGGCCGGCTACCGCGCCGTGCAGACGCAGATGCTGGCGCGCCACGGGTCGCGCGGGCTGACCGGATTCAAGACCGACCTGGCCCTGTACAACCTGTGGCTGCAGGCCAGCCAGGACGGCGCGCTCACACCGCTCGGCGCCGCGCTGGGGCCGGACCTGCGGCAAATGATGCGGGCCAATTTCCTGCTCGGTTACGGCGTGCCGGGCATCGGCAAGCCCGGTTACGGCAACGAGACCTTGCAGGGCATACAGGAGCACACGGCGCTGGCCCGGCGCATGCAGCAACGGCTGCCGGAACTGTTCCGCGAGGCCGCAGCCTACGCTGCCAGCACCAATGGCGCAGCAAACCAGCCGCGCCGTATCACCGTCGTCAGCTCCGGCAAAGACCGGGCGGTCGACAGCGGCGCTTTCTTCGTCCAGGCGTTGCTGGCGCGGCAGGCGGGGCTGGCGCCACTTCTGGACTATCCACCCGCGCACGCGCCGCACCCCGCCAGCGAGGGTGGCAAGCGCACGGCGGGCACGGACCGCTACCTGCTCTACTTCCACCAGTTGAACGCAAGGCAGGACAAGGTCAGCGATCCAGCCGATCCGCTGTACCGCACCTATATGGACAGCCTGGCCTACCAGGCCTACGTCGACAGCGCGGACCTGCGCGCCAAAGAGCGCGATATCCTGAATCAGCCGCGCCTTGCCGACGCGGCGAAGGTAGTGCTCGCGCGCCTGTTCACGTCCTCCTTCGTCGCATCCCTTTCGCAAGGACGGCGCAGCACCAACAACGGTACGTTCAGCTACACCAGCGACGATGGCAAATTGGTCCAGACCTTGACCGGCGACGGCCACACCATCATCGACAGTCCGACGGCGGCCGCGCTGGCGCTGTACGAACTGTATTGCGCAGCGGCCGACATGCAAGGAGAAGGCGTGCCGGACTTCGGCCGCTACTTGCCGTCCGTGCAAGCCGCAGTGTTCGCCGAGACAGACGACGCGCTCGGTTTCTACCGCAAAGGCCCGGCCAGCGCGGGCAACGGCGGCGTCACCTACCGCATGGCGCAGCTGCTGCAGGACGACTTTTTCGAGACAGCCGATGCGGCATCGCGTGGCGATTTATCGCAAGTGGCCAAACTACGCTTCGCCCACGCCGAAACGGTGGTGCCGTTCGCCGCCTTGCTCGGACTGCGCAGCATGTCGGAAGCGCTCCCCGATGGCATCGCCTACCGCTACGATAGCAGCCCGTGGCGCGGCGAAACGGTGGCGCCGATGGCCGCCAATGTCCAATGGGATGTGTATCGCAATGCTGAGGGAAACACGCTGGTGCGCATGCTGTACAACGAAGAGGAAACCGCCTTCAAGCCTGCCTGCGACGGTGCCCGCATCGGGCCGGGCAGCTTCTATTACGATTATGCGCGACTCAGGGTGTGCTACCTGAAGCTGCCTTGATTCACTCGGCAAGAGGAAGAAAAATCGAAGTCACATCGGATGCGCCGAAAACCGGACGCCAAGCGCACGAACCACTTTGAGGATGGTGTCAAGACGCGGCTTCGCGCCCGGAGCGAGGGCCTTGTAGAGGCTCTCCCGACCTAATCCTGCGTCCTTGGCAACTTGCGCCATCCCCTTCGCTCTCACCTGGGCCGCATCGCGCAGCGTTGCCCCAGCGGCCGATTCCGCGCGGGCGCTCCGTTTGGCCGCGCGCGAACCGGACGCCGAGGGCGCGCCTGCCTGCCCGTCTCCGATTGCGCCACCACCAGTCCCCTTACCGCGCCCGTTCAACAAGGGATAGCTGGCCAGCTTTCCTTCGTTCTGCGCCAGCCAGTCTGCCATTTTCGGCCCCAGACGGGCATTCTGCCGCACTTCCGTCAGCAACGCCGTCAATTTGCCGTTTCCCCTGCCTAGGTAAGCGACTATTCCAGCCAGCAGCGCGACCACGATGATTGCATGGCCACGCGCGAACGCGTGCGCGGCAATGTAGGTGGTGCCCGGATTGTAGTCCGCGCCGTAGTGCGGTCCGTCGAAGGAACCGGGGCGCAGGTCGGGTATCGGCCCCCATGCCTCCCTGAAACCATCGATATACTCACGGATGGCACGCGGCACGCTGTCGAGCATATAGCCCACCACGTCCTTCAGGCCCAGGAAGCCTAGCAACAGGTCGCCTGCCTGCGCCCCCAACAGCGCGCCGGCGGTGGCGCCAGGCAACGCGCCGCCGCCAAATGCCAGCAACCCAAGGCCGCCGCCAATAGCGCCACCAGCTAGCGCACTGCCGCCGATATACAGCGCAATGTCATGGCAGACATGCCGCAGAACCGGCCAGATATCGTCCAGGGCAATGCCAGCCAACCTGGATTGCAGCGCGCGTAGCGCAATCGTCTCGGATTCCGTAATGGCCTGGCGCACCCGCTCCGCGCGCGCACCAATGCGCATGTGCCTGAACCCGTCCCAGTGGGGGGCAACCGGGAGATAGGGACAATCCGCCTGCCGGCGGCGAGCAATGGCTTCGTCCTGCAGGGCATCGTGCCGCAGCAGGCAGGCATAGTACTCGGAGCGGTCGAAGCGATAGCTGCTCATGGCGGGCGGCTGTGAGTTCGTTTCCGCACAGCATGCGCCGCTGCCTGATTCCGGCGTTGAGCCAAGGCAAACGCCGGCATGATGGATGGGCTCACCTGGCGTTCGTAACCACCGCTAACGGTGCCCAAAGAAAAAGAATACTTGGCGGATTAAGGGGAATGCCTGAGGGGGTATGTCAGAGGGCGGCGTTCCCGATTTACCTATGGTCTAATTCGGTCCAGTTCGAGCCGGTTGCGGCTAATTCGGGCTGGAATTTCCACGCGCCAGTCCATAACTGTCTACGAAATCCAGGCCAGAGTCTAATCTGGTCGCTTTTTTTGACGTGAAAGTCTAAAGCGAACCAGCTTCCGATGCCACTGTCCAATTTGTAGACTGATTAAAGTGGAAGAGAAACGTGGACGCCAGGCAAGCCAATTCCGTGCCGCAATTTGCAGGATGTGATTTGACGAAAGACTAGGCAGGCTATAAGTTGCCGTTGCCTCTCCACATCGGTCTAAACCGCGGCGGCGAAAAGTCTAATTCGGTCCTGGGGTTGCTTTGCGGAGTCGATAGAAGTCTACAGAATGTGGCGAACTGGAAATTCTGGACACGATTAGCCGGGAATCGCATAATTTCGACCGAATTAGATAGCGGGGACAAAAAGAAGACCGGCCCCCTCCAGCCCCGTGCTGTCTCCCGCTAATCCGTGAAAAAACCCAAAAAAGGGGTACAAAAAAGGGGTACGTCCCCATTTCCGTCCCCATTTCCCCATCCTCATCTCCCGAAGATCAAAGCCGAGTTTCCCGGCAATCCAAGAAAAGCCCCCAAAAAAAAAACCGCCAGGCTCACGCACTGGCGGTTTTTTGTTTCAGCCTAAGCCGAACCGATTACTGGGCGGCGGCAGCGCCACCTTCTTCAGCGGCGGCTTTCATCGACAGCTTCAGGCGACCGCGGTCGTCCGTTTCCAGGACCTTGACGCGCACTGCCTGGCCTTCTTTCAGGTAGTCGGCCACGGCGTTCACGCGCTCGTTGGCGATCTGCGAGATGTGC
The DNA here is from genome assembly GCF_058786935.1 of Rugamonas sp. FW305-51. Lineage (NCBI taxonomy): Bacteria > Pseudomonadati > Pseudomonadota > Betaproteobacteria > Burkholderiales > Oxalobacteraceae > Rugamonas > Rugamonas sp. FW305-51. The sequence continues at coordinate 203,458 of NZ_JBYSZG010000006.1, forward strand.
AGCAGGCCATCCTTGCCCGGCATGACTTGCACGATCGCGCCGAAGTCCAGCAGCTTCAGGACTACGCCGTCGTAGGTCTTGCCCACTTCGACCGAGGCGGTCAGCTCTTCGATGCGGCGCTTGGCTTCCTGGCCGGCAGCAGCGTCCACGGAGGCGATGGTGACCACGCCTTCGTCGCTGATGTCGATCTGGGTGCCGGTCTCTTCGGTCAGCGCGCGGATCACGGCGCCGCCCTTGCCGATCACGTCACGGATCTTCTCTGGGTTGATCTTGATGGTGATCAGGCGCGGTGCGAAGTCCGACAGCTCGGTCTTCACGTGCGGCATGGCCTTCTGCATTTCGCCCAGGATGTGCTCGCGGCCTTCCTTGGCTTGCGCCAGTGCCACTTGCATGATTTCCTTGGTGATGCCCATGATCTTGATGTCCATCTGCAGTGCCGTGATACCGTTGCGGGTACCGGCTACCTTGAAGTCCATGTCGCCCAGGTGGTCTTCGTCACCCAGGATGTCCGACAGCACGGCGAACTTGCCGCCTTCCTTGATCAGGCCCATGGCGATACCGGCCACGTGCTCTTTCATCGGCACGCCGGCATCCATCAGCGCCAGGCAGCCGCCGCAGACGGAAGCCATCGACGAGGAACCGTTCGATTCCGTGATTTCCGACACCAGGCGCACCGAGTAGCTGAACTCGTCAGCCGATGGCAGCGCGGCGATCAGCGCGCGCTTGGCCAGGCGGCCGTGGCCGATTTCGCGGCGCTTGGGCGTACCCACGCGGCCCGTTTCGCCGGTGGCGAACGGTGGCATGTTGTAGTGCAGCATGAACGAGTCGGTGAACTCGCCCATCAGCGCGTCGATCTTCTGGCTGTCGCGCGCGGTGCCCAGGGTGGCTACCACCAGCGCCTGCGTTTCGCCGCGGGTGAACAGGGCCGAGCCGTGGGTGCGTGGCAGCACCGAGGTGCGGATCGCGATCGGACGCACGGTGCGGGTGTCGCGGCCGTCGATGCGTGGCTCGCCGTCCAGGATCTGGGAGCGCACGATCTTCGCTTCCATGTCGAACAGGATGTTGCCCACTTCGGCCGCATCCGGTGCCTCGGCGGTCGCTTCGGCGGCCAGGTCGGCCATCACTTCATTGGTCGCGGCCTTCAGCTTGGCGGTACGCTCCTGCTTGTCCTTGGTCAGGTAAGCATCGCGGATTTTCGCTTCGGCGAAGTGCGCCACGCGGGCGATCAGCGCTTCGTTCTTGGCTGGCGGCGCCCATTCCACTTCCGGCTTGCCGCCGTCGCGCACCAGCTCGTGGATCGCGTCGATCACGGCCTTCATCTGGTCGTGGCCGAACACCACGGCGCCCAGCATGATTTCTTCCGACAGTTGCTTCGCTTCCGATTCGACCATCAGCACGGCCGTTTCGGTACCGGCCACCACCAGGTCCATCTGCGACGTCTTCAGTTGCTCGACGGTCGGGTTCAGGATGTACTGGCCATTGGCGTAACCGACGCGGGCGGCGCCGATCGGGCCGTTGAACGGCACGCCGGAAATGCACAGGGCGGCCGAAGCGCCGATCATGGCAGGGATGTCCGGATCGATTTCAGGGTTGACCGACAGTACGTGAATGATGATCTGCACTTCATTCAGGTAACCTTCCGGGAACAGCGGACGGATAGGACGGTCGATCAGGCGGGAAGTGAGCGTTTCTTTTTCCGAAGGACGGCCTTCGCGCTTGAAGAAACCGCCGGGGATCTTGCCCGCGGCATAGGTCTTTTCAACGTAATCGACGGTCAGCGGGAAGAAGTCCTGACCTGGCTTGGCGTCCTTGCGTGCCACCACGGTGGCCAGGATCACGGTATCTTCAATCGATACCATGACGGCGCCAGATGCCTGGCGGGCGATTTCGCCGGTTTCCAGCGTGACCTGGTGTTGACCGTACTGGAAGGTTTTCGTAACTTTGTTAAACATGGGTATTCCCTTTCTATTTGCCGACAGATTTTCAGGGGCTGTCGTTCACCTCACCACAGGCGGCGTCTCCTTGTAAGATGGTCCGCCTTTACTGCTCTTTCACTGCTCTTGCACTGCTCACTGCTACTGCTCTACTGCTCTACTGCTCTGCTACAAAACCGGGGTCTTGCGTATTCGGGAATGCCATGTTGCGGTGCCAAGAGGCTGTTCCTCTTAGCAATAAAATGCCGGGCCAAATGACAAAATGCCCGCGTCAGAGAACTGGCGCAGGCATTTCGGTTTAAACCGGGAGGCGCAAAAATTACTTACGCAGGCCGAGTTTAGCGATCAGATCGCGATAACGGGTTGCATCTTTACCCTTCAGGTAAGACAGCAGGCTCTTACGACGGTTGACCATCATGATCAGGCCGCGGCGCGAGTGGTGATCCTTGCTGTGGGCCTTGAAGTGGCCGTTCAGTTCGTTGATGCGTGCGGTCAGCAGCGCAACTTGAACTTCCGGGGAGCCGGTGTCGTTTTGACCACGGGCGTTGTCCGCGATGATCGCGGCTTTGTTGATGTTTTCTACGGTCATGATTTTACCTTTAACATGCGGTGCACAGAGTCTGGACCCTACGCATCGTGAACTTCAAAAAAAACCGGCCCGAAGACCAGACCCGCAAGTATATCGGAAAAACGGCGCGCATTGCCAGTGTTGGCTACAATTCTTGCTGTCTTCTCCTTGATCTGGAGCGTGGCGAGATGAAAAACGTAATCACTTTGGCAATTTTATCCGCGCTGGCAAGCGCTTGCGCAGGCTGGGGCGGCGCCGTACCGGCCCCGGGCGAGCCGGAGGCGGCCGTACGGGCCACGCTCGGCACGCCTACCGCGACCTACCGCGACGGCGCCGACACGCTGCTGGAATATGCGCGCGGGCCGTCCGGCCAGTACACCTACATGGCCCGCCTCGACCCGCAGGGCCGGCTCGTATCATATGAGCAGGTACTCACCAGCGCCCGTTTCGGCGCCGTGCGCATCGGCCGCGACAACCGCGACACCATCCTGCATACCTTTGGCCGCCCGGCCGAGGTGCTGCGCTTCGCCTACAGCCCGGCCGACGTGTGGATGTACCGCTACAAGGAGCAGGATGTGTGGAATTCCGTCATGTACGTGGAATTCGCGGCCGACGGCACGGTGGGCAAGATGACCAACGGCCCCGATCCGGAGCGGGAGTCGCGCCGCAACCGCTAGCCGACGGCCGCGCCCTAGCGCGTGGACAAAATCCGGAACGGCCCGCCGGACAGCTCGTCCGTACCGACCTCCTCGATGGCGACATGGCGCACCTGCGCGGCCGGCGGGCCGCGCCTGGCCCACACGATGATGGCCTCCAGCGCCGCCAGTTCACCGTCGACGCAGGCCTCCACCGAACCGTCGCGGCAGTTGCGCACCCAGCCCGCCAGGCCCAGCGCCACGGCCTGGTCCGCGAACGAGGCGCGATAACCGACGCCCTGCACCCGCCCTTCTATCAGCAACCGTTTAGCCATCCGCCGCCTCGCCCGTCCGATAAATGGCATCATCGCCGCCACCATACTACCGCGTCGGCGGCACACCGTGGCGCACCGGCGACGCCACGGTCAGCGGGCGCCCTGCCGGCAGGCCTGCACCACCAGCTGCGCAAAGGCGGCCGGGTCATCTTCCTGGATGAAGTGACCGCCGCGCAAGGTGGTGTGGGGCTGGCCCCGGGCGCCCGGTATCCGGCGGATGAACTCGGCATCCAGGCCGCGCGTGATGGGGTCGCCATCGCTGTAGCAGCACAGGAAGGGCTTGCTCCAGCCGTCATACACGCTCCAGGCGCGGCGCTGGTCGGGCACGGCCACGTTATCTGCCTCCACCGGCACCAGCGACGGGTAGATACGGGCGGCAGCCGTGTAGCTGCTGTCTGGGAAAGGCGCGTCGTAGGCGGCGATCTCGTCGCGCGACATGCGGCGCTTGGTGCCGCCCTGGACGATGCGGCCGATCGGGAACCACGGGCTATGGCGCGAGAACGCGCGCCAGATGCGGAACATGGCGGACATGCCGGTCCCGGCCGGCAGGCCACCGTTGCTCAGTACGATACGGCTGAAGCGCTCCGGCATCTCCGCCGCCAGGCGCAAGCCGAACAGCGAGCCCCAGTCCTGGCATACGAGGGTGATGTCGCGCAGGTCCAGCGCTTCGATCCAGTGGCGCAGCCAGGCCACTTGGCCGGCGTAGCTGTAGTCGCTGCGTTCGCTCGGCTTGTCCGACTTGCCAAAGCCGATCAGGTCCGGTGCCAGCACCCGCATGCCGGCCGCGGCCACCGGGCCTATCATGTGCCGGTACAGGTACGACCAGGTGGGCTCGCCGTGCAGCATCAGCACCGGCGGCGCATCGCGCGGGCCTTCGTCCACGTAATGCAGGCGCAGTTCCGGCGTGATCTGGTGATAGTGGGGAAGGAAGGGATAATCCTTCAAGTCATTAAAACGGCTGTCTGGCGTGCGCAGTATCTGCACCATGGTCTCCTCAGTATGCAGCCGAGCGATGTCGGCGTATGGGTTGCGCAGTTGCGCGGCAGCGGATAGAAGCGCCGCCATCGAAGTTCGGTATGAACTTTCGCTCTGGCTTTGAACGCCATTGTCCAAGGTGCACCTTGCGCCGGCTTGTTATTTTCTGACAAACGCTTGTCATTTTGCCCGCCCCGCCTGTCGGTGGCCAAGCGAAAGGCGATGCGCACCGTTTCAGGCGGTGAGCTGATACAACTGATACAGGAGATGGAATTGAAGCGGAAATGATGTACCGGCGGCCGGCTTGCGTGCGCCGGCCGCCGCCCCGCCCCGGCGACTGTGCGCCAGGGCGGGCAAGGCGTCAGATCTGCGGATTGACCCGTTCGATCTTCGAGTGCAGCTTGTTGAGCGCCGACAGGTACGCCTTGGCCGAGGCCACGATGATGTCGGGATCGGCGCCCACGCCGTTGACGATGCGCCCTTCCTTGGACAGGCGCATGGTCACCTCGCCCTGCGACTGGGTGCCGGTGCTGATGGCGTTGACCGAGAACAGCACCAGTTCGGCACCGCTGGCGGCCTGGCCTTCGATGGCGTTCACGGTGGCGTCCACCGGACCGTCGCCGCGGCCTTCGCAGCTGTATTCTTGGCCGTCGATGGAGAACACCACCTTGGCCGTCGGCGTCTCGCCCGTCTCGGAGCGCTGCGCCAGCGACACGAAGCGGTAATGCTCCTTGTCCTGCGATTGCTGCTCGTCCGACACCAGGGCCATGATGTCTTCGTCGAAGATGTCGGACTTGCGGTCGGCCAGCTCCTTGAAGCGGCCGAAGGCGGCATTCACTTCCGCTTCCGAATCGAGCTCGATGCCCAGTTCCTGCAGGCGCTGCTTGAAGGCGTTGCGGCCCGACAGCTTGCCCAGCACGATCTTGTTGGCGGTCCAGCCCACGTCTTCGGCGCGCATGATCTCGTACGTCTCGCGCGCCTTCAGGATGCCGTCCTGGTGGATGCCGGAGGCGTGCGCGAAGGCGTTGGCGCCCACCACGGCCTTGTTGGGCTGCACGGCGAAGCCCGTGATCTGCGACACCATCTTGGAGGCCGCCACGATCTGGGTGGTGTCGATCCCCACCTGCAGGTTGTAATAGGCCTGGCGCGTGCGCAGCGCCATCACCACTTCTTCCAGCGCCGTATTGCCGGCCCGTTCGCCCAGGCCGTTGATGGTGCATTCGATCTGGCGCGCGCCGCCTATCATCACGCCGGCCAGCGAGTTGGCCACGGCCAGTCCCAGGTCGTTGTGGCAGTGCACGGACCAGATGGCCTTGTCGGAATTGGGGATGCGCTCGCGCAGGCGGCGGATGGTCTCGCCGAAGATTTCCGGCACTGCGTAGCCCACCGTGTCGGGGAAGTTGATGGTGGTGGCGCCTTCGGCGATCACCCCTTCGAGCACGCGGCACAGGAAGTCCTCGTCCGAACGGCTGCCGTCTTCCGGGCTGAATTCGATATCGTCGGTGAACTGGCGGGCGAAGCGCACCGCGTTCTTGGCCTGCTCCAGCACCTGCTCGGGCAGCATGCGCAGCTTCATTTCCATGTGCAGCGGCGAGGTGGCGATGAAGGTGTGGATGCGCTTGCGCTCGGCCGGGGCCAGCGCTTCGGCCGCGCGCGAGATGTCGCGGTCGTTGGCGCGCGACAGCGAGCAGATGGTCGACTCGCGCACCGCGCCGGCGATGGCCTTGATCGATTCGAAATCGCCTTGCGAGGCGGCGGCAAAACCGGCTTCGATCACGTCCACGCGCAAGCGTTCGAGCTGCTTGGCGATGCGGATCTTTTCATCCCTGGTCATCGAGGCGCCCGGCGATTGCTCGCCGTCGCGCAGGGTGGTGTCAAAGATGATCAGGCGGTTGGACAGGTTACTCATGATGGCTCCGTGGCGTTACACAAAATATCTCTGGGCCGACCGCCCGCCGCAATCAGCGGCGCTCGCTCGGGTCGACCGGTTCGTCGTCGGTCGGGATCAGGCTGACCGGCTTGCCCTTGGCCACCCGCCAGGCCGAGACGGCATAGCCGGACAGGCCGTAGGCGATGAAGATGGGGAACAGGACCTTGGGCGGGTCGATCGAAACCAGTGCGAACATCAGCGCGATCAGGAACACGGCAATGAACGGCACCGACTTGCGGAAATTGACATCCTTGAAGCTGTAGAACGGCACGTTGGTGACCATGGTCAGGCCAGCGAACACGGCGATGCTCCACGACACCCAGCGCAGTTCGATGCCCGACACTTCCTGGTCCACCATCAGCAGGATGAAGCCGGCCACCAGCGCGGCCGCGGCCGGGCTGGGCAAGCCCTGGAAGAAGCGCTTGTCGACCACTTCGATGTTGGTGTTGAAACGGGCCAGGCGCAGCGCGGCGCCGGCGCAATAGACGAAGGCGGCGATCCAGCCCAGCTTGCCCAGGCCGCGCAGCGACCATTCATAGACCACCAGCGCCGGCGCGGCGCCGAACGACACCATGTCCGACAAGCTATCGTACTGGGCACCGAATTCGCTCTGGGTGTTGGTCAGGCGGGCGATGCGCCCGTCCAGGCCGTCGAGCACCATGGCGATGAAGATGGCCCAGGCCGAATGCTCGAAACGCTGGTTCATGGCCATCACGATGGCGTAGAAGCCGCAGAACAGGGCGGCCGTGGTGAAGGCATTGGGCAGCAGGTAGATCCCGCGCGGACGGGGCTTGACGGCGCCCTCGGCCAGCGGCTGGCGTGCGAAGCGACCCAGGCGGGACAGCTTGGGCGCCTTGGCGGCCTGGTTGGCGCCGTTCTTGGCTCTGCGACGGGGGAAAGTGGCCATATTGTTCCAATTCTAAGTGCTGCGGGCGGTGCGCGCGTTATTTTTGTCAGCGTGTTGCGCCATCATTATAGAGGACGAGACAACAAAAAAGGGACTGGCGCACCGGGCCGCCCGCTGTCCTGCGCTCTGTCCTCGCCTCTGCCCTGCCCTCTGCCCGGCCAGGCCGCCTGGCACGCCTTGCCCTTACTTGAACTTCACCTTGCCCACCAGGTGCATCTGCAGCGTCGTCTCGCCCGGCTCGAAGCTCGGTTCGGCCACTTCGGCGCTGTCCATCATTTTACCGGCCCGCATCATCATGGGCGCGGCCCGCTCGCTCTGCTGGGCGTAGTTGCCGGAGCCTTCGAAGTCCACCGTGTCGAGCACGGCGTCGCTCACCTTGCGGCCCATGGCGGCGGCGATCGAGGCCACGCGCTCGTTCAGGTTCTGGTAGGTGGCGGCGATGCGCTGGTCGTCGAGCTTTTTGGTCGTTTCCGGGGTCAGGCCGAACTGCAGGCTGTTCAGGCTCAGGATGCGCTGGGCGGCGGCCACCGTCTTGGGCAGGCCGGCCAGGTTGGTGGTGCTCACTTGCAGGTACTGGCCCACGCGCCAGGCGGTGGGCACGCGCGGCTTGGGCGCCACGCCGTTGGGCATGGGGCGCTCTTCCGGATAGACGGGATAGGTGTAATAGCCCTGGGTTTTCAGGCTGGCCTGCGGGTCGGCCTGCTTGACGAGCTCCAGGCCCTGCTTCATTTTCTGGTTGACGCGCGAGGCGGCGGCAGCCTTGTCCTTGTCCTGCTCTTCCACGGCCAGCACGGCCAGTGCCATGTCGTTGGCGTGCTTGACTTCGCCGAAGGCGGGCACCACCACCAGCGTGCCGGCTGTCGGCAACGGTTCGGGCGGAGCCGCCTGCGCGGCCAGGGCAAAGGAAACGGCGGCAACGGCGGCGAGTTTGTGGATGACGGTCATGGCTTGCTCCAGGTTGAAATATAGACAAGCAGCACTGTACCCGATCTTGCCGCGGAGGCCAGTAACAACTGGTGAGCTTTTGTAACTACATTCAAGCACGATCAATACGCTACTTGTGCACGTGTGCTGTCATGCGCAGATCATGCCTCACTGCCGCGTCGGCCATCGTGCACCATATCCGCTGTTCTTGCAACACGTAGTTTTCGTATCTACAATAACCTTATGCGTGTGACCTACGATACGGGCAAGCGCGACAAGACATTGACCGAGCGCGGCCTTGATTTTGCGGACGCCCAACGCGTCTTTGCGGGCACAACGTTCGAAGTCGAGGATGCACGCAAAGACTACGGCGAACGCCGCATCATTTGCTACGGCCTGCTATCTGGCCGCATGGTCGTGATTGGCTACACGCCGCGTTTAACCGGACGCCACATTTTTAGCATGAGGAAAGCCAATGAACGCGAAAAAAAGCGCATCGCTCCACTCCTTGGGATCGGATCTGGCGCAGGTTGACGCCCATCACATCCAGCCCGAGGAATACCTCGAGCTGCCTGAAATTACCGACGACATGCTGGTGCATGGCACGGTGAACAAGGGTGGACGCCCCCGGCTCGCCCATCCCCGCCAGCTGATTTCCCTGCGCCTCCCGGCCGACGTGATCGCCCGCTGGAAAGCCACCGGGCCGGGCTGGCAAACGCGCATGGCCGAGCGCCTGAGCGAAATCTGAACACTGGGCCGAACACTGCGCCAGACACGGCCGGGCGAAAAAAAGCCGGGAACGCATCCCGGCTTCTTTACGTGGCGAAGATGCAGCTTAGTTCTTCGACTGGTCGACCATCTTGTTCTTGGCGATCCAAGGCATCATGGCGCGCAGCTTGGCGCCCACTTCTTCGATCTGGTGCTCAGCCGTCAGGCGGCGGCGCGAAATCAGGGTCGGGGCACCGGCCTTGTTTTCCAGGATGAAGGACTTGGCGTATTCGCCGGTCTGGATGTCCTTCAGGCACTGACGCATCGCATCCTTGGTGGCCGAGGTGACCACTTTCGGGCCCGTCACGTACTCGCCGTATTCGGCGTTGTTCGAGATCGAGTAGTTCATGTTGGCGATGCCGCCTTCGTAGATCAGGTCGACGATCAGCTTCAGTTCGTGCAGGCACTCGAAGTAAGCCATCTCGGGAGCGTAGCCGCCTTCGACCAGGGTCTCGAAACCGGCCTTGATCAGTTCCACGGCGCCGCCGCACAGCACGGCCTGTTCGCCGAACAGGTCGGTTTCCGTCTCTTCACGGAAGTTGGTTTCGATGATGCCGGCACGGCCGCCGCCGTTGGCCGAAGCGTACGACAGGGCGATGTCGCGGGCGATGCCGGACTTGTCCTGGTACACGGCGACCAGGTGCGGCACGCCGCCACCCTGGGTGTAGGTGGCGCGCACGGTGTGGCCTGGGGCCTTGGGTGCAACCATGATCACGTCCAGGTCGGCGCGTGGCACGACTTGGCCGTAGTGCACGTTGAAGCCGTGGGCGAAGGCCAGCACGGCGCCCTGCTTGGCGTATGGCGCCACGTTTTCGTTGTAGACCTGGGCGATGTTCTCGTCCGGCAGCAGGATCATGATGACGTCGGCGGCCTTGACGGCGTCGTTCACTTCCGCCACTTTCAGGCCGGCCTTCTCGACCTTGGTCCACGAGGCGCCGCCCTTGCGCAAGCCCACGGTGACGTTGACGCCGGAGTCGCTCAGGTTTTGCGCGTGGGCGTGGCCCTGCGAGCCGTAGCCGATGATGGCCACGTTTTTGCCCTTGATCAGGGAGAGGTCAGCGTCTTTGTCGTAGAAAACTTTCATGATAATTCCTATATTTGGGGTATTGTTTGTTTGAAGCCGTGCGTCAGGGACGTCCGGTTAAACCTTGAGGATGCGTTCGCCGCGTCCGATGCCGGAACCGCCGGTACGTACCGTCTCCAGGATGGAGGCACGGTCGATCGAATCGATGAACGCGTCGAGCTTGCCCTTGTTGCCGGTCAGTTCGATCGTGTACGTCTTCTCCGTCACGTCGATGATGCGGCCGCGGAAGATGTCGGCGGTACGCTTCATTTCTTCGCGTTCCTTGCCCACGGCCCGTACCTTGATGAGCATGAGCTCGCGCTCGATGTGGGCGCCTTCCGTCAGGTCCACCACCTTGACCACCTCGATCAGGCGGTTCAGGTGCTTGGTGATCTGCTCGATGATGTCGTCCGAGCCGCTGGTGACGATGGTCATGCGCGACAGGGTCGCGTCTTCCGTCGGCGCCACGGTCAGCGTTTCGATGTTGTAGCCGCGGGCCGAGAACAGGCCCACCACGCGCGACAGCGCGCCCGCTTCATTTTCCAGCAATACAGAGATAATGTGTCGCATCTTATAAGTCCTCCGAACCCAACAGCATTTCGGAGAGCCCCTTGCCCGCCTTCACCATCGGCCATACGTTTTCAGATTGATCGGTGATGAAGTTCATGAACACCAGCCGGTCTTTCATGCCAAACGCTTCCTTGAGCGCGCTTTCCACGTCGCCCGGTTTCTCGATGCGCATGCCGACGTGGCCATAGGCCTCGGCCAGCTTCTCGAAGTTGGGCAGCGAATCCATGTAGGACTCGGAATAGCGCGAACCGTAGTCGATCTGCTGCCACTGCCGCACCATGCCCAGGAAACGGTTGTTGAGCATGATGATCTTCGGCGTCAGGTGGTACTGCTTGCAGGTCGCCAGTTCCTGGATGCACATCTGGATCGAACCTTCACCCGTGATGCAGGCGACGGTGGCATCCGGATTGGCCATCTGCACGCCCATGGCGTACGGCAGGCCCACACCCATGGTGCCCAGGCCGCCCGAGTTGACCCAGCGCTTGGGTTTGTCGAACGGGTAGTACTGGGCCGCCCACATCTGGTGCTGGCCCACGTCGGAGGTGATGAAGGCGTCGCCCTTGGTCACTTCCCACAGCTTCTGCACGACGGCCTGGGGCTTGATCACCAGGTCCGAAGTCGGATACTTGAGGCACTCGCGACCGCGCCACTCGTTGATCTGCTTCCACCAGTCCTTGAGCGCAGGCGCGTTGGGCTTGGTCTCGGCCGCGTCGAGCTGGGCCAGGAATTCGATCAGCACGTCCTTGACGTTGCCGACGATGGGAATGTCGACCTTGACGCGCTTGGAAATGGACGATGGATCGATGTCCACGTGGATGATCTTGCGCGGGTGGCTGGCGAAGTGTTTCGGGTTGCCGATCACGCGGTCGTCGAAGCGGGCGCCGATGGCGATCAGGACGTCGCAGTGCTGCATCGCCATGTTCGCTTCATAGGTGCCGTGCATGCCGGGCATGCCGACGAACTTCTCGTCGCTGGCGCGGTAGGCGCCCAGGCCCATCAGCGTATTGGTGACGGGGAAGCCCAGCTTGTCGACCAGCTTGTTCAGCTCGGGCGAGGCATTGGCCAGGATCACGCCGCCGCCGGTGTAGATCATGGGGCGCTCGGCTTGCAGCAGCAGCTGCACGGCCTTGCGGATCTGGCCCGAATGGCCCTTGTCGACCGGTTTGTAGGACCGCATCTCGACCTCTTTCGGGTACGAGAAGGTGGTCTTGTGCATCGAGATATCCTTCGGAATATCGACCAGCACGGGGCCGGGACGGCCGGTACGGGCAATGTAGAAGGCTTTCTTGATGGTTTCCGCCAAGTCCTTGACGTCCTTGACGAGGAAATTGTGCTTGACGACGGGACGGGTGATACCGACCGTGTCGCATTCCTGGAACGCATCCTGGCCAATCGCGTGGCTGGGCACCTGGCCCGAAATGACCACCATCGGGATCGAGTCCATGTAGGCGGTCGACAGGCCCGTGACGGCATTGGTCACACCGGGACCGGAGGTCACCAGGGCGACGCCGACTTTCTGCGAGCTGCGCGAATAGGCATCGGCGGCATGGATCGCGGCCTGCTCGTGGCGTACCAGTATGTGTTGGAATTTGTCTTGCTTGAAGATGGCGTCGTAAATGTACAGAACGGCACCGCCCGGGTAGCCAAAGACGTGCTCAACGCCCTCTTCGGCCAGGCAGCGCACGACGATTTCCGCGCCTGTGAGTTGATTTCCTGCTGCTTCGGTATTCATGAAACATTCCTTTCAAGGTCCATTGGAGATTGATCGGATGCTCTGTCCTAGCGAAGTATGCGTACTGCTACAGCTTTGCCCTGCTTCCCTTTTCGATGCGCTCACGGTGCCTCTTCCGCTAGCCGTAGATAGCGTACAAGGCGTCGCTGGACGCAAACTCGTTTGGCCGGATTGATCTGTAGCGGTTGTGCGTACCTCTCGCGCTTGTGGCGCGGGTTAGAGCAAACTGCCTACATATGAAAGCGCGTCGTGTCGATTGCGGCGTTGTGTGCCAGCGGCGACCAGACCATAGAGCTTCGGGGTGTTCAAAGCGTCCCATACGGTACCACCGGCACGGCCGTTTGGGCAAGCAAAATTATGCGCCGGGCGCCATTCTGGTGCGCCGGCATGCAAAAAACATGCGTAAACGGCCAATTTTTGCTAGCATGCGCTCAGTTTTTACAAAACGTCACACGCAACACTCCCGGCCTTCGCGCCCCCAGATTCCGGCATCCCCGGCAAAACGCTCCACGACGCATGGCAACAGACAAAGAATTATCCGACTTTCTAGAAAACGTCGAGCGGCGCGCCTTTAAACAAGCCGTCTACGCAGTACGCAAGGACGAATCCGCACTCGACATCGTGCAGGACGCGATGATCAAGCTCGCCGAAAAATACGGCGACAAGCCGGCCGCCGAGCTGCCCATGCTGTTCCAGCGCATCCTGCAGACCACCATCCTCGATTATTTCCGCCGAGAAAAAGTACGCAATACCTGGGTCAGCCTGTTCTCGGGCCTGGGCCCCTCGGGCGACGACCATGAGGACTTTGATATACTGGAGTCCTACGAGGCCGAACAGGGTACTGCTGCCGCCGAGTCCAGCGCCGACCAGGTCGAACGCCAGCAAATGCTGGCCCTGATCGAGAGTGAAGTACAAAAACTGCCCGCGCGTCAACGGGAAGCCTTCCTCATGCGTTACTGGCAAGATATGGACGTGGCCGAAACGGCCGAAGCGATGGGTTGTTCCGAGGGGAGCGTCAAAACGCATTGCTCACGAGCAACTCACACACTCGCCGAGGCGCTGCAGGCCAAGGGAATAAAACTATGAATACCGAAGAACTCAATTTCGCATACAAGGTGCGGCACGCGCTCAACGAGCGGCTCGACGAGCTGCCGGCATCGACCACGGACCGTCTGGCCCAGGCCCGCAAGGCAGCCATGGCCCGCAAGAAGGCCGACGCGCCGCTGCGCGTCAAGCAGGCGGCGCTGGCCACGGCCGGCGCCGGCGGCACGGGCAGCCTGGGCAGCTACTTCTCGCAGCCATTCTCGTGGCTGGGCCGGGCCAGCATGGTGATCCCCCTGCTGGTGCTGGTGACGGGCTTGATCGGCATCTATCAGTACGAACAGCAACAGCGCATCGCCGAACTGGCCGAGCTGGACGCGGCCGTGCTGTCGGACGAGCTGCCGCTGTCGGCCTACCTGGACCACGGCTTTAACGCCTACCTCGCCCAAAGCGAGCAATAAGCATGACAGGTTTCAGCAGTCGGGCAAAACTGGGGGTGGCGGTGGCGGCAGGCGTGATGGCAGCGGTGGCCGGCACGGTCTGGGTCGGCACGCGTCCGCCGCCGGCGGCACCGGCGGCCAGCGTCGCGGCGGTCGCACCGTCGGCGTCGGCATCGGCTGCCGCCGGCAAGCCTGGCACGGGCGGCAAGCAGCATGGCGCCGCGCCCAAGGCACTGGACAAGCCCCTGTGGAAGGAATTAACCGCGTTGCAACAGCAAGCCCTGCTCCCCCTGCAAGTGGAATGGGACCAGATGGAAGGCTTGCGCAAGCAAAAATGGCTGAAGATCGCCAACCGCTACTCGTCCATGACGGCCGACGAACAGGCCCGCGTGCGTGAACGCATGAACGAATGGGTCACGATGACGCCCGAACAGCGGCGCCAGGTGCGGGAGAATTTCGCCCGGACCCAGAAGATCGGCTCGGGCAACAAGTCGGCCCAGTGGGAAGAGTACCAGCAGTTATCGGACGAACAGAAACAACAGCTGGCCGCGGCGGCCGCCGTGAAGAAACAGGTGGCCAACCTGCCCACGCTGGAGCAAAGCAAGATGAAGACGGTGGCGCCGATCAAGAAGAACGTCACGCCTCCGCCGTCGATCGCGCCGATCACGGCCACGCCGACGGTACCGGCCGTGCCAACGGGCGCCCCTGCGGCTGCGCCGGCCGCCGGCGCCGCACCGGCGCCTGCCTCTACGCCGGCACCGGCCAGCACCAGCGCCGCTCCGGCAGCGTCCGTGGCGCCGGCCGGCACCACGCCCCCGGCCGCCAACCCGGCCAGCGCACCCGCATCCACGAATGTCAAATAGTCCCACCCCGAGT